>NZ_CAWLTV010000061.1:0-76565 GCF_963864045.1 Picosynechococcus sp. NKBG042902 | reverse complement strand
CCCAATTTATTCCCAAAGAAATTATTGACAATGGCAGCATCAACTTCCCCTGTCTCTAACTGTTCAAACATCCCAGGATAACTATCGATGGGCACCAGTTCCGGCTGAATGCCATAGGCTTTAATTCTTTCTCGGAGGACTTCCTGTTGAATCCCAGAGGCGAGGATGCTGACTCTCCGTTGGTCGAGGTCTAAAATCGTCTCTAAATGAACACCCCGTCGCGCATAAATCTGTGACCAACTTGACAAAACGATGATGGTATTAAAATCAAAGACTTCATCTCGCGTGTCGGAATAGGCGACATCCACCATCAGATCGAGTTGCCCCTGTTCAATTTGTTGGAGACATTGATTCCATTCACAGGGAACATAGGTCACTGCCCAATTTTCCACACGCCCAATGTCACTCGTAATATCTACCCAAAAGCCCCGGGGTCGCCCACCTGAATCGATAAAAACCTTGGGATCATTTTGATAAACCCCCACGGTAATCGTTTTTGCTGGCTGATTTTGGGCGATCGCCTCTGTGCCAGAGAGCATCGCGGCAAGACCTAGAGCCACGAGCACAGTGCTTTTATTCATTAAATTAGGAAGTTAGTAGATGGCAACTGAGAGAACAGGCTTCTTAAGTATAATTAAGATAAAAAATTAACGGCAACAGTATTAAGTAACACAAATATTACAACGCCATTATTCGTGAATTTTTGCCAGTGAAGCATATTGTTTATGGAGTGGTGGCTAAATAGCCAACAAGTGATTAATTGTCGGCCCTAAAGTAAAGTTGGGCACAAAATTTGTAATTTTATTTTCGACTGTTTGACGGTTGACGACGCTGATTTAAAGGTTTGTTTTCAGCTAGATTTTGCTTTTTCGCCCCGGTTCTTTTTAAGAATTGGTTAAGAAAATTGATTTGCTGGGTGCGGTCGCTTATCTTTATAGGGGCGATCATACTTTTATCTTTGTGTATCGCTTTTAATCCATCACTAAGAGATTAGTATCTATGGCAAAAAAAAGTAGTTTTTGGAGTGATTTCCAAGCCTTCATCATGAGGGGCAATGTGATTGATTTGGCGGTGGCCGTCGTTATCGGTGGTGCTTTTGGCCAAATTGTCAACTCTTTAGTTGCGGATATTATTACGCCGGCAATTTTGCAACCTGCTTTGAGTGCAGCTAATTTAGATGCCCTGGGCGAATTGTCTTTTAATGGCATTAAATACGGGCTTTTTTTGGCGGCTGTAATTAACTTTTTGGTGATTGCATTTGCGATTTTCTTGGTTATTCGGGCCATCGAAAAAATGCAACGGCGATTTAACCGAGCGAAAGCCATGGAAGAAATAGACGCGCCGCCACCTGCACCAGATCCAGCAGTTGTGGCCCAAGAAAACCTCACGGCGGCCATCGAACGTCTAGCTAATTTAATGGAAAATCGTCAGCAATAGAACTGAATTCTCACAATACCTGACGGAAGGATTGCCTCCTTTGGTGGGGGCTTTTTTATGGGTGAGAAGAGGTGCCATCAAAGCCGATGTGATCGGAACTGTAGGCTTTGGGTTCGATGTGAACGGTGACCCTCGCTGGGGCGAAAATTTGCTCTAGGTGACGTTCAACTTTTTCGCTAATGGCATGGGCAGTGGCCACATCCTCGGCGGCGGCAATGAGGTGCATTTCAATAAAGACTTGCCGACCGCGCAAACCCCGTGACGCAATGTCGTGGCAATTAATCACCCCAGGAATTGTCATCACTTGTTTGTGGATTGCTTCGGGGGCGATCGCCATCTCATCGACTAACCAGGGCAAATTATCAGTGAGCACTTCCCAGGCACTTTTAAATACTAAAGCGGCCACGGGAAATGCCAGCACCACATCTAACCATTGCAGTTGGGGCAGCCCCCAAACCTTCGCTTGCCAGACCCCTAAGAGACCCAACATCACAAGGATTGTCACCCAAATATCGCTCATGGTGTGTTTGGCATCGGCGAGTAAAATCGCACTGCCTACCCTTTGGCCTGCCCGCCGCTCATAGAATGCCACAAAAATATTGATCCCCAGCACGACAATGAGCCAACTCAATTCCCCCAGGCTGATGCTGATCTCACTCTGACCAGCAATTAATTTGGCGATCGCCCCCTGTAAAATTTCAAAACAGGCAATCCCCAGAAACATCCCAATCCCCAAAGCGCCGACTGCTTCAAACTTTTGGTGCCCATAGGGGTGATCCCGGTCGGGCTCCGGTGAAGAAAACTTATTGGCAAATAAGCCCAGCACATTATTGGCGCTATCCGTAAAACTATGGAGAGCATCCGCCTGGAGACTCAGGGAACCCGTGATCAAACCCACCACAGCCTTTAACGTCATCACGAGCAAGTTCAGCCACAACGTTAACCACAACACCCGCCGTACCTCCCGACGATTATCTTGGGGCAAGTGGTGCGAGGAATGACTATGCTCTGGCATGGCGCTTATGGGGAGAAGACGGATTGAATCGCAAATCCAGCGTAACCGAAGTTGCTTAATTCACACCCCTCACCGCTGTAAACTTGTTTGAAGCTGAGTCGCCAATTGACTTTCGCTGCGACAAGGTTCTAAACAATTTAACCCTTGACACACCAGGGCAATACTCCCTGCAGGCAATTCCTGGGTGGGTTTAAGCACCACCGTATTTAACAGGGTTTTTCTGAGTTTCAACAATTGCTGCGGCTTCGCTTTTACGACGGTGCCATGCAAATACCAATCCAAAGCTAAAAGTAATGTAGGGCACTGTTGTGGGGATTTTTCGAGCACAGACCCAAAGGCCAGCAATGCATCCGTGGCGCGGTCGAGGTACTGGGTATTTTCTGTAAGCAAGAAAAGACGCATCAAATTACAGATGGCAACGCCGTTGGCCGCAGGGGTGGCATTATCTTGATAACTGCGTTCTTGGATCAAGAGTTCGGGACTTTGGCGGTTGTTGAAATATCCCTTCAAATCCGTTGACCAAAACTGCTGATCGAATTCTGTCTGGAGGGCGATCGCCTTTTCGAGCCAATGCGTCTGCTTAGGGTGATTAGTCTGCAAATCCAGTAGGGCTTTAATAAGAAAGGCATAATCTTCTGACTGGGCCATCCCGTCTGCTTCCCCATCAAAATTTAGCCGATATAAGCGCCCCCCTTGCCATTGGTGTTCGAGGATAAAATTGACACAGTTGACGGCTAATTCCCAAGCTTTTTCGAGGCCCAAAACCCCATAGATCCGCGCCAATCCCGAAATCATCAAACTATTCCAGGCCACAATTAATTTCGTATCTGTAACCGCCGGAATTCTGCCGGGCCAAGCTGTTGCCTTTGCTTCGGTGTTATCGCGGGCGGGGGGAAACTGATCGAGGGTCTGCCGGGGCGTACCATAGCGCTCTGTAAATAATTGATCAAGAATGCCTTGCAAGCTCTCCGAAATTGCTGTGGATTGCCGTCGTTTTAAAACAATTTTCCCCTCAAAATTACCGTCCGGCGCAATAAAAAATGCCTGTTCCAATTCAGCAAATTGTGCCGCAGTGAGTTGCGTCTGGAGCTCGTCATAATCCCAGACATAGAAAGCGCCTTCTTCTGGTTCTGGGTGCCCGGCATCGAGAAAACTATCGGCATCCTGAGCCGCGTAAAAATAGCCTTGGGGGGCTGTCATTTCCCGGGCGAGCCAAGCGACGGTTCCCTCTAGGGCCGTTTTAAAGGCCGGCTCCGTCACCCCCTCCGCCCACAGATTGGTGAGAAACTCAGTGATTTGCCCGTTGTCATAGAGCATTTTTTCAAAATGGGGCACCGTCCAATGGGGATCGACAGTATAGCGATGGAAGCCGCCCCCCACATGGTCATAAATTCCCCCCAGGGCAAGGTCTAAACCCCGTTTGGTACTCACTAACAAACCGTTATGGCGCGCATTCGAGGTAAAACGACTTCCCTGTAAGGCGATCGCCCCGTAGGGGATCATCGGAAAACTTGGCCCCGCATCACCCCGGCCCACAATGGCAGTACAAGGCTCTAGGCCTTTGAGAAACAGATTTTGATCGAGGAGCGCTTGGCCCTGGGGCAGTTGAGCAGAACGGTCTAAAATTGTGAAAATTTCAGTTTTAATCTCCTGGAGTTTTTCCGGCTCCTCATCAAAGAACCGTCGCAGGGACGTCAGCACATCCAAAAATCCAGGGCGATTATACCGGGGGGAAACAGGAAAATAGGTACCCCCATAAAATGGCATCAAATCAGTCGGCGTCAGGAAAATATTCAGTGGCCAGCCTCCTTGCCCCGTCATCAGTTGCAACGCTTGCATATAGATGCTGTCGATGTCTGGCCGTTCCTCGCGATCCACTTTGATTGGTAAAAAATTTTCGTTTAAATAGGTGGCAATTTCTGGATCAGAAAACGCTTCCCCTTCCATCACAGTGCACCAATGGCAGGAAGAATAACCAATGGAGAGAAAAATGGGCTTATTTTCTGCCTTTGCCTGGGCCAAAGCCTCATCACACCAATACCACCAGTCGATGGGATTATCCGCGTGCTTGCGGAGATAGAGACTTTTGGTGTCGGCCAAGCGATTCGCCATGGAAAGTGCTGCTCCTGGAAAGAATTTCTAAAGGCATTCTAGCGAATGGATTCTGTGCCAAATTTGCTGGAGTGATCAGTTAGAATCGAACAGCAATCTTTTGCCATCTATCTGCCCTCGGCCCCCTTTGGATTCATGTTAGACAAAAGCCTCGCTAGCCCCAGAGACCAATTCTTCCAAAGCTTCAGAAATTTGGGTGATTATGCCCGTCGTCCCCAGGGAGCAGCCGTCATCGGTTCTATTGCCTTGCATGGGTTGGCAGCAGCGACGATTCCCCTGTGGGCCAGCTTTGACAATGCGCCCCCAGAGTCCCAGGAGCGTTCGGTAGTGAGGGTGGTGGATTTACCCCCAGAGGTGCAAAATCGTCTCCCTTCGACAACAGCATCTTTAGATTTATCAATTTTCGAGGCGAGCCCAGATTTTAATTTGGACTTGTCTGGCTTGAATGGTCAGGGGATGGATCCCAACGGGACCTACATTACTGGCCTCAATACCCTACCAACACCCATGGCTCCCAGTTTAGGGCAAGATAGTTTTTCCTTTATTCCCCTCAGTCCGCCCCCAATCTCCAGTAGCTATACCGGGTTTGCACCACCGCCGCCCCCCCGGAATATGAGCTTTTTGCCGCCACCACCGAACGTTCCGAACCAGACCAGTTCCCAGCTTCCTAATGCACCAACAGAGACAGAGCGGGGCGCTTTACCGACCTTGACCCCCCCCAGACCCAATGGAAATTCTAGCCAACAGCAACAGTTCACGATTCCCACCAAACCCGACCCGGAATTAGTGGAACGGCAACGGCGACTCGAAGAAGAAGCGGCGATCGCCCTCCAACCCCGCACCAATAACCCCAACAGGGGCGAAGTGTACTTTGATGCCGATCTGCTTAAACCACGGGAACTGCGCAATAACAATGGCAGTAGCAATAGTAACGGTAATAGTGGCACGAATAATACGAATAATCGCCCTCCCACACCCAGCGCCAACACACCGCCCCCAAGCCAAACGGCGGCCCGCAATACAGCGGCAGTCAATCGTAGCCTGACAGGAAACTATCCCAAGGGGGCCTGTAGTAGCCAAGCTAGCGGTACCGCGACTTACAATGTCACCGTGTCCCCAGAAGGTAGTCCTTCCCAATGGAACCTGGTGCAAAGCTCTGGGACAAATGCCTTGGATAACCAAGCGAGTCAAGATATTCGTAACGCCCGTTTTGATGGGAAAAATAGCAACTACCGGGTCAGTGTGAACTATAGATACGAACCCGCTTTTTGTGCGGCGTTTATGCCGAAACCCCAACCTGCCCCCACCAATTCAACAAACTCGACTCCGGCTAATCCGCCAGCCCCAGCGCGTACGACCCCGAAAGCACCGGAGGCTTCAACTGAAACTGAGGCGATCGCCCCCGATGACAATTCCTAAGAAGAGTACAAAGCGATAATTATTTATCGACTTTTTTCCAGCAGATCGCTCCCAAAAATCAGGGAATAATCTGCTCAAAACAATAGAAAAAACAGACAAACCCAGGCCGGGCAATCAGGTTAGAATATAGAACGCCATTATTTATCTTCGTTCCATACCGCCGAAACATTTCTCCATGAAAAGTGCCTTCCTCGATCGCCTACATAGTCCTGAGCGTCCTGTCCTTGTGTTTGATGGGGCAATGGGCACCAATCTGCAAGTACAGAATTTGACGGCGGCAGATTTTGGGGGGGCCGAATATGAGGGCTGTAATGAATATTTAGTCAAAACCAAGCCGGAAGCCGTGGCGACGGTACATCGTGCTTTCCTAGCGGCTGGGGCCGATGTGATCGAAACGGATACCTTTGGTGGTACATCGGTGGTGCTCGCAGAATATGACCTTGCTGATCAGGCCTATGAGTTGAATAAAGCGGCCGCAGAACTCGCCAAAAGCGTCACGGCAGAATTTTCGACTCCCGAAAAACCCCGTTTTGTCGCCGGATCTATTGGGCCAGGGACAAAATTACCGAGCTTGGGCCACATTGATTACGACACCCTGGAAAATGCCTTTGCGGAACAGGCCGAAGGTCTCTATGATGGCGGCGCGGATCTGATGCTCGTGGAAACCTGCCAGGATGTGCTGCAAATTAAAGCGGCCCTCAATGGCATTGAACGCACCTTTACGAAAAAAGGCGATCGCCTGCCGATCATGGTCTCGGTGACGATGGAAACCATGGGCACGATGCTGGTGGGCACTGAGATTGCCGCTGCCGTTGCCATTCTCGAACCCTACAAGATCGACATTTTAGGGTTGAACTGTGCCACTGGCCCCGACCTGATGAAGGAACACGTTAAATATTTGTCGGAGCATTCCCCCTTTATCGTGTCTTGTATCCCAAACGCTGGATTGCCCGAAAACGTTGGCGGCCAGGCCCACTACAAGCTCACACCCCTCGAAATGAAGATGGCAATGATGCACTTCGTCGAGGATCTCGGTGTCCAGGTAATCGGCGGTTGTTGCGGGACGCGCCCCGAACATATTCAAGCCCTAGCAGAAATTGCGGCTGAACTCACGCCAAAAGAGCGTCACCCTGAATATGAACCCGCTGCGGCCTCGATCTATAGTCCCCAACCCTATATCCAAGACAACTCCTTTTTAATTGTTGGCGAACGCTTAAATGCCAGTGGCTCGAAAAAATGCCGCACATTATTAAACGAAGAAGATTGGGATAGCCTGGTGTCACTCGCCAAATCCCAGGTAAAAGAAGGTGCCCATGTCCTCGATGTGAACGTCGATTATGTCGGGCGGGACGGGGTGCGCGATATGCATGAATTGGCTTCTCGTTTGGTGAATAACGTCACCCTGCCCTTGATGCTTGATTCCACCGAATGGGAAAAAATGGAGGCTGGTTTAAAGGTGGCTGGCGGAAAATGTATTCTCAATTCCACCAACTATGAAGACGGTGAAGAGCGTTTTTATCAGGTGCTTTCCTTGGCGAAAAAATACGGGGCCGGGGTGGTAATCGGCACCATCGACGAAGAAGGAATGGCCCGCACCGCCGAGAAGAAATTTGAGATTGCCAAACGTGCCTATGATGCGGCGATCGCCTATGGCCTGCCCGCCCATGAAGTGTTCTTTGATCCCCTGGCTTTACCGATTTCCACGGGGATTGAGGAAGATAGAAATAACGGACAGGCGACCCTCGACGCGATTGAAAGAATTCACAAGGAATTGCCAGGATGTCACATTATCCTTGGGGTTTCTAATATTTCCTTCGGCCTAAATCCGGCGGCGCGCCAGGTGTTGAACTCTGTCTTTTTGCATGATGCGATGCAGTTGGGAATGGATTCGGCGATTGTGAGCGCCAGTAAGATTTTACCGATGGCGAAAATTGATCCAGAGCATATCAAAATTTGCCGGGATCTGATTGGCGATCGCCGCGAATTTGAGGGGGAAGTTTGCACCTACGATCCGCTAACGAAACTCACTGAATTATTTGCTGGTAAAAAAGCGAAAAAATCCGAAGCCATTGATAAAAATCTGCCTGTTAATGAACGCTTAAAACAGCACATTATTGATGGCGAACGACTTGGTTTAGAAGAGGCTTTAACTGAAGCTCTGGAGCAATATCCACCCCTTGATATTATTAATATTTTCCTGCTCGACGGCATGAAAGTTGTGGGGGAACTGTTCGGCTCTGGCCAAATGCAATTACCCTTTGTTTTGCAGTCAGCCCAAACCATGAAAGCCGCCGTTGCTTTTCTCGAACCCTACATGGATAAAGAAGAAGGCGATGATAGCGGCAAAGGTACATTTATCATTGCCACCGTGAAGGGCGATGTCCACGATATCGGTAAGAATTTAGTTGATATTATTCTGTCTAACAATGGCTATAAAGTGATTAATTTGGGCATTAAACAACCCGTTGAAAACATCATCCAAGCCTACGAAGAAAATGGTGCAGATTGTATTGCCATGAGTGGGTTGTTGGTAAAGTCCACTGCCTTTATGAAGGACAATTTAGAAGCCTTTAACGAAAAAGGCATTACCGTTCCCGTGATTTTAGGCGGAGCTGCTTTAACGCCCAAATTCGTTTATCAAGACTGTCAAAATACCTACAAAGGACAAGTGATTTACGGGAAAGATGCCTTTGCTGATCTCCATTTCATGGATAAACTCATGCCCGCTAAGGCCGAGCAGCAATGGGACGATTTTGATGGTTTCCTAGGGGACTATGCCGAGGCGAACCAGCGCACCTATAGCGGCGATGGTGAAGAAATTGCCGTCGAAGAAACCAAATCCCAAGAACCAGAAGTTATCGATACCCGTCGCTCTGAATTTGTCGAGGATAATATCGCCCGTCCCCGGCCTCCCTTCTGGGGGACAAAAATTCTCCGGGCGGAAGACCTTGATCTAGAGGAAATTTTTTGGCATCTTGATCTTCAGGCGTTATTTGTCGGTCAATGGCAATTCCGCAAAACCAAAGAACAATCTAAAGAAGAATACGATCAATTTATCCAAGACACCGTCCATCCGCTTTTAGAACAATGGAAACAAAAGGCGATCGCCGAAAAAATCCTTGATCCGACAGTGATTTATGGTTATTTCCCCTGCCAATCGGAAGGCAACACCTTGATCATTTATGATCCCGACGAATATGTCAGCGAACAGACCCTTAGCGAAGTGGCCCGCTTTGAATTTCCCCGGCAAAAATCCGGCAAACGCCTGTGCATCGCCGATTTCTTTGCGTCCACTGAATCGGGAGTTTTGGATGTATTTCCCATGCAGGCGGTGACCGTGGGGGAAATTGCGACGGAATACGCCCGAAAACTCTTTGCCGCCGACGAATACACCGATTATCTCTACTACCACGGTATCGCTGTCCAAACGGCAGAAGCCCTTGCAGAATGGTGTCACGCCCGGATTCGACGGGAATTGGGCTTTGGGGATGCTGAACCCGACAATATTAAAGATATGTTGAAACAGCGCTACCAAGGCTCTCGCTATAGTTTTGGTTATCCGGCTTGTCCGAATATCTTGGATCAATACACCCAGTTAGACCTCCTGAAAACCGACCGCATTGGCATGTACATGGACGAAAGTGAGCAAATCTATCCCGAACAATCCACCTCGGCGATCATCACTTACCACCCTGTCGCGAAATACTTCAATGTTTGATCAAGCAAAGCCAATTATTTTCTTTGATGGGGAATGCAATCTTTGCAATGGTTTTGTGGATTTGATGCTCAAAATCGACCCAGACCAAAAGTTTTATCTCGCTCCCCTCCAAGGAAAAACGGCCCAGCAATATTTACCACCCCTCCCCGAAAATCCAGAAGACTGGGCGATCGCCTATTTTGATGGGGTGAATACCTACTATGCCTCCGATGCTTGCTTGGCTATCTGTCAAAGGCTGGGCGGCCCCTGGCAACTGTTCACTTTGGCCCGACCTTTACCGCAAAACTTCCGGGATTGGCTCTATCGGCTGGTGGCGACTAACCGTTACCGCTGGTTTGGCCAACGCACCTGTCGCACCATGGATTTGACGAAACCGTCCCCATTTCTGCCCTGAACCCCTCAAACTCGGTAAGATAAAGGGCGCACTTATTTTCAGTTCCTCTACCTCAGACTCGATCAACGACCATGCGCATTAAGGAAATCCTCAACACCGCCGCCATCAACAGCACCATCACCGCCGAGGGATGGGTCAAAACCAAACGGGAATTGAAGGGATTTTCTTTCATTGAAATTAGCGACGGCTCCACGATGAATGGCCTCCAGGTGATTATCGATGGCAATCTGGCCGACTACGAAGCCATCATTAAAAAGCTCAATACAGGGGCTGCGGTTACAGCGACGGGGTTAGTGGTGGAATCTCCGGGTAAAGGGCAACGCATCGAACTCCAGGCCAAAGCGGTGACTGTCCACGGGGAAGCAGATCCGGAAACCTATCCCCTCCAGAAAAAACGCCATAGCTTTGAATTTTTGCGCACCATCGGCCACCTGCGTGGCAAGACCAATACCATGGGGGCAGTGATGCGGGTGCGGAATGCCTGTGCCACCGCAATTCACCAATTTTTCCAGGAACGGGGCTTTATCTGGGCTCACACGCCGATTATTACCGCTAGCGATTGCGAAGGGGCCGGGGAAATGTTTGCGGTTACCAATTTTGATCTGGCCAATCCGAAGCGGACAAAAGAAGGAGCCGTTGACTATGCCGAAGACTTCTTTGGGCGACCGGCTTATCTCACCGTGAGCGGTCAGTTGGAAGCAGAAGTGATGGCGATGGCTTTCAAAGATGTTTATACGTTTGGGCCGACCTTCCGGGCAGAAAACTCCAACACTTCCAGGCACTTGGCAGAGTTTTGGATGGTGGAACCGGAGATGGCCTTTTGCGATATTGTCGGCGACCAGGATTTGGCCGAGGAATTTTTGCGCTACATCTTCAAGTATGTGCTGGAAGCTTGTCCTGAAGACATGGAATTTTTCAACAAGCGCATTGATAATTCTGTCCTCGCCACGGCTCAAAATATTATCGAGAATGAGTTCGCCCGCATTACCTACACCGAGGCGATCGCCCTTTTAGAAAAAAGCAATAAAACCTTTGAATTTCCAGTGGAATGGGGGATCGATCTCCAGTCAGAACATGAGCGCTATCTCGCCGAAGACCTATTTAAAAAGCCCTTGATCGTGAGCAACTATCCAAAAGACATTAAGGCTTTTTATATGCGCCTCAATGATGACCAGAAAACCGTGGCGGCCATGGATGTGCTCGCGCCAAAAATTGGCGAAATTATTGGCGGCTCCCAACGGGAAGAACGGCTCGATGTGCTGGAACGACGCATTCAGGAGATGAACATCGAAGCAGCAGATCTGTGGTGGTATCTCGATCTACGGCGGTTTGGCACTGTTCCCCATGCGGGCTTTGGTCTTGGTTTTGAGCGCTTAGTTCAATTTATAACGGGCATGGGTAATATTCGGGATGTGATTCCTTTCCCCCGTACCCCTCTAAATGCTGAGTTTTAAGGTTTGTTCTTTAGTTTGCGATTCACAAATGAATTCAATCAAGACATGTTGATCTTGTTGAAATCTATGACATTGTTAGGGTGCAGAATAGCAGGCGATCGCCACAATAAATAAACTTGGAAATTTGGTTAGCTAAAGGTGTGATCGGATTAAAGATAAACTTCAACCTTTAGCTACATTCCAGTTGTCAGGAACTATGTTTATTGGGTCTTTAAGGCTTCTGTGATTCGCACCAAATCGTGTACCAATTCTGCTAACCGAGTTTCAATTGTTTCATCTACAATTTTCCCTTCCGCAAAAGCTTCCCGCGTCGCGTAAACAAAACGTGGCACGATTAAACAGCGGAAATCTAACATCAAATTGTTCGCAAAGGACATCACAGACATATAGCTAGATTTGCCCCCCGCAGCACAGAGAAAACCCACCGTTTTTTCTTGCCAAGACTGACCAGTGAGTTCCAAGAAGTTTTTGAGAGCAGCATTCACATCGTAATTGTAAATAGGAGTAGCGACGATGATGCCCTCGGCTTCGGCCACCATTTCATTCAATGGAGGCAGGCTTGGGTGATCGTAGGTGCTTCTCCCGGCACAAAAAGGTAAATCAAGCTTTCTAAGATCCAGCCATTGGGCAGATTTTCCTTGATTTTGCAGCAGTAATTGTGCCTGTTCTGCGAGAATTTGACTGCGGCTTTCAGGATTAAGACTCGCACCAATAATTAAATAACTCATTTGTGATCTTGCTGATTTTTATGACATAGATGACAACGTTTCTAATATAGCTTCTAAAACTCTATGATTGGGGACGGCGCGTGCGGCGATGATTCATTAAGAGGCTCATTAGGTCAGGAATTTAGACATTTTTATTGCGTCAGCAACATAGAAATTTATGCGATAATTTGCAAAATATTTTTAGCTGGCAGTTTGTTTTTAAACCAAATAATTGGGTTCGGTAAATCGTCGAATTTTACGCCCGCTTTTTGAAGGTTGAGACGGTCTGAAATGGCAATGATTAGATTGGGTTGTTCAGCACGACGAATCTGAGCGAATTTTTTCTGAAGATATTCCGGTCGCCAATAACCGACAATTTCTAAAAGATATTCCTGGCCATCGGGATGCACGAGACGAAAATCGGGAATCATTACACTCCCCGGCAACGGAATCAAATCAACTTCCCGTTCAAGTTGCCATTCGGTTTTCAGCTTTTGCCAGCCTTTCACAAACGATTCTTCGAGCATACTGTCGTAGGGTTTACCGGGAGGATAGTGGCTCACGAGATTACAACGGTCATCGAGGCTAAATTGTCCCTGGCGCATGGTGTTGCTATAGGTGTCTTTGTATTGCAGGTGGGCCTCTAGTTGCCATTTGCTCACATGGAGCAGGGCCGGAATCATTTTGGCGATCGCCAAGCCATAGCGGGTACTGGCCTTAAATAAACTGGTGGGGCCATCGATGGTGATTGTAAAGCCCGTGTCCGCATCCCCTTCGATGTAGGTCATCAGTTGAAAAAGCTTTAGGTAGCGGAACAGCAGCTTGTATTCCCCTGGGTCATTGCGGTGGGCGTGGATAATGAGCTGGCTCGCCTTGTAAAAAATGCCCTGGACTTGGGAGAGGTTGTAGCGGTCGATGAGGGTTTCTGGGCTGGGGGCCGTAAACTCCGTAAGAATATGATTTTCGGGTAAATCGGCATAGAGACCAGCGGCGATGGCTGCGGGGGTGACGGATTGATCCGGGGCTTGGCTGAGTTCGGTGGTGATCGCCTCCAGGATTTTGAATTGTTGTTCGGGAATTGGCATCGTTGCAGCGGCCTGGGCAAACACCTTTTCCCGCAACATCTGGGGTTCGAGGGGGCTGACAATTTCAAAGGTGCTGAAATGATTTTTCAACAGGTGGGCCAAACCCCGCTGCACTTTAAAATCGGTGCTATCTCCTTCGATTTCCTGGAGTTCCGCCTGGAGGACTTTTTTCTGTTCCCCCTGACACCGTTGAAAACAGTCTATTAAGGTTTCAGCTAAGGCGATCGCCTGCTTGTTGGGAGCTAAATATTTCGGGATGAGGCTCTCCCCCTGGCGACGGTGCATGAGTAAATCCGTGGGCAGCATAAAAATCGTAAAATTTGTAACAAAACGTCGGCGCGAATAATCCGTCCCAATGGCCCGTTCAACCGGGCAAAATCGCCCAAAGCAGGTTAAATCCAGACTTCAGATTACCTTAACAAATCCGTTATCTTAGATATAGAAAAATTATTAATCTGCCAAAAAACGCAAGATTACCGCCTGGGATGGAAGACTTACTCACCGTAGCCCGCACAACCTATCGCCCCCTAGAATGCCGTCCCGACAGTTACAGAGGTTGGTATCAGCAGGGACAACTCCGCTGGCTCGAAGGCGATGTTGACGAAGCATTGCTGTGCTATCATCGCGCCCTCGAATATTATCCCACCGACTATTGGGCCTGGTATCACCTGGCGATCGCCCACGAAAAATTAGGCCATGTGGATGAGGCGATCGCCGCCTACCAACGGGCCTGTGCCATTGGCCCAGAAAACTATTGGTCTTGGTATGACCAGGGTTGCCTCTACATGGAAGTCCTCCAGGTTTACACCCAGGCGATCGCCTGTTTTGAAAAAGCCCTCGCCGCCCAACCCAACGACTATTGGGCGATTTATCGTCAAGGGGAATGTTGGCGACTCCTGGGCCGTCAGGATCGTGCTGTGACTGCCTATGACCGTGCCCTCGAATTTCGCCCTGGAGATTATTGGTGTTGGTATCGTCGAGGCGATGCCCTCCAAGCCTGGGGAAAACCAGAAGCGGCCCTGGCCAGCTACGACCAAGCCCTCAACGCGAAACCCAATGATTTTTGGGCCTGGTACCAACGGGGAAACACCCTCGCAAGTTTGGGGGATTACCCAGCGGCGATCGCCGCCTTTACCCAAGCCCTAATTGATGCCCCCGACGATGCAGAAACTTGGTATGCCCAAGCCCGTTGTTTGGCCCAGATCGGTGATGACCAAGGGGCTTTTTGGAGTTTAGAAAAGGCGATCGCCCTCGACCCGCTGACCTATTTCCCCCAAGCAGAAACGGCTCCCTGTTTTGCATTCATGCGGTCTTTAGCTCCTTGGGAAAATCTCCAACAGTTAGCTCAGTCCACCCAAGCCTAGACCATGGTTTTACTGGCGGGCGTTGATGAGGTGGGCCGGGGCTGTTTGTTTGGGCCGGTGGTAGCTGCAGTAGTGGTGGTCAATGCAACCCAGGAAAAAGCCCTGGGGGAGCTTGGTGTGACCGATAGTAAAAAGCTGTCGGCCAAACGACGGGAAACCCTCATGCCCCAAATTCAGGCTCTGGTAACCGACTGGGCGATCGCCTCGGCATCGGTGGCCGAAATTGACCAGCTTAATATCTTGCAGGCAACGTTTCTGGCGATGACCCGTGCTGTTGAAAAATTACAAATTAAACCCACGGAAATTTTTGTTGATGGCCACCAAACTATTCCTAAACTGAATTACCCCCAAGAGGCGATTATCCAAGGGGACAGTAAAATAAAGGCGATCGCCGCCGCCAGTATCCTCGCTAAAGTGCAACGGGATCAAGACATTATTCAATTGGCAGAGCATTATCCTGAATATGATTTAGCCAATAACAAAGGCTATGGCACCCAAAAACATCGCCAAGCCATTTGGCAATACGGACTGACGCCCCACCACCGCCAAAGTTTTAAAATTCAGCCGCCGCCCCAACAGCTCGAACTCTTGCCGGAGCAGGAATAAAGCCGATACAGTGGGAGGCTAAAGCCCACCCCGTTTGGTCTGCCCCCATGAAGCTTGCGACGACCCTAGAGGCGATTCTCTACATCAAAGCCCAACCCCTGAGCCTGGAAGAATTGGCCGATACCGCTGGACAACCCCGGCACCTGGTGGCCGACGCTCTTTTGGAATTGATGGATGATTATGCCCACCGGGACAGCGCCCTTGAAGTGGTAGAAACCCCCACCGGATTTAGCCTGCAACTGCGGGAAAGCTTTCAAGCCCTCGTGACGAATCTCATCCCCACAGAGTTAAGCATTGGTGCCCAAAGAACCCTGGCGGCGATCGCCTTAAAATCACCAATTCTACAAACGGAACTGATCGAATTGCGGGGTAGTGGTGCCTACCAACATATCCAAGATCTTTTGGCCCAGGGCTTTATTAAACGGCGACGGCAGCAAGAGGGGCGTTCCTATTGGCTCGAAGTGAGCGCGAAATTTCACCAATACTTTGAATTTGATGCTGAGGATCTAGGGCTATCCCCCAACCTTCCAGAAACCCCTTAATCTCCCCTTAAAACCGCGATCCATTGTCAAGAAATGTCACCCCGTCTGATACCCTACAGACAAACTATTTTCTTCGTTTGCGATCGCCATGCGTATAGCTCTGTTTACCGAAACCTTTTTGCCGAAAGTCGATGGGATTGTCACCAGACTGCGCCACACCGTAGATCATCTCCAACGCAGCGGAGATCAAGTAATGGTATTTTGTCCCGACGGTGGCCTGCGGGAACATAAAGGAGCCGTGGTCTACGGCGTTAAAGGCAATCCTCTCCCCTTATATCCCGAACTAAAAATGGCATTTCCTGGGCCTTCGGTGGGGCGTGCCCTAGAGGAATTTCAGCCGGATCTCATTCATGTGGTCAACCCCGCAATCCTTGGCTTGGGGGGGATTTTCTTCGCGAAAAAACTCCACATTCCCCTGATCGCCTCCTACCATACCCACCTGCCCCAATATCTCCAACATTACGGCCTCGGTGCCCTCGAAGGATTGCTCTGGGAACTCCTCAAAGCGGCCCATAACCAAGCGGAATTAAACCTCTGTACTTCCACAGCAATGGTCGAAGAACTCCGGAGCCATGGCATTAAAAACCTGGATCTGTGGCAGCGGGGCGTAGATACAGAGATGTTCCAGCCCAGTTTGAAGTCTGAGAAGATGCGCGATCGCCTTTCCCAGGGACACCCGGAAGCGCCTTTGTTACTTTATGTGGGACGGGTGTCTGCGGAGAAACAAATTGATCAAATTAAACCCGTCCTCGAAGCGATTCCTGGATCGCGCTTGGCGATCGTCGGTGATGGCCCCTACCGCACTGAACTAGAAGCCCATTTTGCGGGCACCAATACCCACTTTGTCGGTTATCTGCAGGGTTTAGAACTGGCGTCTGCTTTTGCTTCTGCTGATGCTTTTGTGTTCCCGTCTCGCACAGAAACCCTTGGCTTAGTCCTCCTCGAAGCGATGGCGGCGGGTTGTCCGGTGGTGGCAGCTAATTCCGGTGGCATTCCTGATATCGTCACCGATGGCGAAAATGGTTATATGTTTGACCCCCAAGATCCTGACGGAGCCGTAAAAGCAACCCAACAACTCTTAGCGATGGATGCAACCCAACGGGAAATGCTCCGGGTACAAGCCCGCCAGGAAGCGGAAAAATGGGGTTGGGCAGCGGCAACGGCACAATTACAGAGTTACTACCAGCAAGTTTTAGAAAAAAGTAAGCCCCTATCCCTAGCTGCCTAGGCCAGACTGCCGACATTTTTAGCCCCAAAAAGCGTTTGCCGCTACCCTAAAGGCATTTAGCTGTGATTGCAGGTGGTTTCGATTGCAATGTTTATTAATCTTCTGATTTTCTGTGGGGTGGTGGCGATCGCCTTTGGTTTGTTTCGGGTCGGTCTGCCGCGCTTCAAAACGTTTAAAAATTTTGCCCAGCGTTTTTTGCCCGCAATTGGTGTTTTGATTCTCCTCTTGGGCGCTAATTTACTAGGGGCTTACCAAGCAAAGCAAACCTTACAATTCACTGCTGATTTACCACCGATTACGACCTTGGCAACTCTCCGGGAAATTGAAGCAGGTCAACCTGTGGCGGTGGTGGCGGTGGCCAGCCCTGATAACCCGGTGCGGGGTCGAAACAATGAATATCTGGCCTATGTAGATGACAATGGTCTTTGGACGCCCCAAAGGATTCTGTTCGATCTCGATGATGCTCAGATTGCCATGGACGATGACGCCTATAAAGTGCGCAATTGGCCCCTAGACCGAAATCTACGTTTTCTCAATCCTCGGCAACAGGTGGTGATTATTGGCGAAAAAGAAGAATTTACGCGGGTCACTGGCCCCCAAAAAGGTGAAGTTACCCACAGCGTTGAGGGGATCTTAATTTTTGCCGGTTCCCACCAAGCCTTTTTACAGGATCTACAGCGGCGGATCTGGGGGCCAAGGATCATGGTAGGACTGAATGCTTTTGCTCTGGGGGCGATCGCCCTCTCGACCCTTGTGGCTGCTTTTCGGGTGACGGGCCGTAAACTCCCCCAAGACGCCCAAGAAACCCCAAATTTTTGAACCTGAAATTTTTCAACGGGGCAGGAGCACCAAGATAGAGGATTCCCTAGGATCAAGATTGCTTTTAGGGCGATCAACATTAACTTTTTTAACAAACTTGTTAAGGTCTATTGCGAGATTTTCTGAAACCTTGGCGATCGCCTGCACGCCCCAGATAGTCCGTGATACCATGCCCAACGTATAGTTCATCACGAGACGAGGAGCAAAGCCTTGGTACTACGGGTCGCTGTTGTGGGAGGAGGGCCAGCCGGTTCTTCCGCCGCCGAAATCTTAGCTAAAGCTGGCATCGAAACCTACATTTTCGAGCGCAAACTGGACAATGCCAAACCCTGCGGTGGGGCGATTCCCCTCTGTATGGTTGACGAATTTGACTTACCCCCAGAGATCATCGACCGTCGCGTGCGGAAAATGAAGATGATTTCCCCTTCCAATATCGAAGTCAACATTGGTCAAACCCTCAAGGACGACGAATACATCGGGATGTGTCGCCGCGAAGTGATGGATAGCTTCATGCGCAACCGGGCCGCTGACCTCGGCGCAACGCTGATCAACGGCACCGTCTTTAAGCTTGAAATTCCCAACAACAATACTGATCCCTACGTTCTCCACTACTCCGACCACTCCAACGGCGAAGTGAAAGGGGAAATGAAAACCCTGAAAGTGGATCTGGTGATTGGTGCTGATGGGGCCAACTCCCGTGTCGCCAAAGCCATCGATGCTGGTGATTATAACTATGCGATCGCCTTCCAGGAGCGAATCCGTCTCCCCGAAGACAAAATGGCCTACTACGAAGAACTGGCCGAAATGTACGTCGGTGACGATGTCTCCCCTGACTTCTACGCTTGGGTCTTCCCGAAATATGACCACGTGGCTGTCGGGACAGGCACCATGAAAGTCAACCAAGCCAAAATCAAGCAATTACAAGCTGGCATCCGGGCCCGCGCGGCGAAACGCCTCGAAGGTGGTGAAATCATCAAAGTAGAAGCCCACCCCATTCCCGAACACCCCAGACCCCGGCGCGTTGTCGGTCGTGTCGCCCTCGTTGGTGATGCAGCCGGTACTGTCACCAAGTCCTCTGGTGAAGGCATTTACTTTGCGGCCAAATCAGCGCGGATGTGTGCCGAGGTGATCGTCGAAGCTTCTAACAATGGTCAGCGCGTTCCCACCGAAGCTGATCTCAAGCAATACCTGAAGCGTTGGGATAAGCAGTATGGTGCGACTTACCTCGTCCTGGACATTCTCCAGCGGGTTTTCTACCGTTCCGATGCCACCCGCGAAGCCTTTGTGGAAATGTGTGCTGACATCGATGTGCAGAAGCTCACCTTTGACAGCTATCTGTACAAGACCGTCGTCCCCGCTAATCCTCTCAAGCAGATGAAGATTACCGCGAAAACCATTGGTAGTCTGCTGCGGGGTAATGCTTTAGCACCCTAGTTGTGCCTGTGGATCTCAAATTAACAGATTAAATAGTTGACTTTTCGGGGGGAGCATTTTTATGACCCCCTATTTTTTGTTGTAAATAAAAACAAGTAAACCTTGATTTCTATCTTTGGTGTCCCTAGGCTAAACAACAGTATCCCCTAGCATTATCATTTAGGGTGCATTGATCGCTTTGCCACGAGATGAATTATCGGCAACGTCTCACTATTTTCTATGGATTTGCCCTATTGTTTGTGGGGGGGCTAGTGAGTGCCCTGGTGGGTCAACAGGCGATTGTTAGCAATAAAGCCGCCGCCGCTGAACATCTGGGGGACATTAATCGTCAGTTTGCGAGTCTGTTGGATCTGCGAATGTGGGCAAGGCTCAATGAAGTCAAAACCCTCGCGGTGATTCCTGTTTTTGGCGATCGCCAACGGGATCCCGAAGCCAGACGGCTCTTGGAACAAGCCCAAGAATTCGTACCCATGTTTACCTGGATCGGCTTTCTCGATCCCCAGGGAACCGTCAGCATTGCCACCGACCGAATCCTCGAAGGCCAGTCCATTGCCAGTCGCCCAGTTTTTCAGGAGGGCCGCCAAGGAGAATTTATCGGGGATGTCCATGACGCAGTGTTATTGGCCAATAAATTTCCCCTTCTTCCCAACGGAGAACCAATTCAATTTGTCGATATTGCAATACCAGTCGAGAGCATTGATGGGGTGTTTCAGGGAGTCCTCGCCGCCCACTTAAGCTGGGAATGGGCCGATAATACCCAGTCAACTTTAATGGAGCCCATCGCTGGGGAAAGGCAAAAAGAACTCTTCATCATTTCTGCTGAGGGAAATAAACTGCTTGGCCCAGAGGAATGGAATGATGGAACATTGATGGGTTTTTTGCCCCTTGAGGAGCTCGCCCCAGGTGAATCCCGTTCCCTCGTGTTGCGTTGGCCCGGCGGCACCCGTTATTTAACGGATATTCGTCGCACCCAAGGTTATCAAAATTACCCTGGTTTAGGTTGGTTTACGGTGGCCAGACAACCAGAGGCGATCGCCCTCGCCCCAGCCCGCAGCTTAGCCCGCAATATCTGGGTGTATTCCTTAATGATTGGCAGTTTATCCATTGTGGGGATTTGGTATTTATCCGGTTGGCTGAGTCGTCCCTTGCGCCGTCTGAGTCGCATGAGCCAACAACTATGGTCTACGCCAGAAACGCCTATTTCTTCTCGGTATCGTGCCCCAGATGAGATCCAGACCGTAGAGCAAACCATCCGCCACCTCCAGTACGAAGGCGAACAGCAAAAAAAGCTCGGCAGTTGGCAGAACAAGCCTCCCGCCGTGACCCCCTTACAGGTCTCACCAATCGCGAAGGTTTACGGTTGTTTCTCGCAGATTACCCAGAAGAGACAATTCCCAATGATCAAGCCCTGGCAGTGCTGGCCCTCGATCTTGATGGGTTTAAGCAGGTCAATGATCACCACGGCCACGGCGTGGGGGATGAGCTTTTAAAAGCGGTGGCCAATCGGTTGCGTATGGAATTGCGGGTTGGCCAAGCCGGGGTTCGACTTGGGGGCGATGAGTTTTTATTGTTATTGCCTCTGCCCATGGCGCAAGCTGAAAATATTGCGAGGATCATTGCCCAAAAAGTTTTATTCGCCCTGACCCAGCCCTTTGAACTGAGTCACCATACCGTCGAAATTGGCACGAGCATCGGTTTAGCAATCTGGCCCATTGACCATGAAGATGTGTTGCTGGTTTTAGACTTCGCGGATAAAGCGCTTTATCAAGCTAAACAGGCTGGCAAGCGCCGCTATATCCGTTGGAAGGCCATGTGAACTACCCCGCCGCAAGCAGCGAGGCTTCCTACCCAAAGAATAGCTTTCTATTCCGAGGAATAGCGAGTCTTATATTCTGGCGATAGGCGGACTCCCCGGTTCCCGGGGACAAAAATCACGGTTACAAAAAATACTTTGTATGTGTTTAGCTTGGGCTTG
Organism: Picosynechococcus sp. NKBG042902; assembly: GCF_963864045.1. NCBI lineage: Bacteria > Bacillati > Cyanobacteriota > Cyanophyceae > Chroococcales > Geminocystaceae > Picosynechococcus > Picosynechococcus sp. NKBG042902. The sequence continues at coordinate 55,256 of NZ_CAWLTV010000061.1, read as the reverse complement.
GTTTTCGCTATCCGTTGCCGTGTCAACGATATGATTATAGAGCATTAATTACGCCCCAAGGGGCGGGATTTCAACCCTTTGTCGTTAAATCCGCTTAGACTTGGATTTTAGCATTCGTTGATTCATCAAGTCGATGCAATATCTCATGGCCGTTACCACCGTCAGCAGTCGCCAGGAAGCCCAGGCGATCGCCAAACAAATTATGGATCTCCGTCTCGCGGCTTGTATCCAGATCAACGAGATTGAAAGCTTTTATTATTGGGAAGGCCAACTACAGCAAGAACCAGAATTTCGACTCCTCTTTAAGACCACTGCGGCCCAATATGCTGCTTTAGAAACCGCGATCAAAGACCACCACCCCTATGAACTGCCCGCCATTTACGCGATCGCCCTTGATCAAGTAGAAACCGCCTATGGCCATTGGATCGATACCAATGTCACCTCCGAGCATACCTAACCGAATCACTTCTAGGCCATGGTCTTTAGCCGCGACCAAAGGAGTTGTGTTAGCATTTTTTGGGTACTGTACTTCGTCACAGGAAACACTAGGGACGCGCCCACCGGGTGAATTCATCGCGTCTGTACCGTGAATCTTGTTAACGTTTGATAAAATTTTCTTTAACAACCCTGGGGAACCCGCTTTAATTCTTTTATTGAAGCCCCCAGCCGTGAGCTTGCAGTTTTATGTCTTTGTCGCGAATCATTAGTGGTGTAGTGGCGATCGCCCTGGCCTTGACCCTCATTGTCTTGGGGGGATGGTACTTTACCTTGGGAATGGGCATCCTCGTCTTTCTCGGCCAACAGGAATACTTCCGGATGGTTCGGGCAAAGGGATTAGCACCAGCGGTAAAAACCACCCTAGTCGTGTCTCAATTGTTGCTTGTGATTGCGACCTTGAGTCCGAGCCTTGCTGACGCCCTTTTTCCCCTCGCCGGGACGTTTATCTGCTTTTATCTTCTATTCCAGCCCAAAATGGCAACCATTGCCGATCTCTCCACCTCAATTTTGGGACTCTTTTACGGCGGTTATATGCCCAGCTACTGGGTACGACTGAGGATGGGCAGCCTCGCAGAAACGGAAGCCGTGAGTAACTTACCCTTCTATGGCTATCTTCCGGCTTCCTGGGGAGAGTGGTTTAATTTGCCCCAGGCCCTCAAGTTGACCTTTGTCGTGATGGTTTGTATTTGGGCCGCCGACATTGGGGCTTACTTCATGGGCAAATGGCTAGGAAAAACGAAACTCTCGGCCATTAGCCCCAAAAAGACCGTCGAAGGGGCTGTATTTGGAGCCTTGGGGACTATCTTCGTGGCGATCGCCGGTGCTTGGTATTTGGATTGGTCATGGTGGCCCATTACAGGCGCACTCCTGGGGCTGCTCATTAGCGTCACCACCCTGCTCGGAGATTTAACCGAATCCATCATGAAACGGGATGCAGGCTTTAAGGATTCTGGACAGTTGATTCCGGGCCACGGCGGCATCCTCGACCGCACCGATAGCTATGTCTTTACTGCGCCAGTCGTTTATCTGTTCGTGACTATTTTTCTGCCGATTTTTGGCTCCTAAACAGCAACCCTTAAAAATATGAGTCGTCAAGCAAAAGAGATCTCCACCCATTCGGGAGATCCGTGGCAGTCAGTCCGAAAGTTGAGGAGAAATCAAAAAATCGTTTCTAGACGAAGCAATTGAACCAGGGCCTAGAGGGTGACCAAAGAGTCAGATTCAGGACGCTGGTAAGAAAATTCTTTGGGCAGTTCCCGCTCGTACTTGATCATGTTGGCGAGCTCCTGGAGTTGGCTGATCGCTTCTGCGCCTTCTAGCTTCATCAGCTCCCGCTCATCACGCATTTCTGTCCAGGTGATGCCGTAATCGGAAACGAGAAAACGAATGAGATGATTTTCGCCTAGACTCACCATAAAGGAAGCGCTATTGAGTTCGGTGCCGCAGGTATAGCAGGACGCGAGGTAACCACGGTTCTCAAGGGCGATCGCCAGGGCCTGTAGACTCATGACGAGGTCTTTTACGAAATCACGATGTTGTTGAGCCAGTCGAATAAACACCTTATTGTCTCCATAGTGACACACCTATTCTAAACCTTATTAATACTTTTTTAAGATTTAAATTTACCGTGTAAAGTCAGCAAGATTGATACGCTACGGTTATCATACCCAAATGGGCCGCAAACCCTGTCTATACCGTTACTTATCAGTAATATGACGTTAGAAAACTTAGACATTGTATTTAATCTTACAAACTTATTTGTATTGCCCTTTTGGGGATTAATGATCATTGCCCCCCAATGGCAAGGCACCCAAAAACTCATGGATTCCCTGGTGCCCTTTGGGATTCTGGCCGTTGTATATGTCGGTTTGTTCGCCCTTTCCCTCGATCCAGACCAAGCCGCAATCTGGTCAAATCCCACCTTGAGTGATTTAGCGGCTTTATTTTCGTTACCGCCGGTGATGGCCACTGGCTGGACACATTTTCTCGTGATGGATTTGTTTGTCGGGCGCTGGATTTATCAACAGGGGTTAGAAAAAGGCATTTTTACCCGCCATTCCCTCGCCCTATGTCTTTTTGCGGGGCCGGCTGGGTTGTTGTCTCATATTGTGACGGCTGGGATCACTGGTATTTGGCGAAACCAAAGTAAGGTCGCGGCGACCGATGCCCCAGAATCTTAAAAACAAATAGCGATGAAGAAACTACACCTCGCCCTTTCTACCGACAAAATTGCAGCAACCGTGGCGGACTACACAGCTCGTTTAGGGACAGCGCCTTACTTATTCATTCCGGGGGAATATGCCCTCTGGAGAACCAGCAGTTTAAACCTCTCAGTGCGCCAAGATTTTACCTGCCCTCCAGGTTCCCTGAGACATTTGGGTTGGGAAGATCCTACGGCAGTGGAATTTACCCAAGAAGTGGATGTAAATGGCCTTATCTGGGAGCGATTTAATGCCCAGCACCAGGCCGATGAGATTAATGAAATTTGGCCAGCGGCTGATTATAAACTCAACCACAAAACTGAGGAAAAGCGTTAAAAGTATGACTAGCGCCAAAACACTATATAAATCTGCGTTTACACCATCTCATTAGGGGGATCTACAGGCTATGTCACTGGCGGCTTCTGAATCTTGGATGTGCGAGCATGTGCCGGAGGGGAAATGTTATGTGTACCAGGGCGGCAGCCATGCAGACGGGACATTTATTCGCGTGTATGTCCCAGAGTCCGCCTCAAATCCTGGCACAAAGCTGAATGCCATTCTTTATCTCCATGGGTTTGCCCTCTGTATGCCTTCTTTTTATGAGGCCCATCTGCTTGAGTTGGTAAAGCAGGGGTACATTGTCTTTTTTCCTGACTTTCAGCGGAGTTTTTATCCGAATACAGCACCCCAAACGCTAACGCCACCCCGACAATCTCAGCCCCATATTCAGCAATGGCTAGCTGCTGCGACGCAAACTCAGAAGTCAGCCCAGAAGACCTTAGCAACAGAAGATATTCACCCTCTATTTTCAGAAATTTACGAACGGAATGATACGGGTTTAAGCCGCGGCCTATCTGCCTTTACGATGGGAGACTTGCGCCGCGTGGCCTGGGCCTTGGTCGTGATTATTTTGCTGCTGACTGTGTGTAGCTGGTTTCGGCGGGAGTATGGGAAAAATTTGATTCATCTTTTGTCTACGGTAGGTTTGAGCCTAGTGCATTCACCAACGGAATGGCTGAGTAATGCGATCGCCCTCCCGGAAGATGCTTGGGAATATTTAACGACCCAAGAACGCTATGCCCACTGGAATCAAGAAAGCTTAGAGACCTTTGCCTTTGGTCATTCTCTGGGGGGATTAATTGCCTTGAGTCTCCCCTCTGTGCTGAAAGATTCGCCTAGCAATCGCTTTTTCCCGAAGCAAATCGTCACAGCCGATCCCGCCGTTAGCACGGAGATGGGCATCCCCAAATTTGCCATTTGGATTTTGAAGTTATTCCGGTCTCCTTTCACGGCAGCCCCGATTTTGATTCAGGATACGGGACAAGATCTAAAGCAGCCCGTGGCCATCTTACATGGTGGTTCTGATACCTTGGTGCCGCCCAGCCAATGGGTCGATCCGATGCGGGGGCAAGCTACTTCTAATTATGAGGCGATCGCCAGTGAAAATAAGGCGATTTATTTTTCCTATTCCAACCCAGAAAACGATCCGCCCCTGGTCGCTTTTCATAATCAAGCCGTGACTTCGACGCAATATTATGACGATGCTTTGTTCAAGGATTTTGGCGGCGTTAAAGATGGCCCCAATGCTTACAATACTGATTATGTTTGGCCTGGGGTTACGAAGATTTTCCAGAATATTGCCACGCCGGAAAATCTACTTTCACATCTCAATACGCCAAAATTTCAAGTCGAACCCACTCCCCCAGTTAAGCCTGCTTCAAATTGGACGAAATTTGCGTGGGTTGCTGGAATTGCTCTATTGCTTGGCGTTGGCTTTTGGCTTTGGAAAACAGTTTTAGACATTTAGTCAATCAAGGTAGCCCGTGAAGAGGCGATCGCCAGATCGAAATCTCCGACAAAGCACCGAGCATCACCTTGGTCATTCAGAATAGGATCACTCATACTGAATGGGAAATCCCGTTGAACCTGGGAGTGATCTATGTTGTCACAAGAACTAAAAGCGCAAATCTTCAAGTTGCCACCTAGCGATCGCCTCGCGCTAATCGCCGCTATCGTTGAGTCCTTACAAGATACGACCGCTGTTCAAGCAGACCGCTCTAGGGCAATTCGGCGAATGAAAGGATTGTTAAAAACAGAACAACCCGCGCCAACAGATGACGAAGTGGCAGTGATGCTGGAAGAGAGACGGGCGGAGAAGTATCTTCAGTGAAAGTCTTAGTTGATACCAATATTATTTTAGATTTTTTACTGCAACGAGAGCCATTTTTCCAGGATGCAGAACTGCTGTTTCAGGCAATTGATGTAGGTGAGATTGTTGGCTATGTCACAGCAACAACACTAACAGACATTTTTTATATCTCACGCAGACATACTCGTAATGTTGAGCAAGCGCGGCAAGCAGTCTCAGAAATACTGACTGCCATGATGATTTGTCCAGTTGATCGAAACGTTCTGGAATCAGCTTTTAATTCTGGCTTGGCTGATTTTGAAGACGCTGTTCAAATCTTTAGCGCCGTCAACCAAGGATTAGAAGCAATTGTGACCCGTGACTCTCAAGGTTTTTTGAATTCACCCATACCCGTTTTATCCATTCAAGAGTTGTTGCAGCAAGTCAGGCAGCAAAATGGTGGCTAGGTTAGTCGGGGCGATCGCCACCATCCATCACTAAGGGAATACTCTCTCGATATCCTTAAATGTTTGGAGTCGATGCTAGACTTAGCACAAAAATATGAGGAGGACGATCGCCGTGGCTTCTATTACCCTTGACCTTTCAGATACCCAATTCCAAAAGCTGCAAGATTTAGCAACCATGCATGGGATTGAGATTGAAGTTTTACTGAAGGCAAGCCTAGAGGATTGGCTTAATTCTCAAAAAACGGGGTTTGTTGATGCAGCCGATTATGTTCTCACAAAAAATACTGAGTTGTATCAGCGGTTAGCATAGTGCGTTTTCTGACGTTAATCGAGGTACTGGCATTACACCACAGAGTCATTGAGCAATCCGGTGGGGCATTTGGCATTCGAGATTTAGGCTTGTTGGCGTCGGCGATCGCCCAACCTCGTATGACGTTTAGTGGAGAAGATCTATACTCAAGTTTGTTTGAAAAAGCCACAGCACTAGGATTTTCGATCATCATGAATCATCCATTCGTCGATGGAAACAAACGTACAGGTCATGCTGTGATGGAAACTTTTCTTGTCCTGAATGGTATGGAAATTAACGCCTCTGTGGACGAACAAGAATATGTGGTGTTGGCGATCGCATCGGGTGAGCTAGGACGAGAAGCATTAGTAGAATGGTTGAGAGAAAACACTATAGCTCGCTAACAAATCATTAGTGCAATAACGATCGCCACTATCCATTACAAATCCATTACAAAGGGAGTATCCTCTCGATACCCCCTCCAGCGAAATGCTAGGAATTGGTCAGAAGATTTTGGGCTTCGGCGATCGCCAATTTCACCTGTTCAAACCCTGTACCCCCGTAACTATTACGAGCAGCAACCACCTGTTTAGGAGCGATCGCCTGATAAATATCTTCCTCAAAGGCAGGATGTAATGCTTTCCATTCGTCCATTGTCAAATCCTTGAGCAATTTGTCAGCGGCAAGACTGGTTTTCACTACTTTGCCCACGAGGTTATAGGCTTCTCGGAACGGCACCCCTTTACTCGCTAAATAATCAGCCACATCGGTCGCGTTAGAAAAGTCTTCATTTACTGCTTCTTCAAGGCGTTGGGTGCGGAATTCAATCCCTTCACCGAGCAAAATGGTCATCGCTTCGAGGCAACCCTGCACTGTTTTAACGGTATCAAAAAGGCCCTCTTTATCGTCTTGCAAATCCTTGTTATAGGCGAGGGGTAAACCTTTCATCAGCACGAGTAGCCCTTGGAGATGTCCGAACACGCGGCCCGTTTTGCCGCGCACCAGTTCGGGAATATCCGGGTTTTTCTTTTGGGGCATAATGCTCGAACCCGTCGCGCAACTGTCTCTTAGGGTAATAAAACTAAATTCCTTCGAGGCCCAAAAAATCATCTCCTCCGATAAACGGCTCAGATGCACCATGATCAAGCTAGCGGCGGCGGAAAACTCAATCGCAAAATCGCGATCGCTGACCCCATCGAGACTGTTTTGATAGAGGCGATCAAAGCCCAAAAGGTTTGCGCTGAAATGGCGATCAATGGGAAATGTTGTCCCTGCCAAAGCGCCACAACCAAGGGGAGAAGTATTAGTGCGCTTATAGACATCATCCAGCCGTTCGTAGTCCCGTTGGGCCATCTGGAAATACGCCATCAGATGATGTGCCAAACTAATCGGTTGCGCCCGTTGTAGGTGGGTATAACCAGGAATTAGCGTTTCCACATGGTTTTCGGCGTGGGTGAGTAAAACCTGTTGAAAGTCTCGCAATTGTTGTTGAATGCCGCGAATTTTGTCCCGCAGATAGAGACGAATATCAGTGCCTACCTGGTCATTGCGCGATCGCCCGGTGTGGAGTTTTTTGCCCACATCCCCCACGATTGCTGTCAATCTTTTCTCGACAGCAAAATGCACATCTTCGTCTTCGACGCCGGGGTGAAAGTTGCCCTCGCGATATTCCTGGCGGACTTGTTCTAAACCTTGGACGAGGATTTCACCTTCTTCGGCGGAAATAATCCCCGTGTGGGCGAGCATCTGGGCATGGGCCACTGAACCCGTAATGTCATATTCGATCAGTTCAATATCAAAGCCGATACTGGCATTAAACACGGCGATCGCCGGATGAAGAGACGTATCAAAGCGATCGCTCCAGGTTTTTTTAGCTTCTGTCATAACGGCACTAGCCCTCGCAGGAAATCACAATCAATTCTCTCGGTAAATCTTACGGCATCAAGCCATTCCCCTAAACGCCGATCTTCCCCAAAGCGGTGAGGAACTGACGATATTTTCCCCAAGGCGATCGCCACAAAACTACGGATGTCAGCTAAATCTAACTTGGCTTGCCGTTCCGCCCCAGATCGCGTTAAGAATCGGCATCAGAGCAGATAGAATGATTGAGACAATTTCGAAAGTGAACGTAGTAGCCCTATGCCTCGCCGCGACGACATCAAAAAAATTCTAATCCTTGGTTCTGGCCCTATTGTGATTGGACAAGCCTGTGAGTTTGACTACTCCGGCACCCAATCCTGTAAGGCGTTGCGGGAGGAAGGCTATGAAGTGGTCCTGGTCAACTCCAACCCAGCCACGATTATGACGGATCCAGAAACCGCCGACCGCACCTACGTTGAGCCAATCACCCCCGAAATTGTCGCTAAAGTCATCGAAAAAGAACGGCCCGATGCCCTGCTCCCCACCATGGGCGGCCAAACGGCCTTAAACACAGCGGTTTCCCTGGCGAAGAACGGCACCCTCGAAAAATTCAACGTCGAGCTGATCGGTGCGAAATTAGAAGCGATTGAGATGGCCGAGGATCGCAACCTCTTTAAAGAAGCCATGGCTCGGATCGGTGTCCCCGTTTGTCCTTCCGGCATTGCCAGCACGATGGAAGAAGCACGGGAAGTCGCTATCGAAATTGGTAGTTACCCCCTCATTATTCGGCCAGCCTTCACCATGGGCGGTAGTGGCGGCGGCATCGCCTATAACCAAGAAGAATACGAAAAAATCTGCAAGTCCGGTTTAGAAGCCTCCCCTGTATCCCAGATTCTCGTGGAAAAATCCCTCCTCGGTTGGAAAGAATACGAACTGGAGGTGATGCGGGATCTCGCCGATAACGTGGTGATTATTTGCTCCATTGAAAATATTGACCCGATGGGGGTACATACAGGGGATTCGATTACGGTAGCCCCAGCCCAAACTTTGACCGATAAGGAATATCAGCGGTTGCGGGATTATTCCCTGAAAATTATTCGTGAAATTGGTGTCGAAACGGGGGGCTCCAACATTCAGTTTTCGGTGAACCCCCTCAACGGCGAAGTGATTGTCATCGAGATGAACCCCCGCGTGTCCCGTTCTTCTGCCCTGGCTTCGAAGGCAACGGGCTTCCCGATCGCCAAATTTGCAGCAAAACTGGCGGTAGGCTACACCCTCGACGAAATTCCGAACGACATCACGAAGCAAACTCCCGCTTCCTTTGAGCCGACCATTGACTATGTGGTCACGAAGATTCCCCGCTTTGCCTTTGAAAAATTCCCCGGTTCAGAACCGATTCTCACCACCCAAATGAAATCCGTGGGCGAAGCGATGGCGATCGGGCGCACTTTCCAGGAGTCTTTCCAAAAGGCGTTACGCTCCCTTGAAACGGGGCGTTATGGGTTTGGCTGCGATCGCCAGGAAACATTACCTAGTCTGAGCCATATTTCGACAAGTTTAAGAACCCCGAACCCCGACCGGATTTTTACCATTTATCAGGCGTTGAAATTGGGGATGACCGTCGAAGAAATTCATGATTTGACGGCGATTGATATCTGGTTCCTGGACAAAATGGCAGAATTGCTGGTCACGGAACGTTTTATGAAGCAAACGCCCCTGACGGAAATTTCGGCAGCGGATATGCGGGTGATTAAGCAACAAGGGTTCAGCGATCGCCAAATTGCCTACGCCACCAAAACCAACGAAGATGCGGTGCGCGCCTACCGGAAGTCTATCGGTGTCTTGCCCGTGTATAAACTCGTGGACACCTGTGCGGCAGAATTTGAAGCCTTTACCCCCTACTACTACTCCACCTACGACGGCACCGAATCAGAGGTTGTCCCTTCCGACAAACCCAAAGCGATGATCCTCGGCGGTGGCCCGAACCGCATTGGCCAGGGGATCGAATTTGACTATTGCTGTTGCCATGCCGCCTTTTCCCTCAGTGATGCGGGCTACGAAACGATCATGGTCAACTCCAACCCCGAAACCGTTTCCACCGACTACGACACCAGCGATCGCCTGTATTTTGAACCCCTCACCAAAGAGGACGTTTTAAACATTATCGAAGCCGAAAACCCCGCAGGCGTGATCATCCAATTCGGCGGCCAAACCCCGTTAAAATTAGCCGTCCCCCTCGACAATTACCTCAACGCAGGCGACTGTCCCGTCGATACCAAAATCTGGGGAACCCAGCCCGATGCGATCGACACCGCCGAAGACCGGGAGCGCTTTGAAAAAATCCTCCACGACCTTGAAATTCTCCAACCCGCCAACGGCATTGCCCGCGACTACAAAGAAGCCCAAAAGATTGCCAATCGCGTCGGTTATCCGGTAGTCGTGCGTCCCTCCTACGTGCTTGGCGGACGGGCAATGGAGATTGTCTATTCCGACGAAGAACTCGACCACTACATGAAATACGCCGTTCAGGTCGAACCCGATCACCCGATCCTCGTCGATAAATTCCTCGAAAACGCCATCGAAGTCGATGTGGATGCCCTCTGTGACCACACCGGAAAAGTCGTCATCGGCGGCATTATGGAACACATCGAAGAAGCTGGGATCCACTCCGGCGACTCTGCTTGCTCAATCCCCCACACTTCCCTGCCCGATGAGGTGATCAATACGATCCGCGAGTGGACGGTGAAATTAGCCCAAACCCTGAAAGTGGTCGGCTTGATGAATATTCAGTACGCCGTCAAGGATAACCAAGTCTATATCCTCGAAGCGAATCCCCGCGCCTCCCGTACTGTGCCTTATGTTTCTAAAGCGACTGGACGGCCCCTAGCGAAAATCGCGTCCTTGGTGATGTCTGGTAAAACCCTTGATGAATTAGGCATTGACGGTGAAATTACCCCGAAACACGTCGCCGTTAAAGAAGCCGTCTTACCCTTTAACAAATTTGAAGGAACCGACACTCTCCTCGGCCCCGAAATGCGCTCGACTGGGGAAGTGATGGGCATCGATGTTGATTTCGGTAAGGCTTTTGCTAAAGCGGAGATTGGTGCTGGGGTGGAACTGGCAACAGAAGGAACGGTCTTTGTCTCGATGAATGATCGCAATAAAGAAGCCGCCGTGCCTGTGGTTAAAGATCTCATGGAATTGGGATTCCGGATTGTGGCCACTTCTGGTACCCGTCAAGTGCTCCTAGAGAACGGTATTGAAGATGTGGAATTGGTATTAAAGCTCCATGAAGGGCGGCCCCATGTGGTCGATTGGATGAAAAATGGCTGGATTCAGTTCATTATCAATACCCCCTCTGGGGAAGAATCCCAAGCGGATGGGCGGATGATTCGTCGCACAGCCCTCGATTACAAATTGCCGATTATCACGACTTTGGCAGGAGCTAGAGCAACGGTGGCAGCAATTCGGTCTCTCCAAGAGCATCCCCTCGATGTGAAACCGCTCCAGGAATACATCAACGCTTAATTTTTCTAGTTCTGAATTGCGATCGCCTCTCGTTTATTCAAGGGGCGATTTTTTGTCCTTCTGTTTGGAGGAATCAGCCTGTTTCCATGGAGCGTAATTGCTGCTTTTGTGGCCCCAAAATACGAGCCTAGACTCTACACTCGATAAAATAAGCAAAAAATTCTTATCAAAATTGGAGCGATCGCCTGTGTTAGATGGAGAACAGCTATCCTATATCGTGTCCCAAGCGTGCCGTCATTATCAGTTTTCTAAAGCGATTCGCCAACGGGCCTGGGTAGAAATTGACCATCAAGCGCTGGCGGCTAATATCCGTGCCCTCAAGGACATTCTCGCGCCCCAAACGGCATTGATGGCGGTGGTAAAAGCCGATGCCTACGGCCATGGTGCGGTCAAGGTCGCTGAAACGGTACTCAAGGCGGGGGCCAGTTGGTTGGCGATCGCCACCTTAGGAGAAGGGGTCGAACTACGCGAAGCCGGGATTACTGCGCCGATCCTCGTTTTGGGGGCGACCAATACCACCGAAGAAATTGAGGCGATCGCCCATTGGGATTTGCAACCGACCCTTTGTAACCTGTCCCAGGTGGCTATTTTTGATGAAACCCTCGCCCGATTAGGGAAAACGCTCCCTGTACACCTCAAAATCGACACCGGAATGTCCCGTCTCGGCACCCGCTGGGAGGAAGCACTACCCTTCGTTGCAGCGGTTCACCAAGCTCCGCACCTCAACATCGCCAGCATCTACTCCCACTTTGCTACCGCTGACGACCCAGACCCCACGACGATGGATCAGCAACACCAACGCTTCCAATCGGCGATCGCCAAGCTTGAACAACAGGGAATACCGATCCCAAAACGACATATCAGTAATTCCGCTGCCACCCTCCACAGCCGCAATCTCCACTATGATCTGGTGCGTTTGGGCCTTTCTATTTACGGTGTCTATCCAGCGCCCCACCTCAGCCCCAAAGTCCGCCTCAAACCCGTGCTCCAGGTCAAAGCTCGCATCACCCAGCTTAAAACGTTGCCCCCCGATACTGGCGTCAGCTACGGCCACCGCTTTATTACCGCCACAGACACAAAAACAGCCGTGGTGGGCATTGGTTACGCCGATGGTGTGCCCCGTCGCCTCTCCAATAACTTAAAAGTCTTGGTTAATGGTGCCTTTGCCCCCCAAATTGGGGCGATTACGATGGATCAACTAATGCTCGACGTTAGTCATCTTCCGGACGTCCAAGTCGGTGATGTGGTGACGCTCATTGGTACAGATCATGACCAGCAGCTAACCGTTGACCAATGGGCCAATCAATTGGGGACAATTTCTTGGGAAATTCTCTGCGGTTTCAAGCATCGCCTGCCCCGGATTAACCTCTGAGATTTGCACACGCTTTCTAACTATTAAGGTTGTAATTCCTCAAGGATCGTAAACCGCACATGGTTCAGGGCCAGATCTCCTAGGGAAACTTGCTCTTTCGGGACAATTTCCCCCTGGCGGTACAGTTTTTCAAAGGGGACGCCCTTCGCCATTTCTGCGTGGTACCAAGCCAGTCCCATGAAAAAGCGGGCTGGGTATGGCCCTCCCTCGCACAGATCATCGGGATTCGATTCCATGGGTAGCCAACCATAACCCGGCAAATAAAATTCCATCCAGACATGGTTGTAATCGGGTTGGAGGGGGAGATTTCTCAGGTGGGCGTGGGCTGGACATTTGTAGCGACCCACCGTCCGGCTGGCGATGCCGTTGAGCCGAGCCAAAGCCAAGAGGACACCTAAATATTCACCGCAGGAGCCGACCCCCCGCCGGAGGGCAATATCTGGGGTGTCGATGTGGGGCTTAATGCCGTAGGAGAGATGGTCATAAACGTAGTTGCGGATGTTGTACATTTGGCGGAGCAGATTGGTTTCGCTCCCCACGGCATCGGTTGCGGCCCGCTGGATAATCTCTGTTTCCATAGCCAAATTTTCATTATCCACCAAATATTTTGCTTGGAGTGCTTCTGGAATCGGTGCGAGGTTTTCGCAGTCCGGCGGCGTAAATTGATATTTAATGCCCCACACTTGGAGGATGGCCCGCCAGCCAAAGATATGACGATGTCGGTCATTGAGTTGGTCGAATTTAAAGACGGCGATCTTTTGGCCTTCTTTTTCTTCAATGGTGAAGGGGAGACCGACGGGTTCGATGCTAACCACTTGCTGGCGATCGGTCTCGGCAGGGAGAGCAATTTTCCATTCGAGATCCTGCAATTCAACGGGATCGAGGGGCGATAATTCTTCGACGTAGCTCATCTCCAGGAGAAAGCCATTGGAGAGGGCATATTTTTCCTCTGGGTCATAGCGGAAATAGAGGGGATGTAGAAAGGTAACGTCGCGGTATTGGAGCTCGTAGTTGGGGTCGGCGTTGGGGTTATCGCGAATGTAGGGTTCCTGGGAGGCATAGGCGACATAGAGAATGTCTGGGCCTCCTTCCGGATTCGGGTAGAATGTCAGACCTGTGGGGGATTCAAAGGGGGTCAGTAGACTAAATTTTACTTCGCCAGTGGCTCGTTCCAGGCAATAAACGGTTTGTTCGAGGCTATCGGAAACCCAGAGATCTTCGCCACGAATCACGAGGTTTTCAACGCCAATGCCGGGGGCATAAAGGCTAGTGATGGAGCGGCCATTGGTGGCATCGTAGATAAAAATTTCACCCCGTTTTTGGCAGGAAATATAAAGGCTATTACCAGAAATCGCGACGCCATTGACGGTATCGGGAAAGCGGGTAAACAGTTCGGGATTCCATTGGTCGTCGGTCATGGCACATTTGTAGAGGCGATCGCCGCTGGTAAACCAAAGAATCTCGTCTTGGATCGCGAGGCCCGTCGCCCCAATAAAAGCCGACCAAGTGCGGGAATTGATAATTTGTGTTGCATCGGTTTGGGGATCGATCCGCATCAGATAGCCATTAATATTTTCAATGGCCCAAAAATAGCCGTCGTGGAATGCCACACCGTGGAGGGCATAGGTTGAAATGGGGCGAATGGTGCGGTGGTTTGTCGGGGTGGCAGTACTCAAAATCCCAATTTCCGGTCGTAGGTTGTATTCTTCACTAGGATTATCACCCATGAAACTCCTTTCGTTATCGTTTTAGTAAGAGAGATTTAGGGGGTTTTGTACAAAGATCTTGATGTTTCGTCGGAGGAGTTGGGCTGCATGACACTAGATCGAGGACAGGTGATCAGTTGGTTGCAAGACAATGTTTCGCGCGATCGCCTAGAGCATATCCTTGGAGTCGAACAAATGGCCCAAGCCTTGGCCCAACGCCACGGAACAGACCCAGACCAAGCGGCCCAGGCGGGATTGTTACATGATCTCGCTAAGTTTTTTCCGCCGCCCAAATTGCTGCAAATCGCCCGACAGCACGGTTTAGAAATTGATTCGATTTGTGCCCATGTGCCCCACCTCCTCCATGCAGATGTGAGTGCAATTGTGGCGCGGACGGAGTTTGGGATTCAGGATGCGCAGATCTTACAGGCGATCGCCAACCACACCCTCGGCCACCCTGGCATGGATCAATTAAGTTGCATTATTTTTGTGGCCGATGCCCTAGAACCGAATCGAGGTGATGGTAAAAAACTGCAAAAACTGCGGCAATTGAGCGAAAAAAATCTTTATCGAGCGGTGGCGGGAGTCTGTGACTATATGTTGAAACACCTCATTAAACAGCACAAAATCATCCATCCCCGGATGATCTTGACCCGCAATTGGGCTCTACAAATTAAAGGCGATCGCACCGAGTCATCTATTACTTAAACCCGGTGCTGCCGATAAAATACTTCCCTAGGAAATCAGCGTGTGATTCTCTTTTTCTTGGGGATGACGCCGAGAACGGTGCCGCTGCGAGACGACTTGCTCCGGATCAATGCCGTCAAAGGTCGGTGGCAACCAAACGCGAATCACCAACAGCGCCCCTAAAACCAACAGAAAAATACAAGCGACCAAAACCTGTGTCCAAGGCGTTTCTAAAACACCGCGTACAATAATTTCTCGGAGCACAGAAACAATCGACACTTCCACCGCCACACCGATAGAAACCCGGTGTTCTTGCAGGTAGATAATCAGCAAGCGAAACAACTCTACCAGGATGAGTAGAAAGAGAATATCAGAAGTAACCGTCTGAAATTGCAGGGGCGGCAACAACGAAAGCACCATCTCCCGCAGTTGCAACACCATAAAGCTAAACAGCCCAACACACAGGCCAATCACAATCAAATCTTGAACCGTTTCTAACAGCCGCACAACATATTGGCTATTGAGCCAGCGGTACCAAGGGAGGGAGAAAGTTTGAGGCGTTTTCATTGGCATTAAATTAATTTAAAAACTACGTTGCTGGATGAACCCGCGTCGCTTGGGCTGTGCAGCGAAAAGAAGTGGAATACGCTCTGATTGGTTTCAACTTGACCATTGATTTTTCTCGTCTTCACTATTCAGAAATCCTGGGGCAGTTCATCATCCTAAGGAGCAAACCCAGAGTTGGACTTTCAAGATTGGCAATTTGGCCAACCTAAAGCGTTAGCAATAGCGACAAACTTCGCTCGGACATTTTTCGGCGAGGTAACAAAGAGCTCTAAATCGTAGGTCGATGACTTCTTCGTAAAGGGGATTGAGCTTACACAGTGGCGGAATTTTGAAGTGAATCAGACCAGCGAAGGAAATTTCTTGGGCAAAGGGGCACTGGGCGGGCACCAGTTGACAAATCAATCGGGCGCGATCTGGATCACAAATTTCTAGGCCATTGAGCCATTGACGGAGGGGTTGGAGCAGATCGAAAGACGTCGTGGGCAAAAACCGCAGTTGCTGATTGGGATTTTTGAGAGAGGGTCGGCGGGAAAAAATAATCATGGCAAGTATTTTTTGGGAAGTAGGCGAAAAACCTTGTTCTTCTACAGTCTAGTAATAAGTCCAAAGAATATAAACCCTAAAATCATATAAATCTTGTTTATGTTTAATAATGTCTGCTTAACTAAAGCCTGTATCGGGGCGTCGCAAAAAAAGTTGTTGTTTAGCTAAGTTCATGTTCCTTTAAGCCCCAGAAAAGAAGCGGTTATGATGGGGGTAAGTTTCGCTTCGGTTATCCCCTTGCCCTACTCTCTCCAACCCGATCCGGTGCAATTGTTTACGCTCCCCAATGGCCTTCAGGTGGTGCATCAGTATTTGCCGGGGACGCCTGTGGTGGTCACCGATGTGTGGGTTAAAGCGGGGGCGATCGCCGAACCGACAGAATGGGAAGGAATGGCCCATTTTTTAGAGCACATGATCTTTAAGGGATCGCACCAAGTCTGTCCCGGTGAGTTTGATCAAATTGTCGAAACTTGCGGTGGGCTGAGTAATGCCGCCACCAGTTACGATTACGCCCATTTCTACCTCAGCACTACAGGCGATCGCCTACCAGAAACCCTGCCCTATCTGAGCGATATTTTACGCAATGCCACCATTCCCGACGCCGAATTTATCCGGGAACGCCAGGTGGTACTCGAAGAAATTAGCATCAGCCAAGATGATCCCGACTGGCTCGCCTTCCAAGCCCTGAGTCGTCTTTTGTACGAAAATCACCCCTATGGCCGCTCGATTTTGGGCAATGCCGAACAACTGTGTGGCTATACCCCCAACCAAATGCGCTGTTTTCACCGGACCCATTATCAACCCCAAAACTTGATCATCAGCATGGTTGGTAATATTCAAGTCGCCCAGGCCTTGGATCTCATTCAAAGCAACTTTAGCGATTTTCAGGTGCCCTCTGAATGTCCCCCCTTTGAGGTGGAGGCAGAACCCCCTCTGATCGAGATTCGTCGCAATGAAATTCAAGTGCCCAATGTGGAAATGGCGCGCTTAATCTTCGGTTGGCTGGGGACGGGGGTCGAACAATTTAATGACGCAGTCGGTCTAGATTTACTGTCGGTGATCCTGGCCGGGACAACTTCCGCTTGGCTGGTGCAAGAGCTGCGGGAAAAACGCCAGTGGGTCTTGGATATTAACAGTGGTTTTTCTTTGCAACGGGATTCTAGTTTATTTACGATTCAGGCCTGGCTCGATCCAGAACATTTAGACGATGTGGAACAAGTGATTGGCGATCGCCTCGCTGATCTGCAGACCCAATGTGTGACGGAAGCTGAACTACGCCGGGCGAAACGCATGTTGTGTAATGAGCATATTTTTTCGACGGAAAGCGCCAGTCAGTTGGCCGGGCTCTACGGCTATTACCAAACCCTCGGTAACCTTGATTATGCCCACCACTATCCCCAGATGGTCGAAACCTTTACGATTGAATCACTCCAGCGTTTAGTGCGACAATATCTTTCTCCGGAACATTACGGTATCGTCACTTTAACTGGCACCTAAATGGCACAATTTGCAACGGCAGAAAACAGCTGGATAGACACAACCAAAGCCACCGACCCAGAGGCGATCGCCCTCGTCAAAGATTTACTCGAAACGCAGATTTACTGCAACCTCAGCACCTGTTCGCCGCTTGGTTGGCCCTGGAGTAGCCCGTTACTTTTCGTTTGGGATCAGGGCTTAAACCTCTATTGGTCATCGGCGATCGCCGCCCAACATTCCCAAAATCTTTACCAGAACCAAGGCCGGGCGATGGTCACAGTTTATGATGCCAGTCGCATTAAAGCCGCCTTTTTCGCAGGAACAGCCACAGAATTAACCGCATTAGAACCCCTACGACAAGTTTTAAGCCAATTCGATCAGCGGGCCAAACGACCCACACCCCGACAAGCCGCAGATTACCTCGGAGCTTCCCCCCGGCGGATGTACCAATTCACCGCGCAACAAGTCTGGGTCAGTGGCGATCGCCTGTTATCCCAAGGGCAACTGATTGACACCAAAGTCCAGTTAGATCTCGACGGCCTCAAGGATTATTTTTCCCCGTAGATATGCACCACCACTTCCCTGGTATGGCGATAACTGCGGTGTTCCCAGAGATAAATGCCCTGCCACGTTCCCAACACCAAGCGACCATTGGCAATGGGAATTTGTTCAGAGGTCTTGGTTAGTACTGAACGAATATGGGCAGGCATATCATCGGGGCCTTCGGCGCTGTGAATATACGAACGGCCATCTTCTGGTACCAATTTCGCCATGAAATTTTCTAAATCTAACAGCACATCCGGATCCGCATTCTCTTGAATGATTAACGAAGCCGAAGTATGGCGCACAAACACAACACATAATCCTGCTCTAATGCCCGATTCGGCCACATAAGACTCGATTTTGGCCGTAATTTTGTGGAGAGATTTTCCTTGGGTTTGGATTTGTAAGGCGCGTTGATGTTGGTGCAGCATAGGGGGCAGTAAAAAAATGCGGGCTAACTCATTTTAGAATAGGGAAAAATTAGCCAACAGCCACCATGTCCAACTGGTCTAATATTTCCCTTGCCACCCCTGATCTGAGCCAAGCGGCCTTTGTGGCTCCCAATGCCACCATAATCGGCAATGTCAGCCTTGCAGAGGGAGCAAGTGTTTGGTACGGGGCGGTGGTGCGGGGTGATCTGGAGGCGGTTCAGATTGGTCGTTTTAGTAATGTCCAGGATGGGGCCGTGCTCCATGGCGATCCGGGCAAACAAACGGTGCTTGAAGATTACGTCACCATCGGCCATAAAGCAGTGATCCACAGTGCCCACATTGAGAAGGGCTGTTTGATTGGTATTGGGGCGATTGTTCTAGATGGAGTACGGGTCGGTGCGGGCAGTATTATCGGCGCGGGTTGTGTCGTCACAAAGGACGTTCCAGGGCGGTCGCTAATGGTGGGCATTCCTGCCAAACGCCTCAAGGATGTGGGGGAGATCCAAGCAGCGGAATTAATTGACCATGCCAAAGCCTATTATCAGTTGGCGTTAAAACATTCAGCATTATCGGCCTGAGTCTGGCAGTCGGCGCAGAGGCCAAAGAATTCGAGGGTGTGGTAATAGACCTTGAACTTCTGGGTTTGGCACCAGTCGGTAATTTTTTGACTAATGGGACAACTATCGAGGGGATAAGATTGGCCGCAGTTGACGCAGTTTAAATGGTGGTGGTGGTGTTCGGTCATGCCAATTTTGCTATAGAACGATTCTCCTTCTGGGGTGACCCGCTCTTGGATTTTGCCCTCGACTTTCAGTAATTTCAGGGCGCGATAAACGGTGGCCAAACCGATTTTTAGGCCCGTTTGCTGCATCTCGAAATGGAGATTTTGGGCGCTGGTTTCGGTTTCTTTGGCTTGGATGAGCTGGAGAATGGTGCGTTGGTTTTTGGTGAGTTTCTTGGACATTAGGCTTCTGGTTGGGTAGATTGGCGATCGCCGTAGGCTTTGAGTCCGAGGCTCAGGAGATAGGCAATCCCTGAAACTAGGATAATCGTTGCCCCCGAAGTCAGATTAAAGCGATACGAGAGCCAGAGGCCCGTCGTCGTAAAGCTAATCCCTAAAAGACTGGCTAAACCCATCATCGTCGTGATTTTTTTTGCCATTGGCTGGCGATCGCCGCCGGAATCGTTAAGAGGGCAATCACCATAATCAAACCGACAATTTGCATCACCATCACCACCGTCAGGGCAATTAAACCCACAAGGACGAGGTACAGACTGCGCACGGGCAAATTGCGGGTCGTGGCAAACACCGGGTCAAAGGAAATGGCGAGGAGTTCTTTGTAAAGTAAGGCAATCAGGGCAATAATCACGCAGTCAACGCCAAACATTAGCCACAGATCTGACCGGGGCACCGCCAGGATACTGCCAAATAAATAACTCTCTAAACCCGCTTTGTAACCCTCGGTAAAGTCGATCAAAATAATGCCGATCGCCATGCCAATCGCCCACATTACGCCGATCAAGGTATCACCCCGTTGTTTGGTTTGTTGTTCAACCCAGCCCATCCCCAGGGCAGAAATCAGGCCAAAGGCGATCGCCCCCCAGATGGGATTAAATTGAAAAAAATAGCCCAGACCAATACCCCCATAGGCGGCATGGGCAATGCCCCCACTAATAAAAACAATGCGGTTGACGACGACAAAAGTCCCAATAATGCCACAGGCGATGCTGACGAGGATTCCCGCCATCAGGGCATTTTGCATAAAGTCGAACTGGAGGGCGTCAAGCATGGTCGCAGGATGAAGAATGGTGGTGGGTTGGCGAGGAAGAACCGTCACCGTGATCCGGAAAAACCCGGTGGGGAATGCCGTGGGCGATCAGATCCACGGGGCATTGGTAAGTTTCCTCGATCATGGTGGGGGTGATCAGGCGATCATGATGATAATGCAAGCGGCGATTCAGACAACCCACGGTTTTGACATAGGTAGAAATCGCGCCAAGGTCGTGGGAGATCATCATGATCGTTATGGATTGGTTGAGTTCTTTAAGCAATTCGTAAATACTATTCTGCACCTGGGAATCAACGTTAGCGGTGGGTTCATCGAGGAGCAGAATTTTCGGTTCTGAAGCCAAGGCCCGCGCAATGTAAACCCGTTGTCTTTCCCCCCCAGACAACTCTCCAATGGGGCGATCGCCTTTATCAGCCATGCCCACTTGGACGAGGGAACGCTGGACAATTTCCCGGTCCTTGCGGTTGTAGCGGTGGAATAATTTCCGTTTACCCAAACGCCCCATGTTTACCACATCCCGGACTTGGATCGGGAAATCCCGGTCAAGTTCTAGGATCTGGGGCACGTAGCCGATGTAGCGGCGGCCCTGGGTGACGGGACGCCCTAAAATTTTGACCGTCCCCCGTTGGGGTTGCACCAAACCAAGCAGCACTTTCAGTAGGGTGGTTTTCCCGCCACCATTGGGGCCAATCAGACCAATAAAATCCAAGGCCTGTACCTGTAGGTTAATGTCTTCGAGGACAGGGGTCTTCGGATAGCCCGCCCAGACCCGTTCGAGGGAAATGACCGTTTCCATGGGGGAACTACTCCGTGGGATTGGGGCGACTGGCTTGGACAAATTCATCAGTCATGGCCAACATATTTTCTGACCAGTTGGGGGCGAGGGGATCGAGGGGTACTACCTCGGCGTTAATTTCCTGGGCGATCGCCTCGGCAGCTTGGACATTAAATTGATATTGCACGAAAATGGTGCGGATTTGCTTTTCCTTCGCGGTTTGGACAAGTTGGGCAAGTTCTGCGGCACTGGGTTCCTGGCCTTCGACTTCGATGGAAATTTGCTCTAGGTCGTAGTCCGCTGCAAAATAGCCCCAGGCAGGATGAAAGACCAAGAAGGTGCGATTTTCTAGGGGCGCTAACCGCTCGCGGATGGTTTGGTCAAGTTGATCCAGTTCCACTAAAAATTGATTGAGATTATCAGCATAGATGGTTTCGCCGTCGGGGTCGAGTTGGACGAGCAGTTGATAAATACTTTCGGCCTGCTGTTTAACCCGCTGGGGGGAGAGCCAAATGTGGGGATCGAGTAGTTCGCCTTCGTGGTCATGGCTGTGGCTGTGACCATCGTCGCCATGGTGGTGGTGATCGGCGAGGGGTAATTTTTCAATGCCCTCAGCGGTGTCTAACCAAGTCATTTCTCGGTTGGCGGAGCGGAGGCGATCGCCCCACACTTCTTCAAAAAAGATGCCAATGCCAATGTAGGCGTCGGCCTCACTGAGATCCTTTAACTGCTGGGGTTTGGGTTCGTAATTTTCTGCCTCGATCCCAGGGCCAACCAAGGTCGAAACCTGGACGCGATCGCCACCAATTTTTTCAACGAAATACTGCTGGGGTAAAACACTAACGGTAATCTTCAGGGGTTCCTGCTGGGGAGTTGTTGCCTCTGGGGTTACGGGACTCGAAGTGGGCGTTTCCGTCTGGGTGGCGGGGTCTGCACCACAACCGAAGAGGAGCCCCAGACAGCTTAGGGCCGCGAGGGAAAAAGTTATTGGCGATCGCACGTTCGTTTCTCGCTTGCTTGAAATGATAATCGTTCTTATTCTAGAAGAAAGGCGATCGCCCCGTAAACCCCCAAGCCCTAAGGAGCAAGTTTCGCCATGGTGAGATAGCCACCAATGGAGGGCAGGGTCGGTAAATAAAATTCTTTGAGGGTCTCCACCTGAAAGCCCGCCGCCTTGAGGAGCGCCCCCATCGGTCGGTTTAAATTACAGCCGCCGCCGCAACAGTTCATTACGCCATTTAGCTGATATTGCCATTGGGCGATCGCCCCGTCTGGACTCAAGCCATGTTCTAGGGTCAGAAAGTAGCCATCTTTTTTCAGGACACGACGAATTTCCCGGAGCACTTGGGCGGGTTCCCGTACCGTACAAAGTGTAAAAGTGCTCACTACTGTGTCAAAATAGCGGTCTTCAAAGGGGAGCGCTTCTCCCCGCAGGCCATGCCACTCGACCCGTAACCCCGATTGACGAATCCGCTGCTCGACCCGTTGTTGTAGCATTCTTTCCGGCTCTACGACATGCAAAGTTTCTACTCCCCCTGGGTAATGGGGAAGATTGGCCCCGGTGCCAAAGCCAATTTCTAGGACGTTGCCCCGGGCCGCCTGGAGTAATGTTTGCCGTTGTTGGGCGATCGCCTGGCGATGCATCACATAATCCAGCAAAGAGGGAAGAATAAAGCGGTTGTAAATATGCATATTTTTTTCCGTAGCCTTGGCCACACCGCCATGATTTTATTGTGAGGTGGGGTGATGATCAGTATTTTTACTTAAGAAATATTTTCTTTTTTGATGATGCCATGATTAAAAATATGAACAATATGACTTTTAAAAAATTGAGAAAAGTCATACCCTAAACGCCAACATTTTCATGGTCACCATCTGAGAAAACGGCTGATTTTTGAGTCATCGGCCGCTAAACTCTCTATTTTTTAAAATGTAAATTAAGTTCTATAATTCTAAAACTCCACTGTCTTAAAATGTAGACATCTCCAAGCAATCAAAAGCAGCATTACCTATTCCCCATCGATTTCTTAAAGTGAGCCTTAACCTAGGCTCCTGACCACTGCATCTAAACCCGGTATTTATGGAAACTCTCATTCAAACCCTAATTCAGGCGGGGCTTTTAAGTGATACCCAGGCCCAAGTGGTGCGATATGACCGAGAGTTGCATCCAGAAATGTCCCTCGGTGAAATTCTTGCGCTCCGGGGTTGGGCAGTCGAAGAAACCATTGATTTTTTTGAACTACTTTGGGAAATGCGTCACACACAGCCCGAACGGAAAAATATTGGTCAATATCTCCTGGAAGCCCACCTCATTGACGAAGAACAGCTAGAGGATATTCTAGCTGCCCAAAAACATGATGCCTGGGGACGCTCTCTGCGCTTCGGGGAAATTGCGGTATTAAAGGGCTATGTCAATCAACATACGATTCATTTTTTTATTGAACATTTGTTCCCGGATCAGTTGCACGCCACCAACAAAACCCCCTTCGCTCGGACTTCCTTGACCTCTCGTCCTACAAAAAAGCCTACGCCGCCACGGAACACAGCGACATCAAAAGAAACCCTGCCCCAAAAACCACCGAAACAGGCTCCCCCCAAGCCTTCCAAAAAACTTTTGAACCGCCAGGCAGCGAAAAAAACAAACCCCCAACTCAACCCACCGAAAAAGCCCGCCTTTAATCCGGAGGAAGCCTTTGCGACCAGTTTTGATTTGATGAATGCCGAAGACTTTGACCCCAAACAGCTTTGACACAGTCGTCTCAGCCAATGCCCCCTACGCCAGCATCAAAATCAGACCACGGTGGGAGATTGCTAAATTCCGTAATGGTTGTGGGAGTAAAACTGTTAGCAAAGGTTACGATTAAGTTAATTTTTCTGGCAACAGAGGGTTGAGTTTAGTGGGATAGATACAGTGCGGTCTGATTTGGTGTAAATCGTCAAAGTTCTTGTTTGTCATCCAACCCTAGCCCAGAAATTACGAGCTGCAACGCATGGTCAATATTCCAGTGAACTTTGCTGCCCTCAAGGCCCAGATTATTGATCCGAGTCGAATGCCAACTTTTCCGCCGACGGCGGCGATCGCCGATGTGTTGGCGGGATTTCGACCGTGGACAGTGCCCCAGTGCGTCGGGTTGCAGATGGTGGCCCCCTGTGTGCCGATTGTGCAGGCAGATCAATTGCAGGGTTTGGTTTCGCCCCAAACGGTTTTGAAGCTGATTACGGAAGATGTTGATTTAAAGCAGACCCTGGCACGGGATGTGATGACGGCTCCCCCTAAGGCGATCGCCCTGGCAGATCTAGAGCATCCCTGGGTGGGCCTCAACCGTATGCACCAGGAGCAGCGGGATCTCCTGCCGGTGCAGGGAGAGAACGGATTTTGGCTTGGTTTTGTGGAACGTCTTTCCTTCCAGCGCCTCCTGTGGTCGGAGCCTCTCCTGCAAATGCGACAAGTCCAGGATGTGATGGTGACGGATTTGTCCTTGATGCCTTCCCATAGCACCCTGTTGATGGCGGCCCATCGTTTACACCAGAAGCAACAGTCCCTCCTGATGGTTATGGAAAAAGCCAGTGCCATGACTGCTCCCTCATCCAATGGCTTGTGGGCAGTGACCCTATGGGATGTTTTGCGGGGCTATGGTAAGGGGAAAGAAGGTCTCACAACGGCGATCGCCACGGAGGGGAGCCATGATTTTCAGCGGGTCAAACCCACGGACTCTCTCTGGTCAGTGGCGGCCCATTTAGTCGAAACCAACGGCAGTTGGGCCGCTGTGGTTGACGAAGAAGAACAATTGCTGGGGAAGGTTTCTTGGCGAGAAATTTTGCAGGTCTTAGATCCCGTTGCCCTCCATTGGCAAACCCACAGCCTCCAACAACGCTTAGACCAAGTGGCCCGGCGTCCCCAGAGGGCGATCGCCCAAGTTTCTGGCCCAGAACCCCACCCAAAAGAATTGCCCCAACGGGTGCTCTTGATCGAAGGCCTTGCCACCGAGTCGGTGATCCTCCAGCATCTGTTGCATCCCCCCCTGGGCAGCACCCTGACCTTTCAAGTGACCCAGGTAGACAGTCTGCCCCAGGCGATCGCCCAATTAAAAACGGACACCTACGACCTGATTATTTTCGATGTCAACATCGTTTCTTCTGGCAAATTAGAAGCCTTTATGCGCTTACAAAACAGCGCCGCCCAACGACCTATTTTGTTACTCACCGATGATCGCCAAGAAGATATCCAACTGGCCCACCAATGCATCGAGCTGGGTGCCCAAGATTACCTCCTGCGGAGTCTGTGCGCGGGGGAATCCCAAACGGAGCGGGAAATTTTGATGCGTTCGGTGCGCTATGTCCTCGAAACAGCAGGAGCCAAACGTTCTCTCCAGCAGCAGGATCAACGACTGCAAAATTTAAATCAACAACTAAAGGAAGAAAAGACTGCTAAACAGGCGATCGCCCAACAACTGAAGCTGACCGATGGCCAGATGAAAGCCCTGTTTGAAGCGATCACCGACATTGTCTTTGTGATCAATCCCCAAACTTGGAAAATCAAGCAGGTGACCGCTCCCCAGAATAACCATTGCTGTGGCCCCCTAGATCTCTGCCAGGAGACTTACCAGTTTTTACAAGCGCACCAAAGCCGCCTCACGCCATACCTTCACCAGGCGATCGCCAAAGGCACCACCCCAGACCATGAACCCTTGTCAGGGGAAAGCGTGAAGTATGAATATTCCCTGCAGCCAGATCCCCACCTCGCCCCCGTATGGTTTGTCGCCAAAATCGTCGCCATTAACCAGCAGCAAGTGGTCTGGGCCGCCCACGATGTCACCCCCTTCAAACTCTCCCAACAAAAGCTGATCACCGATCAAGAAAACCTCACTACCATCATCCAAGAGCGCACCAGGGAGCTCAAAGCCCTCAATGCAACCCTCAACACCGAAATTCAGCAACGGAAACTGACTGAGATGGAACTCCGCCAGGAACAGGATTTCCTCGAAACCCTATTTGACCTCACCCCGGCCCTATTCATGGTGCTGAACCGGGAGGGGCGCATTATCCGGTTTAACCCGGCCTGTGAGCAACTTACGGGCTATCAATTTACTGAGGTGGCCCACCAGTACCTCTGGGATTTGTTGTTATGGGATCGTTATGATGTCCCGGAGATTGTCCAGGAATTTCAACGCCTCCTCCAACAAAAAAAGCCCCGTACCTACGAGGTAGATTGGCGCGCTAAATCGGGGAAAGTTCACCACCTGCGTTGGTCCCATGGCGTTCTTTTGGATAAACAAGGGAACGTCCATTATGTGATCGCCACGGGGATGGATATGAGCGATCGCCAAGCCTTTGAAACCACCCTCAAAACCCTCAACCAAGAGCTAGAGTTCCGGGTGGAACAGCGCACCCGTGTGCTCGAAAATATCGAACAAAATCTGCGGCGTCAGTTGGCGGCGGTGGATGCGGCGGTGGATGCGATCGCCATTTTGCAGCGGGAAGAATTCATCTCAGTCAATCCCGCTTTTTTAGAACTGTTTGACTATCCCCACCGCTTAAGTTTGACAGGGCATTCCTGGAAAGAAGTGCTGTTTGCCCCCAGTGAGCAAAAACGCTTAGAAAAAGACATTCTCCCCCACCTCAATCGCCACAAATCTTGGCAAGGAGAGGCGATCGCCCAACGCCAAAATGGTCAGACTTTCACCCAAGAAATTTCCCTGACCATCACCAGTGACGGTGACTATATCTGCGTCTGTCGAGACATCACCGCCCGGAATCGCGCCGCCCTCAAAATCCGTGAGACCGAAGCCCTCCTCCGTTCCCAATATCGCAACTTTCCCATTCCCACCTATACCTGGCAGCACCGTCAGGGAAACTTTTACCTCATTGACTACAACAGTGCCGCCGAGATCGCCAACGATGGCTCCCTCCAGGATTTTCTCCATTGCCCCAGCCATGCTATTTACGGTACGGACCACGCGATCCACCAGAATATTCGCCGCTGTTTCGACTTTAAAACGACCTTTGAAGAGGCGCTGCAAATTCCCTCCCCCGATGACCCTGAGGCATTTCAACGCTATTTTCTGGCCACTTATATTTATATCCAGCCGGATCTGGTGATGGTACATACCCAAGACCTCACGGAGCGCAAACGGGCTGAACGGGATCTACAACAGAGCCAAACCTTTTTGCGTCTGGTCATCGATAACAATCCCAACTTAATTTTTGTCAAAGATAAAGATGGCCGCTTCTTGTTGGTGAATCAGGCGATGGCGAATTTCTATGGCACCACGGTCAATGAATTAGTCGGGAAACGAGAATGTGATCTACATCCCGACTCTGAGGAAGCGGACTGTTTTATTCAGGCCGATCAGCAGGTGCTCCGGGAACAAAAAATCGTGGTCATTGACGAGGCGAAGGCGACGGATTTCCTGGGGGCAACCCGTTATTTTCGGACGGTGAAACTGCCCCTCCAACTCCCTGGCGATCGCCCCCAATATCAAGTGTTGGGCGTGGCCTCAGAAATTACCCAACAGCGCCGGGCCAAACGGGAGCTCGAAAAAGCCCTCACCCAGGAACGGGAACTCAATCACCTGAAAACCCGCTTCATTGATACCGCTTCCCACGAGTTCCGCACGCCCCTAACGGTGATCCTCGGCGCGGCCCAAATCCTCAGTGCTTACCACGACCATCTCCCCGAAGCGCGGCGATCGCAATATCTCAACAACATTGAAGATAGCGTGATCCGACTGCGACAACTGATCGACGATCTACTGACCATGAGTCGCCTCGAAGCCGGAAAACTGGGTTGCCAACGCCAAGCGGTGGATATTGTGACCCTCTGCCAAGATCTCATCGCCGAACTCAAAATTGGCCTTGGGAAGCAGCATCATTTCAACCTTGAGACCACCGGGGCGATCGCCGCTCCCCTGGCCCTCGACCCCAATTTGTTGCAACACATCCTGAATAATCTCCTCGGTAATGCCTGTAAATATTCAGCCCCCGGCACCACGGTGACCGTCCAGTTAGGCAGCAGTGCCGAAGCGTTGACCTTAACTATCATTGACCAAGGGGTCGGCATTCCCCCAGAAGACCAACCCCACATTTTTGAATCTTTCTACCGGGCCAGTAATACCCAAAATATCCCCGGCACAGGTCTCGGCCTCAATATCGTGAAAGAATATGTGCAACTCCACGGCGGCCAGATTGAACTCACGAGCCAACTCAGCAAAGGCAGTCAGTTTACGGTAACTATTCCCCTCGCCGAGGACAGCCCTGAAACAGCCAGAAACTGAGCAAGTTTCCCAATCGATCCGGTTGCAAGTAGGAGAATAGAATGCTTAGGTCAAGAAAAATTAACGGCGATCGCCCCTGGGAGCGGTAGAGAAGGGAACGGATCAAGTAAGATTGAGCAGCAGAAGTTACGCATATATCAAAGGTCAATCCGCCCATGTCTCTTGTGAAAGCAAAACCCGCCCTCCTTGTTTTAGCCGATGGCACCACTTACCACGGACGGTCATTTGGCGCGACAGGTACCACCTTTGGGGAAGTCGTTTTTAATACAGGCATGACGGGCTACCAAGAAGTCCTCACCGATCCCAGTTATCGTGGTCAGATTGTGACTTTTACCTATCCGGAGCTGGGCAATACTGGCGTAACTCCTGAGGATGAAGAATCCAGCCGGCCCCAAGTAAAAGGGGCGATCGCCCGGAATATTGCTCCCCGACCGAGTAATTGGCGTTCTACCCAGGCCCTACCCGATTATCTCAAAGAGCACCAAGTTGTGGGCATCTATGGCATTGATACGCGGGATCTAACCCGTCGCCTGCGGGTATCTGGGGCGATGAATGGCGCGATCTCTACAGAAATCCTCGACCCCGAAGAACTTCTCCGCCAACTCCAAGACGTCCCCTCCATGGAAGGCCAAAACCTCGTCAAGGATGTCACCACCGCTAGCGTTTACGAATGGACTGAAATTACCGATCGCCATTGGGAATTTAGCAGTAGCGCAACCGAAGCCCAGGAACTTACCGTCGTTGCCATTGACTTTGGTGTGAAACGCAATATTCTGCGCCGTTTGGCGAGTTATGGCTGCCGGGTGATCGTTGTTCCTGCCGACACCCCCGCCGAAAAAATCCTTGCCTATAATCCCGATGGCATTTTTCTTTCCAATGGCCCTGGGGATCCAGCCGCCGTCACCGAAGGCATCGCCACGGTTAAAGATATTCTTAAAGCTGAAAAACCCACCTTCGGCATTTGCATGGGACACCAAATTCTGGGGCTTTCATTGGGGGCCGAAACCTTTAAACTCAAATTTGGCCACCGGGGTCTCAACCAACCCGCTGGTCTCAAGCAAAAGCAAATTGAAATTACCAGCCAAAACCATGGGTTTGCGATCGCCGAAGCCTCCCTCGCCGAAGATGTCGCCATTACCCACCTCAACCTCAACGACCGCACCGTTGCCGGCTTAGAACATAAAACATTGCCTTTCTTCTCGGTGCAGTATCACCCTGAAGCGAGCCCCGGCCCCCACGATGCCGACTACCTCTTTGAAAAATTTGTGCGTTCTATGAAAGCCCACAAAAATACCTAAAGGCGACGGTACCGCATCCCTGGCAGTTGGGTAATGAATCCTTCGAGTTCCCATTGCAATAGGGTCGCCGAAACCTGATCTGCCCCCATGCCAGACTGGACAACAATCAAATCAAAGGCCGTGGGTTCAGGGGCGATCGCCTGCCAAAGGGGAAGTAAGTCTGGGGAAATTTGCCGAAAATCTGTGCTGGGCTGTGGGGTCGGCTCAACCAGTGGCTCTGGGAATGACAAACTAAGCTGGGGGGAAGCTGCATCCAACTGGGGCAATCCACCCAACTCCTCGATCAGTTGTGTCTCCCCTAAAATCATGCCCGCTCCCCGCCGAATCAAGTCCAAACACCCCGTGGCCGCTTGCTGTTCGGGGGAATTGGGCAGGGCATAAACCTCACGGTTAAAATCCATCGCGTAATGGGCCGTAATGAGGGAACCAGAACGGCTGGGGGCTTCCATCACCAGGGTCGCCCTGGTTAACCCGGCAATAATGCGGTTTCGGGCGGGAAAATGGCTCCGGTCTGGTCGCGTCCCCGCCGGATATTCACTCAAAATTAAGCCCTGGGCCAGGATTTCGTTGTACAAATTGCGGTGGCTCGCGGGATAGATTTGATCAATGCCAGTTCCTAGGACGGCAATGGTGCGTCCCCCCGTTTTGAGGCAGGCACTGTGGGCAACACCATCAACGCCTTGGGCCATACCCGACACAATCGAAAAGCCCACCTGGGCAAGGGCCTGGCTAATGCGCGCTGTCCAACGTTTACCATGCTCCGAAGGATGCCGGGTGCCCACCATGGCGATCGCCGGAATTTGGCCTTGATTTTCTAACAGCTTGACTTGGCCTTGGTAATAGAGCAACGGTGGCGGACTGGGAATTTCTAACAATAACTTTGGGTACTCTGGATCCGCTGGCGTCCAAAATTGCGGATTTTTCTCAAGGTGCTCACGGTAAATACGCTCTGGATCAAGGGGCGATCGCCCAGCTAAAATTAGGCGAATCAACTTATCCCCTAAACCATCCACTGCCCCCAGTTCCTGGCCAGAAGCCTGCCAAGCTCGTTCCATGGAGCCGAAACAGTGCCAAATTTTTTTGAGGCGACTTGGGCCGACCCCCTTGATTTGTGACCAGGCCACCCAGTAATGCTGTTCCATCTTGATGACTAATTTAATTAAAAAATAAAAATGTATTGAGAAGAAGTTGCAGTAGCTGCTAAAATCACCATTACCTTGGAAAACATAACATCATCTCTCGATTACAACGCTTTATGAAATCCCGTTCCCTGTCCCTCTGCGGACTTTTTCTTGGCTTGGCGATCGCCACCGGTTGTACCCCAGCTACCAATAACAATGGTGCCACCGATACAACCACTGATCCTGATGCTCCCTCCAGCGAAGCAACCGGCGAAATTAACCTTTACTCTTCGCGGCACTACGACAGCGACGCAGAATTATACGAAGCATTTTCCGAAGCTACCGGCATTGAAGTGAATCTCATCGAAGGCAGTGACGACGAACTCCTAGAACGGATCAGAACCGAGGGCGAAAATAGTCCCGCCGATGTCCTGATCACAGTAGACGTGGCCAGACTTTGGCGCGCCCAACAGGATGGTTTACTGCAACCCACAGAGTCCGAAGTGCTGACCAGTGCCATTCCCGAAAACCTGCGCAGTAGCGACAACACTTGGTTTGGTCTGACAAAACGGGCACGGATTATCGTATACAATACCGAAACCGTTGATCCGGCTGAACTGTCCACCTACGAAGACCTTGCTGATCCGAAATGGGAAGGCCGGGTTTGTGTCCGCAGCTCCAGCAACACCTATAACCAGTCCCTCGTGGCTGCGAAAATTGTCGAAAAAGGCGCTGAAGCCACCGAAGAATGGGTACAAGGTTTAGTGGCGAACTTCGCCCGCGAGCCGGAAGGGAACGATACCGCCCAAATTCAAGCTGTCGCTTCTGGGGTTTGTGATGTCGCCCTGGTCAATAGTTACTATGTCGCCCGTCTGCGTGCCTCTGAAGATCCCCAAGATCAAGAAATCGTGGCAAATATTGGGGCATTTTTCCCGAACCAAAACGAAGGCGAAGGTGGCACCCACATCAACATCAGTGGGGCTGGCATTATCGCCAATGCACCGAACGTCGAAGCAGCCCAAGAATTTTTGGAGTTTATGGTGACCCCAGAAGCCCAGGAAATTTTCGCCAACAATAATAATGAATATCCCGTGGTGGATACCGTTGCCCCCAATGACGTGGTGGCCCAGTTTGGCGACTGGACAGCTTCGGATCTACCCCTCGAAAGTTTTGGTGAGCAAAATGCCGAAGCCGTCATGTTGATGGATCGCGCTGGTTGGAAATAGATCCGGCCCCCTGCACCATTTGTTTTTCCTCTTATTGATGTACATAGCAATGATCTTCCTTCAAGACCTTTGGGGGAAGATTTTTTTTGCAAGAGGCTCCATCGAGGCCCGTTCATTTCTGTTATTTTTCAGGAGATTGACTTTTTCCCATAACCGCAATGAGGCGAAGATTTGATGGCGATCGCCACCGAAAGGAAACCAAAACCGAATCAGTTCCTCAGCAGATTATTCAGGGTCACAAACATTAGCTATCCCCGGCGAAAATTGCCCCCAATCTCCAGGGCCGAGCCGCCCAAAAGCCCTTCTTATCCCAACGCCAAGCCCGCGCAAGTCTGACAAAAAACACGTCGATTTTCCCGTAAAAAAACTTAATAGCATAAACCCGTAAAACCAGTTAACCTACGAAACTGAGCAGTCTTTTAATTTTGTTAACT
Organism: Picosynechococcus sp. NKBG042902; assembly: GCF_963864045.1. Lineage (NCBI taxonomy): Bacteria > Bacillati > Cyanobacteriota > Cyanophyceae > Chroococcales > Geminocystaceae > Picosynechococcus > Picosynechococcus sp. NKBG042902. Next base: position 23,042 of record NZ_CAWLTV010000061.1, on the reverse strand, counting down.
TTCTTTAACAAACCTTTTAATATCTATTCATTTTCAGTAAGAACAAGGGACTTATTTCTATGGTCGCTAACCTAGCAACAATGTTGAGAGAGGGAACGAAAACTTCCCACACGATGGCGGAAAACGTTGGCTTCGTGAAATGCTTCCTGAAGGGAGTCGTGGAGAAAAAATCCTACCGGAAGCTTGTGGCAGACCTTTACTATGTTTACTCAGCGATGGAAGAGGAGATGGAGCGCCTCAAGGATCATCCCGTCGTCTCCCAAATTTATTTCCCTGAGTTAAACCGTAAACAAAGTCTCGAAACGGATCTACGCTATTATTTTGGCCCCAATTGGCAAGCCGAAGCGAAAATTACTCCCGCTGGTCAAGCTTATGTGGATCGCATCCATGAAGTGGCCCAGACTGCACCGGAACTATTAGTCAGCCATTCCTACACCCGCTACCTGGGCGATCTCTCTGGGGGACAAATCCTCAAGAAAATTGCCCAAAATGCGATGAACCTCGACGGCGAAGGGACGGCCTTCTATGAGTTTGAGAATATCTCTGATGAAAAGGCCTTTAAAGACAAGTACCGGGCGGCAATGAACAGCTTGGATGTGCCGGAAGAAACAGCAGAGCAGATTGTCCAGGAAGCCAATGATGCTTTTGGCATGAACATGAATATGTTCAAGGAGCTAGAAGGAAACCTCGTTAAGGCCATTGGTGTAATGCTTTTCAATACCTTGACCCGTCGCCGCACCAAGGGCAGCACCGACGCTGATCTATCTCCGGCGAGCAACTAACAAGTTTCGTCTAAACCTCAAACAATGAATTCCTCAGTCGCGGTTGTGATTGGGGAATTTTTTTAGCTATGGGTTTTGGGAAGCGGGAGAATTGGTCTCTGTATCAGTGGTTTGGTTACTTTGGTTTTGGTTCGAGGTTTGGCGATCGCTGCGGGCAGTGGCGGCGGATAGACCCTCGCCTTGGTAGCCGAAATACCACAGGGCGATCGCCGCTTCCTGTTGAGTGACCGTTTTTTGGGGTTGGAAGAGGGTGGTATAGCCAAATACCCGCCGCACATTGGCTTGGTCACCGTTTTGAAAGTCCACGTAGAGGGCTTGGAGGGCTCTGGTGTCAATTTTGGCGGCATCCTGAAAGCCCCAGGTTTCGGCGATATTATCGAGGCTGGTTTGGGGCAGAGCCTGGCGACGGTCAAGGGGCACTTTCCAGGCGATCAGGCTTTCCCGGGTGAGGGGGGCATCGGGGCGAAAGGTGGTAATGGTGTCGTTGGTGAGGCTTGAGGGAATAATTCCGGCTTCGGCCAACCCTTGAATGAACGGAAAGTCGGGGTCGCTGGCCGGCACATCGGTGAAGATGGGTTTACTGCTGGCAGGGGCGCGACGAATTTGTTGGTTTTGGCGATCGCCATAGATCGCGTTGTGGGCCTTGAAGAGCCAGCGGGCAAATTGGCGTCTGGTGATCACCGTATCGGCCTGAAAATCCGCAGCGGTAAAAACCTGGAGGTCAACGAGATCTTGTACCTGGGTAGGAAGTTCCGCATTTGCGTTATCGGTCGGTACTGGATCGTTAGTCCCGGTGGTACTTAAAGTTCGGTAACTGAGGACGAAGGTGGTGCCTACAACGGCTTGGTCAGAGTTATTCGCTGTGGGAGAAGTGGCTTCTGACAAAGACAGGGTTACTTCTAGGTCGCTGGTGCGGGCGACAATTTCTAAGAGATTATCCGTCGCGGTAGCGGGGGACGCGACAATTTCCCAGGGAGTTTCACTAAAAGCTTTACGGTAAAAGGCTTCGAGACTCTGGACATTATCGGCGATCGCCCAAACGGTGGTCTTGTCTTCTGTTTGAATGAGGGTGGCCTCCGGGTAGAGGGGAATTTCTGCCGGAAAATCAGTCGGTAAAGACGAGCTGCTATCAGCCCCTTGTTCCTGTTGTTCTATAAGGTCTGGATCGGGGGCTAGGCTCTCTTCCAAATTGCCCAACTGGGCACAGCTCCCTAAGAGAACCAATAATCCACTCAAAAGTCCAAATTTCTGCCAACTGTACTGCACGCCTGGTTTGCCGCTAACTTCACATCGTTTGTGATCCTAGCGTATTCCCTCGCTCGGTTGGCGATCGCCTTTTTGGAAAATCGAGTTTAAGAATCCCTGAAAAAATTATGCCCCTTCAGAATCTTTTGCCTCCTTGGGCCGCGGGACAAAAGTAGTGGGTGGCGGTGGGGTTTCGGGGGATGTTGTCACCGTCTTTTTCTCCTTTAACTCGGCCAGGAGAGCTTCCATATTTTGCAACACTTCATTATTGCTAGTATCTGCATCGTTATCCTGCAACAGGCCTTTCACCTGGGCCAACAGCGTCCCCAATTTCCCGTCGTCTAAAAGACCATTGACCAACGACAAACCGCTGGTCGAGAGCAGCAATTTATTAATTTCCCCCAGTCCCGTCCCGTCGCCATTGCTGCCCGGAAAGGCAAATACTTTCGCATCGCCCAGGACACCGGGTTGGGGAGCGAGGGATTTCATAATATCTGGCAGTTGATCGGCGAGGGTCGGCAAAAAGAGCTTCATTAATTCAGCAGTGCGGTTGGCATTGCTCAGGGCATTTTCTGCTTCGATTAGAGCCTGTTTCCCCTGGGCTTCAGCGAGGGCTTGGTAGCGGTTGGCATCGGCCAGGGTGCGGATCGATTCGGCCTCTAGTTCCGCCGCTTGACGGGCAATTTCTGCTTGACGTCGCCGCCGGAACACATCAATTTCCACCACGTTTTGGTCGGCGATGCGTTTTTGATCGGCTTCTTTTTCAGCATCAATGATCGCCAGGCGTTGTTCCCGGTTGGCCTGTTCGACGGCCTTGGAGGTGGCCACAGCTTCTTCGGCCCGGGTGCGTTCGGCCTCGGCGGCGAGGCGTTCTTTTTCTTTATTGGCAATGGCGATCGCCGCCTGTTGTTGGGCGATTTTGGCTTCCTCTTCTGCCTCCGCCATGGCAATTTTGAGGGCTTTATTTTGCTGCTCGAGGGAAATATCGGCGGCAATTTGATTTTGCTGAATCGAAAGTTTCTGTTGAATTTTCTCCTCTTCGACGGCCTTTTCCTGAAGAATGCGATTGCGTTCAATCTTGGCTAATTCTTGATCCTGGGATGCCTGAATTTCCTGGGCCTGTTGTGCCTTGAGGAATTCAATTTCCTTCGCTTGATTGAGCTTGGCTTCTTCCTTCGCCTTAGCCAGCTTCAGGGATTTTTGTTCGGCGGCGAGTTCCTGTTCTTCGATTTCTACCTTGGTGTTGAGTTCTAGCTCTCGCTTTTCCTTCAGCACCGTTAGCTCAACATCGAGTTTTTGTTTAATGGATTTTTGGATTGTTTCCGTGCGGAGGCGGACGCCTTGGGCATCGAAGAAATTATTTTCATCGTAGGTGTCGCTTTCTTCGATTTCAGAAATGGCAATATTGTTGAGGGTCAAACCTACTTTCTTGAGATCCTGCTGAATTAGATTCAAAACCTCGTCAGCAAATCCCAGTTTGTCAGAATCAATTTCGGCAATGCTTTTGCGTTTAGCGGCGGCCCGAATTGCGTCATCGGCTCGTTTCTCCAGGGCTTCTTTGATATCTGCTTCGGAAATGCGCCCCTGCTTGGATAACCGGGCGGCAGCGACTAAAACATCTTCTTCATTGGCGTTGATACAAACGTAAAATGTGACCCGCATATTTGCCCGCAGGTAATCCTGGGTGCGGACAGCGAGATTTCCAGTACGTTCGACATCGATGGAAATTTCCCGCAGCGGTACGCGAGTTAACTCGTGGAACCCCGGTAGAACAATGCAGCCTCCGTTGAGAATGACCGTTTTCTTTTTGCGAATGACGCCCCCGGTACGGACAAAGGCTTCGTTGTTGGGGGTAATGACATAGACCCTGGTGTAGGCCCAAATGCTCATCAAAAAGAGCACAATCAGGGTGACGATAATGCCTGGAAAGATCAACGCGCCACTAACGGGGAGTTGGGCGGGGGTCAGGGTGGCCGAGGCCGGGGAGGTGGGATGCGGATCAAGCCGCAGTGCCTGGGTGTCGATTTCGGAATCGAGTAACTCTACATCCATGATGCTCAGTTCAGGCAGAGATTGGAGCAGGGTAAACCAAAACTTCATGGGGCACGCATCCTTTGGTAACGGGCATTCTGTTTTTATTTTGCCCGTGTCCCCTGGGAATCAAGCGATTCACGCAACAATATTTACATCTGTCCGATGAATGGGCTTTTTGCGATCGCCAGTTCCAAAAAAACAGTGCGGTAGGGAGCCCATGGCTATGTACAATGGAAAAACTGTTTGCTCTCCAGAGAGCTTTAGAGATATTTGTACGAGAGAGGACAAGAAAGGTTTATGAACGTTGGCGATCGCATCCGTGTTACGGCATCTGTCATTGTGTACAACCACCCCCAAAACCGGAAAAAAGCCTTTGATCTAAAAGGTATGGAAGGGACCATCGAAACGATTATCGGCCGCCCGATCACCGCAACGTTACCAATCAAAGTCCGGTTCGACCCGAAATATGCGGCCCACCTCCGGGAAGAGGAAATCGAAGTCATCTAAAATTCAGTCAGGGGCGATCGCCGGCCCAGCTATAAATTAACCCAACGAATTATTTTTTTGAGGGTGCTCTCGATGGGACATTAGGACTGACCTAGTGTCCTTAAGTTTTTGGATTCACTTTGGTCTGTAGGGTCAATGTCTGCCTCTGGGGTAAGTTCTCCAGTGCCGCCACACAGGGGACAGGTCATTTCGTATTGGGCTTGGCCACCACAATCGCGCTCGATAATAAAACCTTGACCCGCACAATATTGGCACAAAAGAGTTGTGGTATCAGTTGTCATGGCACAGAAGAAAATAAAGAGCCTGCTCCATTGAACACCAAATTTCTCTCTGGTGACACCACAGAACGCAAAACAAATAGACTCTAATAAAACATTCAAGACCACGCAAACCTTGGAACCCAGAGGATTATGGTGACAACTTCTTCTCGCTGGCAATTTTGGATTGATCGAGGTGGCACCTTTACGGATATCGTCGCAAAACGCCCCGATGGCGGGCTAGTTACCCATAAGTTGCTGTCAGAAAATCCAGAATGTTACCCCGATGCGCCGGTGCAGGGTATCCGGGATTTATTGGGTCTCAGTCCGGATCAATCGATCCCCACTGAAAATATTGAAGTGATCAAAATGGGGACGACGGTGGCGACCAATGCTCTCCTGGAACGCAAAGGCGATCGCCTAGTTCTCGTGATCACCCAGGGCTTTCGGGATGCGTTGCGTATTGGTTATCAACATCGCCCGGATATTTTTGCCCTAGAGATCAAGCTGCCGGAGATGCTCTATGAACAGGTGATCGAGGCGGTGGAACGAGTCGATGCCCAAGGCAATATTTTGCAGCCATTGGATCTTGGTCAAGTGCGGCAGGATTTACAAAACGCTTTTGATGCCGGGATTCGCAGTTGTGGCGTGGTGTTAATGCATGGCTACCGTTACCCTGACCACGAACGACAAATTGGGGCGATCGCCCAGGAAATCGGTTTTACGCAAATTTCCCTATCCCATGCAGTGAGCCCGTTGATGAAGCTGGTTAGTCGGGGCGATACGACGATGGTAGATGGTTATTTATCGCCAATTTTGCGCCGCTATGTGGATCAGGTGGCGGGTTATCTCCAAGCCGAGGGCCAGGGGCCAAAACTGATGTTTATGCAGTCCAATGGGGGTTTAGCAGAGGCTAGTCAATTCCAAGGAAAAGACAGCATTCTCTCTGGGCCAGCGGGGGGCATTGTCGGCGCGGTAAAAACCTGTGCGATCGCCGGCTTTGAGAAAATTGTCACCTTTGACATGGGGGGCACCTCCACCGATGTTGCCCACTACGACGGCAGCTATGAACGCAGCTTTGAAACGGAAATTGCTGGGGTACGCTTGAAAACACCGATGATGGCGATTCACACCGTCGCGGCGGGGGGCGGTTCCCTGGTGCAATACGACGGCGCACGGTTTCGGGTCGGGCCAGAATCTGCCGGGGCGCATCCGGGGCCAGCCTGTTACGGCAAAGGGGGGCCACTGACGGTCACGGACTGCAATGTGCTCCTGGGGAAAATTCAGCCGGAGTTCTTTCCGCAGGTTTTTGGCTCAGACGGTAAAGCTCCCCTAGATCGCGCCATTGTTACAGAAAAGTTCCAAGCCCTCGCTGAAACTTTAGCGCAAGAGCCCGCCGAAATTGCCGCTGGTTTTTTGGCGATCGCCGTGGAGAATATGAGCAACGCAATCAAGCAAATTTCCCTGCAACGGGGCCACGATGTGAGTGACTATGCCCTCTGCTGTTTCGGTGGGGCTGGGGGACAACACGCCTGTATGATCGCCGACACCCTGGGGATTAAAACTATTGTGATCCATCCCTTTGCGGGGGTGTTGTCCGCCTATGGCATTGGTTTGGCCGAAATTCGCATCTTAAAGGAAAAAGCCATTGAAAAGGTCTTAGAAGCGGATCTTTTCCCTGAACTAGAAGCAGAATTCCAGCAACTTAAGCACCAGGCGATCGCAGAACTTAGTCAGCAACATCCCCCAAGCGAAGCGGAAATTTTTGAGGAACGAAAAGCCCATCTGAAATACCAGGGCACTGACTCGACGTTAATTGTCACCTTCGCTGATCAAAAAACCATGGTGGCAGAGTTTTCCGCCCTCCACCAACAACGCTATGGGTTTACTCTGCCCGATAAGGCGTTGATCGTCGAATCCATTAGCCTGGAGTTCATTTGCGAAACCCAAGCCGCGACGGAAACGCCCCATCCCCAACGCACTGCTGGCCCTGTAAAACCGATGGAAACCGTTGCGATGTATAGCGGTGGTCAATGGCAGCAAACCCCCATCTATGACCGCGCCGTCCTCCAGCCCGGTGATGTCATTCCCAGTCCAGCCCTGATCATTGAAAAAACTGGCACAAACGTGATCGAACTCGGTTGGCAAGGCCGCTTAAATGAATACAATCACTTGATTCTCGAAAAAGTAAGAGACATATCCCAGGCGATCGCCCCCGTAGAATCAGATTTCAGTCAACCGGATCCTGTCACCCTCGAAATTTTTAATAATCTCTTCCGGGCGATCGCCGAACAGATGGGGGTCACCCTGCAAAACACCAGTTACTCGGTCAATATCAAAGAACGGCTCGATTTTTCCTGCGCTATTTTCGACCCCCAGGGTCACCTTGTCGCCAATGCTCCCCACATTCCTGTCCACCTCGGCTCCATGAGTGAGAGCGTTTATAGCTTGATCCAGGCCCACGGGGCGCACCTCCAACCTGGAGATGTCTATATGTCGAATAATCCCTACAATGGCGGCACCCATTTACCGGACGTGACGGTGATCACGCCTGTTTTCGCCCCAGGACAAGGAAAAAATGCCACAGCTAAACCCTTATTTTTCGTTGCGTCTCGTGGCCACCATGCCGATTTAGGGGGGATTACACCGGGATCAATGCCGCCCCAAAGCACCCAGATCCAGGAAGAAGGAATTCTCATTGACAATGTCTGTCTTGTGAAACAGGGAGCATTCCAAACGGAAACCGTGGCGCAATTGTTTACCGAAGCGGCCTATCCTGTGCGCAATCTAACGCAAAATCTAGCGGATCTCCAGGCGCAAATTGCCGCCAATGAAAAAGGACTCCAGGAACTGCAACGGCTGGTACACCATTACGGTCAAGGGATGGTTTTGGCCTATATGCAGCATGTGCAAGATAACGCCGAGCAAGCGGTAAAACAACAACTTAAACGACTCCGGGATGGGGAATTTACTGTCAATCTCGATAATGGCGATCGCCTCCAGGTCAGCATCCAAATTAATCACGAGCAGCAAACGGCCACGGTGGATTTTACCGGCACTGCCCCCCAATCGAAGACGAATTTTAACGCCCCGAAAGCCGTAACCCAAGCGGCGGTGTTGTACGTTTTTCGGAGCCTAGTACAGGACGATATCCCGCTAAATTATGGTTGCCTCAAGCCCATCAAAGTCATTATTCCTCCAGGCTGTCTGCTCAACCCCCAATATCCAGCAGCAGTGGTGGCAGGCAATGTGGAGGTATCCCAAAATATTACCGATTGTTTGTGTGGTGCTTTGGGGGTGATGGCGGCTTCCCAGGGAACAATGAACAACTTCACCTTTGGGAATGCCCAGTATCAATATTACGAAACCATCTGCGGCGGCTCCGGTGCTGGCCCAAATTTTCACGGGACGGATGCGGTGCAAACCCACATGACCAATTCTCGCCTGACGGATCCAGAGGTCTTGGAATGGCGTTTCCCGGTGCTCCTAGAAGAATTTTCCATCCGTAAAAATAGTGGTGGCCCAGGAGAATTTCATGGTGGCAATGGCGTGATCCGTCGTTTGCAATTTCGGGAACCAATGACCGCCGCGATCTTGTCCAGTCGGCGATTAGTAGAACCCTTTGGGCTAGAGGGGGGCTTACCGGGCGCTTGTGGGGAAAACAAAGTGATCCGCAGCGATGGCACTGAAACAATATTGCCCAGTACCGTTGAAGTGGCGATGGAAAAAGGCGATCGCCTAGAAATCCAGACCCCTGGGGGGGTGGCTACGGTTCCCCTGGTTAAATGCCCTTCGCCCCGGTAATTTTCGTCTGATCGTTCACGTAGGCAAAATAAAACTTTGTGCCACTGAGATCGGTTTCGCGTAGGTTACTCCCCAGAAAGCTGGTGTTGTGGAGCACCGCATCCTGGAAATTGCTGCCACTGAGATCTGCCTGGTCAAAATTGGTATTTTGCAGGCGGGTATTGCCGAAATTTGACTTGGGAAAAACCGTTTCGATGCAGGTGGCACAGGACAAATCCGCCCCAGAAAAATCAATGCTGCCCTGGTAATAGGGATATTTCTTGCTGCCTTGGGTGGCACTGCCATTGAGGTTTGTGCCGCAGAGCCGCGCGCCGATAAATTTAACGTTCGACAAATTGGCATTGGCCAACTCCATTCGCTCCAGATTCCCCTGGGAAAAGTCCGCATCTACCAACACTGCCCCTTCCCATTGACTGTTAGTAAAGGTTGTTGCTGTAAAGTTGCCTTTTTTGCCGTTGGTTTGGTTGAGGATCGCCCCTGCAAAGCTCGCCTGGAGACAGTTGGTTTCTCCCAGATTGCCCCCGCACCAGTGCACATTCTGGAGATTTGCCCCCTGGAAATTGGCGCGGTGGGCATTGGCTTGATTCAAAGTTGCAGCGGTTAAATTGGCTTGGTTGAAATCAGCGTTCACTAGACAGCTATCCGTTAAGTTCGCTTCCGTGAGATCTGCTTGGCTAAAGTTAGCCAACTCGCCATTGATGCCCGTTAAATTCGCTTGCATCAGTTGGGCCTGGCTTAAATTTGTGCCTCCTAGGTTCGCCTGACTCAGGTCGGCCCCTCGTAAATTCACCCCCTGCAAATTGGTCTGACTGAGATCCATGCCGCTCAAATCAGCACCGGCGAGGTCGGGTAAATAGGTTTCATATTCCCGGAATTGGTTCCAGGCTTTGATGCCAGCTTCCCCGGCTTTGAGGAGTTGGATCGCGCGCTTGGTGCTGATCAGGTTAGATGACTCCTGGGGCGCTTCACTATCGGGTGAATGTTGGGTAGTCTTTTTTTGTTTGGCTGTTTTTTCAAAGTGAGCAAGAAGTTGTTGGATCTGCTGTTTGATACGGGGTGAGTGCACCACCGATAGGGCTAATTCCAGATAGGTTTTAATTTCTGGGGCGATCGCCACCGGATTGTTGTCGAGCAACTGGCGGCTGTAGAGCATTAAAACTTCACCGTAGAGATCGGCGCATTGGGTATCGGTGGGAAATTGCCCGTAGAGACTCTGGGCCTGGGCGATCGCCGCCTGGAAATTTTGTTGATCCCGGAGTTCTCGAATTTTTTGCAATCGATCTGCTTTTTCAGTGCCTTGGAGGTCTTGGTTATATTTTTGTCGCTGTTCTGGATTAGACAAAATTTCGTAAATCTGATTGAGTTCCTTAAAGTCTTCCTCCGCTTGTTTCCGTTGGTCGGCGGGGGTATTGATCGTCAGGGTGTCTGGGTGGAGGGCGATCGCCTTGCGTCGGTAGGCCGTTTTAATTTCCCGTTGGTTGGCCGTAATCTGAATCCCCAAAATCTCGTAATAATTCATAAGTGCCCTGCTGCGACCGATGATTTTCTATCCTAGTACCCACCTTTTAACCCGTCGCAAGGGTGCCGTGATTTATCAACTAAACGTTAAAAATATTTATGCTTGGATACGCAATCGTTATGATCTAGAAGAGTGACAAATAACCCAATCTTTTTTGAATCACTTCATTTTTACTGCTGTTCCGTAGCCCCCGATGCCCCACCAACCCCTACCGATCCAAACCGAAAAACCCGTTTATTCTTGGGCTGGCCATGATTTAGCCTCCCAGGAACTGCAAATGGCGAAAAATGTGGCCTCGCTGCCGTTTGTGTTTAAACACGTTTCCCTGATGCCCGACGTTCACCTGGGGAAAGGAGCCTTGGTGGGTTCTGTCATTGCCACAAAAGATGCCATCATTCCTGCGGCGGTGGGGGTCGATATTGGCTGTGGGATGGCCGCCCTCAAATTGCCCTTTAAAGGCGATCGCCTCGACGGCAAACTTAAGCAAATCCGCAAAGACCTCGAAGCCATTATTCCCGTTGGTTTTGAAGAAAATAAAGACGTTGATAAAACGGTGAGTAATTGGGGCGGCTGGCAAAACTTTAAAGATCTCCATCGGGGCGTGAAAAACCTCGAAAGCAAAGCCCTGAAGCAAATGGGTTCCCTCGGTGGCGGCAATCATTTCATTGAGGTGTGCTTGGATGAAGAAAATAATGTGTGGTTAATGCTCCATTCCGGTTCGCGGCATATTGGCAACAAACTTGCCCAGTGTCACATTGGCACCGCCAAGGATCTTCTGAAACTCGCGGAAACTAAAGTACCAGATCCCGATCTCGCTTATTTCGTGAAAGGTACGCCGGAATTTGAAGCCTATTGGCGCGATCTCCAATGGGCTCAAAATTATGCTCATTTCAATCGCGATGTGATGCTGGCGCGGTTTAAAAAGGTCATCGAAAAACATCTCGCTGGTGGCAAACCAACAAAAGCCCTAATGTTTGTGAATTGCCATCACAACTATGCCGAACAAGAAACCCATTTCGACGAAGAGATTTACGTCACCCGTAAAGGGGCAGTGCGGGCACGCCAGGAGGACTACGGTATTATTCCCGGTTCCATGGGCGCAAAATCCTACATCGTTAAGGGTAAAGGCAACGTGATGAGCTATTGTTCCTGTAGTCACGGTGCGGGACGTTTAATGTCGCGGGCCAAAGCCAAAAAAACCTTTACCTTAGATGACTTAGTGGCTCAAACGGCTGGGGTTGAATGTCGCAAAGATACCGGCATCATCGACGAAATTCCCGCCGCCTACAAACCCATTGAGCAGGTGATGGCGCAACAGGCAGATTTGGTGGAAGTGGTCGCCACCCTGAAACAAGTGCTTTGCATCAAGGGCTAGTGAAAAGGCGACATCGGAAACTGACTGAGGTAGTCCGACGCGACGATCATCGAGCCAATGCCATCGTTGGTAAAGATTTCGAGCAACAGAGCATGGGGGATCCGTCCGTCGATAATGTGGGCTGCTTTAACGCCTTGGGCCAGCGATCGCACACAACAGGTCACCTTGGGAATCATCCCCCCGGACACAACACCTTGATCAATTAACTCCCGCGCCTGCTGCAGATTCAAGCGGGGAATTAGGGTTGCGGGATTATGGTAATCCTCCAAAATACCAGGGGTATCGGTGAGTAGGATCAGTTTTTCGGCACTTAGGGCGGCGGCTAATTCCCCGGCGACGGTATCGGCATTGATATTGTGGGCTTGACCTGTTTCATCGGCGGCCACACTGGAAATGACGGGTACATAGCCATTTTCCACGAGGGATTGAATCAATTTGGTATCAATGGTGGTCACTTCCCCGACAAAACCAACCCCTTCTTTCCCGACATGGCGGGCTTGGATCATATTGCCATCTTTGCCACAGAGGCCCACGGCAGCGCCGCCTTCTTGGTTGATTAAGGAAACAATTTCTTTGTTAACCCGACCCACAAGCACCATTTCCACCACATCCATGGTGTCGGCATCGGTAACTCGCAGGCCATCTTTAAATTGAGGTTCGATGTTTAGTTTGGCCAGCCAGGTATTAATCTCTGGGCCACCGCCATGGACAACAATCGGCCGCATACCGATACAGGAGAGAAAGACAATGTCGCGAATGACTTTATCCTTGAGGGTGCTGTCTTTCATCGCTGCGCCACCATATTTCACCACAATGGTACGCCCTGCAAATTGTTGCATGTAGGGCAAGGCTTCACTAAGGATGCGGACGCGGGTGGCTTCGGCTTCTCTGATGTATTCGCTTTCCATGAATTGTTGTCGTTTCTAAGGATGGACTGAGCGCGGTGAGGCGGCTCGACATGGGTCGGTATTGTACGGGATCGGCGATCGCCCCATTTGTTCCCGATTAGCATTTTTAACGAATTTTTAGGTTTGGGTCTTAATTCAAGGGCGATCGCCAATAAATTCTGGCGGTTTTCGCAGCACCGAAGGAATTTGGGCGATGATGTCCTCTGCCACGGCCCGGGGGGGACGATTGCCGGGAATTTGGATATGTAAATCTGCCTCCGCATAACGCGATCGCCGCTGTTGGAGTAGTTGCGTTAATTTGCGCTCAAGATCAACATTTTGCAAAAGGGGGCGCGACGTATCACTCCGCAGCCGTTCTACCAAGATTGGCACTGGCACATCCAGCCAAATGGTCAAACCCTGGCGCAGATAATACCAATTGGCCTGGGACACCACAATACCGCCCCCCGTCGCCACCACCGTCCGGGTTTGTACCGCGATTTGCTTGAGGACTTGGGTTTCGAGTTTGCGAAATTCCGCCTCTCCCATCTCGGCAAAAATCTCACTGATCGACTGCTTTGCCAGGGTTTCAATGATGCTGTCCGAATCCAAACTGCGGTAATTCATCAACTCCGCAATAATTTCTGCGAGGGTGCTTTTCCCCGTGCCCATCATGCCGATGAGATAAATATTTAAACCTTTGAGCAAATCATCCATGGATTAGCGAGTCCAAACCGACAGACAACTATCATAAAGGGTTTTTTCCCACTGCCCTAACGACGAGAGCCGAGGGGAATTAAACTGCCCAAAATCAGACCCAGGCCGACCCCAATGGCGAGTAAGATGCCGAAGGGTAAACGCACCGATTGCCACAGAAGAAAGCGGATCGACACCAGTTCAATATTCTGGATTGACACCACCGCCACCACCACTATCACAGCAGCAAGGAGAGACATGGCGATCAAGCGGCCTAGGGTCTGCATGGGTTATGCTCCGCGACTAAACAGCTTGAAATAGCTTGCCACAAAAAATTCCTTGATGGGAAACAACAGATAGGTGAAGGGGTTGATGGTGACAATAATGTTGCGAAAATCTCGCCTAGCCCCACCGACGATCCCCTTCGCGACCCAGCGGGCTGACATCACGCCCACGGGATTTAAGGCACTTTTGAATGGCCCTAAAATTAGCTTGCGGATCACGATGGGAGAATCCAACCGCTGTAAAGTAACGAGATCGCCTAAGGCCCGCTTACTCAGTTCATAGAGAGGACTGACGGCGGGACTGACTTCCGCTTCGGAGGTGTTTACCCAAATTTCTTTGCGTACCCGGTCTTGGTTGGTTTCCACAGTGCTAAGGAACAGCTCAATTAAACGCTGCTGGGAAAAGGTATTGATCGCGTAGGATTTGTGGATTGCTGCGGGGGTGCGATCGCCATGGACATTGATCCCGTGGTTAAGGACAAGAATGTCAACTTTTTTTAAGGTTTCTAATAAATCTGCTTCTGCGCCGATCTGCCAAGGCACCGTTTGCAGGGGGATTTCTTGATTCTTAATTGTCAGGGAAATCGTTTCTTGGCTCGAAGTGAGGGCGATCGCCTTGGCTCCAGCCTGGTGTAGTTCCGTGAGGAGAGCATGGCCCAGGGTCCCCGAAGCGCCCGTTACAGCGATTCGTTTACCTTTGAGAGAAAGTGCCGTGCCCATTAGTTTATCCACGAGGGTAAAGGTGCCACAATAATAGGCCTCCTGGTTATCAAAATGGTGTCGCCAGTGGTAGGGGCGATTCACAAACCAATCCCCTGGTAACTCGGTAAAGTCTCCGGGACGGTGGGTCAGATCCGTCAGTTCATCCACGTAGGGTAAACCCAAACCCCTAGCGATCGCCGCCCCCAAAAACGAGAGCGTATACAAGCAGCCCGCCAATCCCAGCCAAGCCGTCGGCACTGCCAGCGCAACCAATAGCCCCCAAAGCAGTAGCCCAAAACTGAGCATCACCAGCGCCTCTGGCACATCATTGTACCAATGGGCTTTTCGGTAAATTTCCGCGTTGACTGGCGTTAGATCCCGCCGGAAAACCCGATGGTGCCATCCATGGAGGCGGCCCACTGGTTCCCAAACATGGGCAAGGACATGGTACAAATCCCGCACCAGTTCCACCCAAAAGACAGACCCAAAAACCAGACCACTACCGAGAACAAGTTGGCTACTGCTGATCATGCCCAAAGAATTACAAAAGAATTATCGAGAGTTTTTGCTACCCAATTGTTGTAGCATTGTTTCTTTTTCTTGGGAACTTCAGACGTTGCCCAACCCTCCCAGGCTAACAACCCAAGCCCTCCCTTTGGCGATCGCCTTAAACCCCACCACACCCTAAACTTGATGTCTGCCAATTTGTACTTGACAAAAATAAAAATCAGTGGATTTTAAAGTTGTTTTTGATGGCGATCCCCGCAAGCTTCGACAAAATAAGGCTTTAGGCAGCCCCGCAAATCTTAAGACACCCTGAATTTTTCCCGCTGATTTGCAAGACAATGTATTAGAATGGAGCCAAGTTAACAAAAATTAAAATATGCTGGTTCCAATTCTCATCTTTGATGTTGCCTTAGTTGCGTGGTCACTCCACCTGATGCAACAGGCATTTGACCAACAGGAGTTTTCTCTGATGTTGGCAGGAACCTTAGTTGCCGCCGCCGCCGCTGCCATGATGGTTGTGTACTTTTTGATGAACAACTGTCTCCATCATTTGTTATTGTCCTGAGAAGCAAGCAATAAAACTCCTAACATAAAGCCCCCCATGCACGATGGAGGGTTTTATTTTGGCCTTAACCGAAGCTGTTGGTACGAAATTTTAAGCTTCTACGCCCACAACAGCACCATCGAGGGCCTCGACTAATTGGCGCACCGTTGCCACCATCGCCAGGGGATCGTTGAGTTTGTTGATTGCAGAGCCGACGCCAATCCCAGCAGCACCAGCGGCGATCGCCATGGGAGCTGTCACATCAGACAACCCAGACGCACACATCACAGGGACATCTACCGCGCGGGAAATGGCATGGGCTGCAGCCAAGGTGGGCGCCGCCTTTTCGATTAAACCAAGGGTTCCAGCGCTGGTGGGACGGCTGGAAGTACCCCCTTCTGTTTGGATAATATCTGCACCCGCTGCCACGAGTTGTTCGGCAAGAGCAACCTGCTCATCGAGGGCGAGAATATGGGGAACAGTCACAGACAGGGTGACATCGGGAAGTAAAGCCCGGGTTTCTTTAGTGATTGCCAGCACTTCTTCTGCCTCAAAGCGAATCCCCTGGGCGTAGAATGCATCAAAGTTTCCAATTTCCACAAGATCAGCCCCCGCTTCAACCGCATCAGCTAAAACTTGAGCATCAACCCCAGACACGCATACAGGCAGAGAAATGACTTCTTTCACCTGACGAATCAAATCTGCATCGGCGGCAATATCGACGAATGTTGCGCCACCGGCTTCGGCTGCCCGGGCCACAGCGAGAACATTGGTCGCATCAAAGTTATTCAAACCACTAATGACTTTTAATGCCCGACGTTGAGCAAAGGCATCTTTGAGCATGGGATCCATAGAATCAAACAGTTATTCAAAATTTTTGCTTCCCTCTAGTGTATCCTTCAATGTTCCTTCCTTCGCCGCTGGATCGCCTGACTCGCTAAAATTGTTCGCGTCCCCCTAGAGAATCTTGGTAATGGTAGAACAATGCGATGCAAGTTTGAAAGTCTGTGCGCAGAATCTTGGCCTCGACCGAATTGATCGCCATGTGTTTATCTGTGCTGATCAAACGAAGCCCAAATGCTGTGATAAGCAGGCCAGCATTGACGCTTGGAATTATCTCAAAAAACGCCTCAAAGAATTGGGATTAGATGCTCCTAGTGACGCTTCACCCCACATTTTTCGCACGAAAGCGAACTGTCTCCGGGTCTGTAGTCAGGGGCCGATTTTGGTGGTTTATCCCGATGGCATTTGGTATCACAGTGCCACACCAGCGGTCATTGAACGGATTATTCAGGAGCATTTAATCGGCGATCGCCCCGTCCAAGATTATGTATTTATGGCCCATCCCCTACCCGAACCATCACCAGTAAACCCCGTCCCAAATCCCTAATCCCAGCCAAAATTCCTTTGCTAAGATTTGGCTAACCCTGATCTTTGCGACCCTATTCCTGCCATGAGCGATTTTCCTAATCCCCAAGGTACGACTCTACTCCTGATTGACGACGATCCCAATCTCATTTTGTTAGTGCGCGATTATCTCGAATTTCGCGGCTATGACATGTTGACCGCGGCCAATGGTGTCGAAGGCTTGCAAATCCTCGAAGAGACAACCCCTGACTTAATCATTTGTGATGTGATGATGCCAGAAATGGATGGTTATACCTTTATCCAAAATGTCCGTCAAAATTCGCAAATTAGCTGGATCCCGGTAATTTTCCTCTCGGCAAAGGGGCAAACCCGCGATCGCATCGAGGGCCTGAACCAAGGGGCGGATGTGTACCTTGTGAAGCCTTTTGAACCAGAAGAATTAGTCGCCCAGGTGGAATCGTCGTTAAACCAGGCCCGGCGTATCCTGAGTCATTCTGGGGCGACAACCTCGTCCATGGCCTTTCAGGTGCCGAGTCATGTGGAGCTTACCCCCACGGAAACTAAGGTTGTGAGCTTTGTGGCCCAGGGACTTTCTAATCGGGAAATTGCCGAAAAGCTCAATGTAAGCCAGCGCACCATCGAAAGTCATGTGTCCAATATGTTGAACAAAACCAGCTTAAATAACCGCACGGAACTGGCGCGGTGGGCCATGGACAGTCGATTGGTGTAAAAGGCTTGACAATTTCCGGTGCGCTTTTGCTATACTTGCATACGGTTTAGAGACCAATGCCCACGTAGCTCAGTTGGTAGAGCAGCTGATTTGTAATCAGCCGGTCGCAGGTTCAAGTCCTGTTGTGGGCTTCTAAAATTAAATGTTTACCAAACAAATGAGGAAAGGCGATCGCCTTTTACTGAAGGAGCACCATGGCGGCGGAAATTATCTGTGTCGGCACTGAGATTCTCTTGGGAGATATCGTCAATAGCAATAGCCAGTACCTTGCCCAGGAGTTCGCAAAGCTTGGCATCAGCCATTATTTTCAGTCTGTGGTGGGAGACAATATTGCTCGCATCCATTCCCTCCTAGAGATTGCCGTGCAACGGGGGACAGAAATTATTGTCTTTACGGGTGGCCTTGGCCCCACCCCCGACGATCTCACCACCGAGGCGATCGCCGCCTATTTCCAAACGCCCCTCGTCGAGCGACCAGAGATTGTCGCCGATATCACCACAAAATTTGCCCAACGGGGGCGCATCATGACCCCCAACAACCGTAAACAAGCCCTTTTGCCGGAGGGAGCGGAGATTCTCCCGAATCCGACGGGAACTGCCCCTGGTCTGATTTGGCAACCCATTGAGGGACTAACAATTTTTACCTTTCCGGGCGTCCCTGGGGAAATGAAGCGGATGTGGCAAGAAACTGCTGTCCCCTACCTCAAGGCCCAAGGCTACGGTCAGATTGTGATTCACAGTGAAATGATGCGCTTCCGGGGCATTGGTGAATCGAGTCTAGCCGCTAAAGTGAATCATCTTTTTGCGTTGACGAACCCGACCGTAGCTCCCTATGCCTCCAAGGGAGAAGTCAAGTTACGGGTGGCAGCCCGGGCAGAATCCGTTGCCGCAGCTAAAAAATTAATGGATCCGGTGGTTGCAGAAATTAAGGCGATCACCGGATTGGATTATTTCGGTTCCGATGGGGCCAGTCTCCCCCTAGTCATCGGCGACTTACTACGGACGCGCCAGGAAACCCTAGCCGTTGCCGAATCTTGCACTGGCGGCGGCCTAGGCGCACTAATTACAAGCGTTTCCGGCAGCTCCGACTACTTTTTAGGAGGCATTACCGCTTATGCCAATGCGGTAAAAATCAATCTTCTCGGCGTGAATTCCGCCGACCTGCAAAACCAGGGAGCCGTCAGTGAAACCGTGGCCCAACAAATGGCGCAGGGGGCCAAACAAGCCCTCGGTAGCGATTGGGGCATTGGCATTACCGGCATTGCTGGCCCGAAGAGTGATGACTCCGCCAAACCCATCGGCTTGGTTTGTATCGCCTGGGCCGATCCCCAAAATCACGTATTTAGCCACACCTACCGCTACGGTACAGACCGAGACCGGGAATTGATTCGTTACCTGAGTGCCTGTGATGCCCTCGATGGCCTCAGGCGATATTTAATTTAAAAAGCGACAAATCTTAAAGTTTTGTTACGAAATATTATGGTTTCTGAGGAAAAAGTCTAAGCCCTAACTAAGGATTCGGCGATCGCCCCCCGAAAAGCTTGTGTTATTCTTAATATATCTATAAGAACAACGTACCAAAGACGCCAAGATTTATGATGAATAAATTAGAGCGTGGTACATCGAGTTTACAGGAGTCGTCTTTTTGATGGGCTATATCGAAAAAGTACTGGAAAAACTCAGAGAGTGGGCGGGCAAAGTCATTGAAACCCTCCTTGGGCCAGCGGCCGAACCTGAGCCTGAACTCATCCCGATCCCTGTCCACGACCGTCAACGTCGCCGCTACTAAAGGCCTCGGACGTTGGGATGCTAACCTTATTAGTTAATCTGCGTTAGGTTCACCACCGTTGTCCACCCTGAATATCCTTGTGCTCCACGGGCCCAATTTAAATTTGTTGGGCTTACGGGAGCCTGAAATCTACGGCGCCACAACCCTCAAAGACATCAACACCCGCCTCGAAAAGGAGGCAAAAATTCTTGGTGTTTCTCTGCACTGTTTTCAATCCAACCATGAGGGCGCGTTAGTCGATCAGATCCAGGCCGCCCTCGGTAAATTTTCTGGCATTTTGATTAATCCGGCGGCCTACACCCACACCAGTGTCGCCCTTAGGGATGCTTTAGCGGCGGTAAATTTACCCACCGTAGAGGTGCATCTCAGCAATATTCACCAGCGCGAAACCTTCCGTCACCATTCCTATATCGCGCCCATTGCAGTGGGTCAAATCTGCGGCTTTGGGGCGGAAAGTTACTATCTCGGTTTACGGGCTTTGGTAAACCATATCCGCGCTAGATAAAAATCGCCATGGTGCAGCGGAGTACAGGAATTTGGCTGGCGATCGCCTTAGGACTTGGGGGAATCACCTGGGCTGTTACGCAACGACAAAATACCTTAACACCCTCAGAATCAGGTTTCGTTACCGCAGATGCTGAGGTGCTTTTTCCCTTTCAGGAAGCGGAGATCCGTTCTTTGTCTTTAGAAATTCAGGGGGAAACCCTCAACTTTGAACAACGTTTTGCACCTGTCCCTCAATGGTGGCTGACCAGTCCCGTTGAAAAACCGGCAAATCGAGGGGCGATCACCTATTTGCTGAATTTACTCATCGAACCCCAGGGTTACGCTAGTTTTTCTGTGGCCTCTGAGGAACTGGCCGATTATGGCCTCCTTGAACCCAAAGCTGTGGTCACGCTCCAAACAGCGGCAACTCAACCCTCTCAACTCAGCCTCGGCACTGAAAATTTTGACCAAACCAAAATCTATGGTCGCCTGAATGATGAAAATATTGTTTTAGTCTTACCGCTGGAATTTCGTCATGCTGTAACCCGACAGTTTTCGGAATGGGTGGATGAAAGTTAAGCGTCAACATTCTAAAGAAATTGTTAGGATCAAATTCCTTTTGTGGTGTATGTTAAGGGTTTCTAACGTGAACGTTCGGGCAATGAGAAGATGGTGAATATTGCGGTTGTTGACTACGACATGGGGAATCTCCACTCCGCCTGCAAAGCCCTAGAAAAAGCAGGGGCCAGCCCCACAATCACGGATCAACCGGAACAAATCCTGGGGGCCGATGCGGTAGTTCTACCGGGGGTTGGAGCCTTTGATCCGGCGATGCAACATCTCCGTGATCGCCACCTCGAAGCCTCGATTCACCAGGCGATCGCCAGTGGCAAACCCTTCCTCGGCATTTGTTTGGGGATGCAAATTTTATTTGACAGTTCCGCCGAAGGCACAGAAAAAGGTTTAGGTATTATTCCCGGCAGCGTGAAACGATTTCAGCCAGAGCCAGAGATTACCATTCCCCACATGGGCTGGAACCAACTGCAACTAACCCAACCGGATCATCCCATTTGGCAGGATTTACCGAAAGATCCCTTCGTTTATTTTGTGCATTCTTTTTATGTGGCCCCGACAGTTCCTGAAGTAAATGCCGCCACCGTCACCCACGGCCAGCAAACCGTCACAGCGGCGATCGCCAAAGATAATTTAGTTGCGATGCAATTTCACCCCGAAAAATCCTCAGCGATTGGCTTAAAAATCCTCGAAAATTTTGTGCACTGGGTTAAGCAGCAATGAAATTCTTCAAGTCTCCTGCAGAAAAATGATTTAGAGATTTATTAAAGTCTCCCTTCCGAAGAGAGATTTAGAGGGATGTCCCCCTTCCCAATCAACTTTCTTTACCTTTACCGTTCTCCTTTACCATGGCCCAAATCAAACTGATGCACGCGAAACTCCACCATTTGCGGGTGACCCAGGCCGAGCTAGATTATGTGGGCAGTATCACCATCGACCAAGCCCTGATCGAGAAAGTGGGAATTTTGCCCCTTGAAGAAGTCAATATCTGGAATGTCGAAAATGGTAACCGCCTGACCACCTACGTTTTACCCGGTGAGCGAGATAGTGGGGTGGTTTGTCTCAATGGTGCGGCGGCTCACCTCTGTACCCCAGGCGATCGCCTGATTGTCGCAGCCTATGAATTACGCGATCGTCTTGATGTTTTAGCGCAAGGTCATACGGCAAAAGTGATCCTGGCCGATGAGCAAAACCGCTGCCAGACGTTTTTTGAGCAACGCCTTGATCCCCAAGGTGCTATTGGCGAAAATTTATCGGTGACAACGCCCAACTCCGTGCACGAAGCCCAGTCATCTCATTTATACTTTCCCCAAGAGTTAAGCTGTTAGCTCACACTGTCCTAGGAGATGGAGCAAGGGCACCACACGGCACCGAGCGAAACTCTTTTGCTCTCCAAACTCTAACAAAGCCATGAAACAAGCCCTCTCCTCCCCTAACCCGAACCTCTCTCGCATCCTTGAACAACTCCGTGACCACTTCCAAAAAACTATCAAGATAATCTCGTTGATATAATTCTCTTTGGTTCCCAAGCCCGTGGCGACGCTGCCCCCGACTCTGACATTGATATTTTAGTACTGCTCAAAAATAAATTTGACTCTTACCAAGAGAACAAGGCAAACAGTCAATTTATCGCCGATCTGTGTCTCCAATACGATACTGTCATTAGTTGCTTTTTGATGAACTTCGAGACCTGGCAGAATACGAATAATGCCTTTACCCGCAACGTGCGCCAGGAAGGGGTGAACCTGTGAAAAAAGAACAAATTAGCCTCATCCAAAAAGCAAAAAAAAGCCTTGATGCTGCCAAGGAACTAGAAGCGCTTGGTTACTATGATTTTGCCATTTCCCGTGCCTACTACAGCATGTTTTATCTTGCTTCTGCTTTCCTCGAATCCCAAGAACTCAACTTTTCGAAGCATTCTGCTGTGATTGCCGCCTTTGGGAAACACTTTGCCAAAACCCAGATCGTCAACCCCAAATATCATCGTTATCTCATCGATGCCCAAAAAGCGCGATCGCAAGCCGATTACAACACCAGCATCGAATTTTCAGAACCAGAGGTGAATGATTATCTGCAACAAGCCGAAGATTTTCTCAGCCTGATTCCCATTCTTGAACATCTTTAAGAGTCAATCGGCGATCGCGCCAGTGTTTTAGCGAAAGGTCATACGGCAAAAGTGATCCTAGCCGACGAGCAAAACCGCTGCCAGACGTTTTTTGAGCAACGCCTCGATCCCCAGGGTGCCATCGGTGAGAATTTAGCTGTTACCACTGCAACATCGGTCGGTGCTTCTATCCACAACAACATCATGCAATCAATTTTCTGATTTTTTCTTTATATTTCTTTAAGGTTTTATGACTTTTGGTATTTTCGTATTACGACAAGGCTTTAAAGACGCACATTCCATAGGATTTGTTGCTAAAAATCATTTTTTGTAATCATTTGAGTATGGATTTTTCCAAATTATGTTGATACAATCCAGACAACCAAAACAAAAAATCAATCATTGAAATACTTTTTTTCTGAGTAAGATTTTTTGTCGGCTAATTAACATGTGTGAGGTTTAAAATTCAATGAAATCCTATTTTTCTAATGTTGAAAAATATTCAAAACTCTCTCTAATCCCCGTTGTTTCTCTTAGTCTTCTGGTTTCAGTAGAAAAAGTTCAGGCACAAACGCAAGCATGTGATTCTTTCGTTGTTGGAAACCTGATTACTCAAGACACCGCTCCCGAAGGAGTTTTAAGATGTCGCGATGATGCGACTCCCCTCGAGGAGTTTTTTGGCGCGACTGATTCGATCGACGGAGACCCAGCGGTTCCCGCTGATGGTGACGGCATCAACATCGGCGATGGTGTTGACGACGATCAAATTAATATTGGTGATCAGAGTGGTGGTCTTGCCGTTGAGACTAACATTGGTGACGAAGCAAATGACGTTCTGAATGTCACTGGT
>NZ_CAWLTV010000060.1:0-75625 GCF_963864045.1 Picosynechococcus sp. NKBG042902 | reverse complement strand
ATCGTTAGCAGGCTTAATAATATAAAGCTTTTAATGTAAATGTAATGTTCGCCAACAACACTTATTTTTGAGTTTGATCAAATTATTAGGCTTGGGATTCGTCATTTAAAAGGGAAAAGCATTCTTCTAGGGGGGCGCGGTCAGCCATTGCGGTGACCAAATTTTGGAAAGCATCTTGGTGGCGATCTAAGAGGTTTTTTGCTTGGAGTAGGGCCCATTGCTCCCGTTGTTGGTAGCTGGCGACAGAAATGCCGAGTTTAGCTAACAGTTGGCGGAGTTGGTCGCGGTCGTTGGCTCCCCCTAGGGCTTTGCCGTAGATCGTCGTTTCGGCGGCGATCCCTGCCATTAGGGTGGTGCTGAGACGTTCGAGTAAAAGATTCATCTGCTGGGGATTTTTGAGGGAAGCTTCGACGCTTTCGAGATCAAAACTGACGCCTCCTTGACCCGTTTGACCCTGCTTAATCGCTTCCCAAGGGGTCAGACTGTAGCCCGTAATTGGAATGCTGAGGAGATAACCCGCCAGGAAATGGCCCGCTTCGTGGTGCAAAATGCGTTGGCGCTGTTCGGCGGGGGTAAACAAATCAAGGAATAAGGTCATGCCTCGCCCTTGCCAATTGAACGTATCCACGGTGGCAAAGGCCATCACGGCAGCGGTAATGCCAGCGGGGACAAAGGGAGACAACTGAAAAATCCCTCCCAAAAGGCTGGTCATGGTCATCAAGAAAACACCGATGGCGATTAGGTTAAGGGCGGTTTGTTGCATGGCACTGGGTCGGTCAATTGATTGGCTACGGCGAGGGCGGTTGCGTCTTCAAGGTAGCGAAATCGGCGGGGGTGTTGCAATTAAAGAGCATTGCTGGGTTGGCGATCGCCAGCGAAAAAACAGGCACAGTGGCTAACCATTTTTGAAAAGAGCGCCCCCCCTGATCGATAAATTGTTGGAGCGAAGTTTGGGCCGTATTGCGATAGAAACCACAGCAGGGTTCATAAAATTGCCCTTGATTAACGAGGGCGGCGGTGTAGTTTGTTGGAATTGCTGCGAGTTGCTTGAGCCATTGCTCTAATTGCCCCTGGTCAAGCTTGGGCAGATCACAGGCGAGCAGTAAAACCCAGCCCTGGAGATTGAGGGTTTTCATACCCTGATGTAAAGCAACGAGTCCCCCCTGTTGAGCGGGATCATCGAGCCAGTGGACAGTGGTGCTGAGATAGGGTTGATAGCGATCGCGCCAGGGGGTCAAGAGATAAATTTCGTCACTGAGGGCCGTGGCTATCTCAAGGGTACGCCGGAGCAGGGTTTGTTCACCCCATTGCAAAAGGGCTTTGTCGGTGCCCATGCGCTGGCTTTTTCCGCCAAGCAAAATAAAAATTGGCACAGAATTAGGCATGGAGGGGCTGGGAGGCGATCATCTGGAGAGCAGTCATCAAGGCTTGAACTTTGCTGAGGTCTTTAATGCCGGGGGACAGTTCTACGCCGCTCGACAGATCGATGCCATCGGGATGCAGTTGGCCCAGGGCGACGGCAATATTATCGGGATTGAGGCCCCCCGCGAGGAACCAAGGAATTGCTGGGCGAAATTGGCGCAGATCATCCCAGTTAATCTGGTGGCCCGTCCCGCCGAGTTGTTGGGGATCGTAGGCATCGAGGAGCAGTGCATCGACCACGGTTTCGTATTGTTTTGCCCATTCTAAAGAGCGGCGATCGCGGATCCGCAGGGCTTTAATAATTTCCAGGTCGGGCCGTTGCTGGCGGAGTTGCTGGCACAATTCTGGGGATTCATCGCCATGGAGTTGGGCGGTGGTGAGGTTGCCCTGACTAATGATTGCCAGCATTTCAGACAATGTCTGGTTCGCGAAAACACCCACTTTGCCAATGTGCGCGGGCAAGGCTTCCGTCAGGGTTGCCAGTTGGGTGGGCGTCACATACCGGGGCGATTTTTGGACACAAATAAATCCCAGATCCGTTACTCCCACCTTGGCGATCGCCTGGGCCTGGTCTATCTGGGTCAGCCCACAAATTTTTATCCGCATGAAAGTTCCCTACGCCATAACCATGGTGCGAATTTAGCACAACACCGCAAAAAAAGAGGCGGCGATCGCCCCTAATCATGTTTGAAATCTTTGTAACTAGAGCTCTGGGGCCATAGAGATCACTTTTATTCCAGCAGATCACAGGCTTCTGGCTTCAGATCCCGTTCCATCAACATTGTCACCGCTTCCATGGGCGTAATTTTCCCCTTGAGAAGACGATAAACTTGCCGGGAAATGGGGATCGGAATTTCCTCACGGTTAGCCAAATCGAGCAATACAGCGGTGGTATTTACCCCTTCAGCGGTACTTCCCAGTTCTTCGAGAATCTGTTCTAGGGATTTGCCCTGGGCCAGGCCGTAACCCACGCGATAGTTGCGACTGAGGGGACTGGTACAAGTAGCAAGCATATCTCCCAGCCCTGCAAGACCCAGGAAGGTTTCCGGTTGGGCTCCTAAGTGCGCCCCTACGCGAATCATCTCCGGCAACGCCCGCGTAATTAAAGCTGATTTGGCATTGGTACCGAGCTTGAGGCCTTCGCAGACTCCCACGGCGATCGCCATCACATTTTTTAGGGTGCCGCCTAATTCAGTGCCCAGGGGGTCATTGTTGGTATAGACTCGGAAACAGTCGGACGCAAATACTTCTTGGACGGTTTCCGCGGCCTCTAGGTCAGTGCTGGCTACTACCGTCGCGGCGGGCAAACCAGCTTCAATTTCCTTCGAGAGATTTGGCCCCGATAACACGACTACTGGGTGGTCAGGGAAAGTTTCTTGCCAAATTTGAGACGGAGTCCGGGTGGTCTTGGGATCTAAACCCTTGGTGGCCGTCACAATAATTGCCTTGGCGGGGAGAGAAATCGCCTTGAGTTGCTCTGCCACGTCGGATACCCCCTTCATGGAGATGGCCGAAATGATGATGTCAGCGTCGGCGATCGCCTCTTCGAGAGAAAGCTCACCCCGGCGCGACCAGAGCCGCAGATCATGGTCATTCACGGCGGCTAGGGTGGCGAGGGCGGAACCCCAGGCCCCAGTCCCCAGCATGGCAATGGTTTTACGGTTTGTATTCACAGACTTTAGACGTATTGTCGGGACAACAGTATTAAGGGATTGGGCGTCTTGGTCAAGGTCATTGGGAGAAATGGTTGTCATCTATCTTCTCAGAAAAATCGGGTCTAACAAACTTGAGTCGGGAACGAAAACAACGCCAACCGCCTACCGGTGAAGTTGTTTGCTTTAGTGTAAGTAAGGATCTACGGCAAAACCGTTAGGAATAAACTTCTGTTTTTGAGGCCTGGGCCTGGGCCTCAATGCGATAGTCAGGCAGACAGTTCTGCTCAATGAAGGTTTTGTAATCGGCCACTTGGCGATCGCCTTCGGCATCATCCCAACCACAGTGGGTTTTGAGGGCCGCCACGAGGGTCGGCAGGGCATCATAGCCGTAGTTGGCCAACATCGCGAGGGTGGTGCGGCGGCGGCAAATATCCTTGAGGTTATGGGCAAGTTCAGAGCGCACCGCATAGACCGCTTGGGCCTTAATATCTGGGAGATAGGGCACCAGGCGATCGCCCAGGTCAGGGGCATCATCTACAAGGGCGAGGACTTCCGGGGCTTTAGCGCCATACATCCGGAACAGGTGTTGGATCGTGGTGCGATCAACCGTGGGTGTATAACGACGGATCATGGTTTCAATGGTGTGGGAATCGGCGGCGATCGCCCCCGGTAAAGTCCGTTTGCGAGTGGGACAAGGGGGAGCGGGACGATTCAATTTGCGGTAGACCAAATCCACCATTTCTTCGCCCACCTGCCGGTAGGTAGTCAGTTTTCCACCAATTAGGGAAATGAGATTTCTTGCCCCTTCAGGACTATGGTCAAACAAAATATGACTGCGGGTAATGCTGCCGGGTTTTTTATCCCCCACATAGGGTAAGGGCCGCACCCCGGAATAGGTAAAGCGAATATCAGCCCGACTGAGCTGGGCCGATGGTAACACCCGGTTGGTTTCGGCGAGGAGATAATCGATTTCGTCGTTGTCGGCCTTCACATGATCGAGGCTGCCGATATATTTCAGATCCGTGGTGCCAATGAGGTATTTACCCAACCAAGGAATGATGAAATAGGGGCGATTATCGCTGGCCGCTTCCACATAGAGGGCGGCTTGGGGAGCACCGGGGAACGGATCAACGACAATGTGGCTTCCCTTGGTACCGCCCATTTTTTGTTCCGTGCCGATGGGTTTGGCTTCGCCGGCGGCGCGGCCCAACTGACAGACTTCATCAACCCAGGGGCCGGAGGTATTTACAACGATGCTGCCCTTGGCTTGGACTGTAAAGGTTTGGCCCGTGAGTTGATCTTCACAGGCGATCGCCTGAATTGTGGCGGTATTCTCATCCCGTTGGAGAGCTGTGACGGCGGTGTAATTTAAAACCGTGGCCCCCGCTGCCTGGGCATCCAAAATATTTTCTAAACAGAGTCGTTCGGCGTATTCTACCTGGCCGTCGTAATATTGGGCGGCCCCAACCACATCCTGCGATCGCACCGTGCGGAAAAGATTCTGGAACTTGCGGGCGCTCAACATCCGGTGGGAGGGCACCGTTTTATCAAAACTCAAAATATCGTAGAGCAACATCCCCGCTTGGATGAGCCAGTAGCCCCGGGCCGCCCCTTTGTAGAGGGGGATCGTCATTTGAAGCGGTTGCACCAGGTGGGGCGCGGTACGCAGGAGCACTTCCCGCTCGTGGAGGGACTCCCGCACTAGATGAAATTCTAAATACTCTAGGTAACGGAGGCCCCCATGGATCAGACGGGTAGACCAACTGGTGGTGCCACTGGCGAAATCTTCCTTTTCAATGAGCAAGGTTTTTAAGCCCCGTAAGGCCCCGTCCCGGGCGATCCCAGCGCCATTAATGCCGCCACCAATGATGATTAGATCGTAGGTTGTGTTTTGAATGGTTTGAAAATCTCGCATTATTCAGGTTGGGAATTAGGGTCAAACTTGTGCGGTTAGTCGGCTTGGGTCATGACTGGTGCAATCCACCGTTTTTGTCTCACTACCCAACCCAGGGGATTTTTGGGGCGGCGATCGCCTCTCCCCCAGGTTAAGCAAAAAAACGACCTAGACGGGGGTCGGCTCCTTACCCAGGACTGCCGTTGCCTTGGCTTCCCGGAACATATGATTGGCCCACTGCTGCACGTCATAGCGTTGGATCGCCTGGTACATACTCTTCATACGCCGCTGTTGTTCCTCGACGGGCATGGCCAGGGCTTGATCAATGGATTCATCCATCCGCTTCGCCGCGTAGGGGTTGGTGAGGATCGCATCGGGCAGTTCCACCGCTGATCCCGCAAATTCTGACAGGATCAAGACCCCATCATCGCAACCATGGGCGACCACATACTCTTTGGCGACCAGATTCAAGCCATCCCGCAGCGGCGTAATCCAGGCAATATCTGCGGCCCCAAAGAAACCGAGAAGTTCCTCGTAGGAGAGGGCACTGGTAAAGAGCAAAATCGGGGTCCAGTTCAACTTGGCAAAGCGACCATTGATCCGACCTACGAGTCGCTCAATTTCACTTTGGGCATTTTTGTAAACCCGCATCCCAGAGGCAGCCTTGGCCGCGGCAACCACCAGATTCACTTTGGTTTGCAACTCCGGTCGCCGTTCTAGTAGGCGTTCATAGCAGACCAACATTTCCTTGGTGCCCTTCACGTAGTCCACCCGTCCAGCGGACAAAATCAGCTTGTTGCTGCCCAGTTCTTCCCGGATTTTGCGGATTCGCTCCTGGGTACTGGCTTTCTCTACCTGGGCACGGATCTGGGTGGGGTTTGTGCCCACGGGGAAAGCATCCAAATTCACCAGGTGATCTTTATATTTCAACTGGGTGGTAATTTCGGGTTCTGCGAGGGCGGTGCCTACGGCAGTAAAGGCGTGCTCATCGACGGGCACTTGGCGGGTAATTTCGACCTTGCGTAAACTCCGGGCGACGGCGACAAAATTTTGCACGTAGCGGGGCAGATGGAAGCCACACAGGTCACAGCAGAGGAGGCTGTCTACGATTGCTTCACGCCACGGCAGAATGTTAAAAATATCAACACTCGGAAATGGCGTGTGGTGGAAAAAGGCAATTTTAGCGTTGGGTTTTTTCTGGCGGATGAAGTAGGGGGTCAGCCAGAGATTGTAATCATGGACCCAAAACAGAGCATCGTCATCGGCATCTTCGCAGGCAGCCTCGGCAAACATTTCGTTGATTTGTTTGAAGTTTTCCCAGTCTGAGGAGTCGTAGGTAAACTGCCAGGGGAAGGAGTGCAGAATCGGCCAGAAGGCTTCTTTTGAGGTGATGTGATAGAAGTTTTTAACCTGGTCGGCGGACAGGGGGATGCGGTGAACCACGGAGTTTTCCTGACCGGGAAATGCCATCTTGGCTTGGAATTTTTCTTGTTGTTTGCCAGAGATTTGTTTCCAAGCGACCCAGGTGCTTTGTTCGGCGTTGGCAAAGAAGCTTTTGAGGGTCGGCATGATCCCGTTAGGGCTTGTTTTGTCACGGTAGAAGGTTTTACCGTTTTCGCGCACCTCATCATAGGGTTCCCTATGGTAGAGAATGACGAGAGAAGATTTCATTAAGACCTCCAGGGGTTGGTATGGTTCAGATAAAAAAAGGCCGCTTGCGGTAACAATGGGCCTGTGTCCAGCAGATGTTGTGGGCCGGGGGCACCGGGTAAAAATGATTTGCAACCTGGATCTTGGGGGGCAAACCGTTGGCGATCGCCGTTACACAGCACCCAAATCAACCATTGGCTCTAGCCTTGAACTTACTCCCCACAACCAGAGGCACAACACTGGGGCGATGCTCACCAACAAATATTTAGGGGCCCAGTGTAAAGGGCGTTGCCATTATTTCCCGACGAACGGCAAATCTAGTGGGGAAGCTCACCTGGGGAAGCTGGGTTTCAAAACTTCCGAGGGCTTGTTTCATGGGCCGTAAAAACTACAAAAATGGTCGATAAATGGCCATCGTATTCAATTGGACACTTTTTCATTATAACATTTTTCTCAGTTTATGTTTTTGGCTGAGTTAGTGATGGCTTGCCGGAGGGAAAGATAATGATTTATTATGGGTGGGACTTTTTATTTAAACGGTTATCTGTGGGGTGAAAGCCCGTCGAAAGGTTAATCTTTCGGGCAAAACTTAATCTTAAATTAAGGTAGTTTTAAGCTCAAAAAATCGATGCATCACAAAGATTCCTGATGCTTTCTGAAGTAATTAAGGTATGAATAGCCGCATTTTAAAGTGATTTTTTGGGGGCGATCGCCGACAAATTGATAGCCGAAAAAATAATTTGATTCTGTCAGGATATATTGATTTATCTCATCGACTCATCAGTTATCTTTGCTGTTTTGCGATCAAAAGATAAGTCATTCGGCAGATGCGAGGATGCATGGGTTGGCAACGGGCGATCGCCCCAGGCACCCGATCCGATGAATTAGTTGTTGTTACGGTTACTTAGATAGTGAATACGGCCTCTCAAATTCAGCTTAGCGAAGCAGACACCCAAATTTTGTTAGATTGGGCAGCCCAAGTGACCCATTCCAATGAAAGTTATTTCCACAAGGGGCAACGCCTCGCCAAACGCTTGGGGGCCCATTACCGGGCGGATGGCCTCACGGAGATCGGTTTTTGGACACCGGAACTGGCAGGGGAAGTGATCCAAACAAACCGCGACATCTTCTTGGAAGTCTTTACCCCCCTCGAAGCGGTGGACTTTGGCGCTCCTAGCCAAACCATTAAGTGCCGCCGGGACTGTGTAGAACTCAAACAGCAGGGGGAATTCTGTTGGGGGGTAGTTGCGGGGATGCACCCAGGCACGAGGGAGCAAATGGGCTCTCTGTATTGGTTGCGCTACTGCGATCGCCTCCAGAATGAAATTTCGATCATCCGTGATGTTTTGGCCTATTCTCTGCCCTATGGGGTTTTTGGGCCAGCGGAACTCTACGACATGGACAGCCTCCAGCGGCAACGGACAGACCTTGCCTATTTTGAGGCCCATTCGACCCCCCTCGACCCCGACCAAGCCCCCTGGGAACGGCCGATCCTTGATAATGCCAATGAAGTGCTGCCTCGGGTGCCAGCCCCTTTAAATATTTTGCAGGTTCACCTCAAAACAGCCTCCCCCGAAGGAACCCTAGCGGGCCTGACCCAGGTTTACCAGCACCTCTCGGAAAAGATTGCCGCCGGGGAAACCCTCACCGCTGCCGAACAAAATTATGTCGGTTACGACGCGCTGCAATTGCTTCCCATTGAACCTACCATTGAATATCGCCTTGAGGGGGACAACCGCCACCACGAATTTTTTGCGATCGCCCCCAATGAAGCTATTGAAACCGGGGAAATGGCCTGTGGCCTCGAAGTAGAAGTCACCCTCCGCAAGGCCAAAACCCAAAATTGGGGCTATGATGTACCGATTTTAGGCTCAGCGGCGACCAACCCAACGATCCTCAGTAGCCTCCGTCCTGATGAATTGGTGGACTTTATCAGTACCCTCCATAATTTTGCGGGGGGGCCGATCCAAATTATTTATGATCTGGTCTATGGCCACGCGGACAATCAATCGTTAGAGCTCCTGAACAATCAGTACCTCAAAGGCCCAAATATGTACGGGCAGGATCTGAACCACCAATTACCCCAGGTGCGGGCGATTCTTTTAGAGTTGCAACGGCGACGCATTAACTCCGGGGCCGACGGCATTCGCATTGATGGCGGGCAAGATTTTCGCTTCTTTAATCCCCTTTCCGGTCGCGTTGAGCAGGATGATGCTTATCTGTTGGCGATGAGTGATGTAATCCAAGATATTGGCGATCGCCAACGGTTACTCTTTACCATTTTTGAGGACGGTCGGCCCTGGCCCGAAGAAGGTTGGGAAAATTCTTCAACCTATCGCGATTTGATCGAATTGCGCCCAGAATCCTACCAATGGGGGCCATTGATTTTTGCCCACAATACACCCACCATCGAAGGGTTTTGGGATTACAAATGGAACCGCATTATTGAAGTGATGTTCCAAGGCGATCGCTGGATCACCGGTTGTGCCAACCACGATACGGTGCGCCGGGGGAACCAAATCGATGCCCAAGCCGCCGCCATTAACTGGCATTTGGGCGCAACCCTCAACGAAGTTATTTTAAATGCCTACGATAATCCAGCGACTACCCTCTGGGTCTATGGCTTTATGCCCGGCCTGCCGATGGATTTTATTAATTCTTTGATGCGGGCGCCCTGGGGCTTTTTCCGCAATACTGACGAACTTTATGGGGTCAAAGTCGCGGCGGAGGAAGTGGGCTTTTTGGACTGGCAGATTACCCCAGAATTATTTGCTAAACCCTGGGCTTTTCGGCATCTCAAACAGTTGGGCTTTGAAGATCTCGATTTTCTGAAGCGGTTTATGCGCGCCTTAAACGAGGCGATGATCGTCACAGATTACGATTTACAGAAAACCGCCGATCTGTGCCAACGCTGTATCGGCAATCCCGACGGGGTCTGTGAAGTCAAACCGATGCAGGAAATTGGGGAGTCCGATCACCAGGCTTTCCTCGACCATTTAACGGTGCCGAAACTGAAGACCATTGCCATGGCGTTTATGGAAGATGGCCACGAAACCTGTCGGGTTTCCCATTATCTCGACCGGGTTGATCCCGCCCAGACAGAATTTAACTTAGCCCTGCGAGAATATCGTCGCGCTCACCCTTGGCTGCGGGAAAATCTCCAGGAAGGCGATCGCTTTAATCGTCTCAGTAACGAAGAACACGCAATCTTTTACGGTCTGCGCACAGAACCCCTTGCCGAAGAGAACGATCAAACCCCAGAACAAATCGTGATGGTGACCCACATGGGCGGTGAACCAACCACCATTACCCTCGGTGATTGGCTCCAGTTGGATCTTTCTGAATGGCGTGTGGCGATCGCCACCCCTGGTTTAGACATTGGTCAAACAGAAGATGCGCTAAAGATCTTTGAACTAAAAGATAGCCAAGGCCTCGTTCTTGAGCGTATTTTTGACGAGTAAAAGCTAATGGTCTTGTTAGATCATTAATCCTAGGATCATCGAATGATGTTGCAAAATCAGAAAAGATAGGTTGCAGATAGTCCATAATGATCTGACAAGTCACGCACCATTGTTCCACCAAATAAATTCAAAAAATCACCTTTCCCTGGCAGTTCATACTGGGAGGTTGTACGAAACTTTGTAAGATCAAGTGTTGTGCGATTCGGTTGAATACTTTCATTACTAACCAATACATAGTCTAGCCATTCAGATGAATCATTTGGATAGCGATATTTTGCGAGATCATTCATGCGAGGATCAAAAGTATAACCCTGGGGAATATTTCCTAAAAACTGAGCATTTAAAGTCTCAAGAGCATTGTCATATTCAGCAGTTTGATAATTAAAGTTCAGGTCACCAGCGATAATGATTGCTTCCCCTCGTGCTTGTGCACCCCCTGTTTTTTGATTAATAAAAGTCTCCAACTGCCTTAATTGATTTGCTCTGACACCGCTATTTTCCGTATCTGCTTGTAGATGAGTCCCAAAAATATGATAGATGATCCCTTCTTTATTAATTTTGGCGTACACAGCCCCCTTATTCGATTGACAATCAAAGCCACTACAATCAGAAAAAATAATCTGGTCAGTTGCCATGATCGGCCAGCGACTTTGCAGATATACCCCACCATCTTCTAGTTTTCCATTATTTGTATCTACTACTTCAGTAGCAGAGAAATACCCCGCTTCTTTTAAACTGCGCGATAAGTTGTTTCGAGCTTCATTATCGAAGGCTTCATTAATGACAATGACATCCCATGGGTTTGAATTACGAATCGCTGTGGCAATTTCTTGGGCGCGGTAATTTTGCATGAGATTGCCTTGGCCGGGAATATTGCGGCTTAAGAGCATTACATTGTAATTGAGAATAGAGAAACTTTTGCTCTCAAGATTATTTGAAAATTCAAGCTGGCAGACAGACATAACCCCTGAAATCGTTGTCCACCAGTGACCAGTCCAGGTTCCTCCTTCTTCTTGGGCGAGTCGGGGACACTTGATATTCGCATCACTTTGATTCCAAATTGGTCCAGCTTCAACGGCACGAGTTGTATTTGCAGTTGCAGGTAAACTCAAAGAAAATAGGAGGCTAATCGTTGAATTTGTGAAACAGGAAAAGAGAGCAAGTTTGTTAAACATATTTTTTGTCGCTTTGAGTAGTAATTTTGTTGCTTTACTGGGGTGTATTTTGGAGTTGAATTTGACCCAAATAATATTTGATCCGATTACCTTGTGTTTGAGATGCTTACCGTAAAATACTTGATAAGTAAAATAGGCTCCTTGTTTTGAAGCCCTTAGATTACTAATTTGTCAATCGTCATATCCGGTATTAGCGGTAGAAAGAAGTCACAGCATATAGATCGCTCTTCGGCTCGTTATTTTGTCCATAGGAGATCATCTTGCGGTAAACATCCAACTGAAGCTGAACATTCCGAGAGGGATCATTGAGATAGATAGACCAGTCGTCGCGTCCTGTTTCCTGGAAGGTAAATGTTACTTGACCATTAGCATTAAACTCTTGCCAAACCCCAGGACTTGTTTCCTGTAGATGACCATTTGCAAATCTCGCTAGGGTGACGTCAGAAGCCGTAATCGGATATAGATCACTTTTCGGCCCGTTATTTTGCCCATAGGAGATCATCTTGCGGTACAAATCCAACTGAAGCTGGACATTCCGAGAGGCGTCATTGAGATAAACAGACCAGTCGTCGCGTCCTGTTTCCTGGAAGGTGAATGTTACTTGACCGTTGGCATTGAACTCTTGCCAAACCCCAGGACTTGTTTCTTGCAGATAGCCATTCGCAAATTTGATCAGGGTTCCGGTTACGGCATTCGGTGTAGGAGTTGTTGGGTTTACGGGCGGTGTCGGGTTTGTGGGAGGTGCTGGCGTGGATGGTGTTTGACCAATGATTTGACCGCCTTGACCAGAGACCACCCAACCTGCTTGCAACCACTTAGGTAAATATTGACGACGAATCGTATCGACTTGGTCAGGATCGAGATGCGTAAACCATTCGTCTTCTAGTGTATCTAAGCCAATTGTTGTAATTGAACCATCTTCGTTGCGCTGAGGGATAACGAGGAAATCACCTGAACTAACGGGACGAATTTGCGCACCAACTTTGCGGATAGCACGACTTTCACCCGTAGAGGAGCGATACACCTGTTCAGCATAGGGAACTTCAAACGTTATCTTACGGATGATTGCTGTATGAGCTGGTGCCATAAATGCCCAATTAAATTCCGAAGCGCTCATTTTTTCCTGGGATTCGGAACTTGCTTCATTAATGGAACGTTGCCATTCTGCACGGGCCTCTGCCCCAAAGGTTCCAGCCACGGTCTCCGGACTTTCATAGGTGATCGAAATTCCAGCGCCGACGGTATTAGTCGTGTCTTTAGATACAGAAACGCCATCAACCCGACTCCAGCTTTCTGTAATGCGCATTACTTCCTGCTCAAGAGTACCTGGGTTATTGCTGAATTGGGCCAAAGTAATTCTGATCGGGTTATTCACAACGGGGCCAGCAGGCGTAACCGTTACCCTAGGCAGTGCTCCCCCTGTGCGATTGAAGGAGACGGGATCGTAATCTAAAAATTTGCGAATTGAGAATTCAGACCATCCGTCTGCATCATCTTTACGATTACAGGTGGTATCACGGTAAACCCGGACATAGTTGGCGGCCCATTTATCAGCTAGCCAGCCGTCGACATCAATGGTGACTCTATTGATAAGGCCAATATCTAAGGTTTCATGGACAAATTCATCTAAATCATTATTTTCGTGGCTACCTTGCAGTGTGAACTGTTCACTCGTGCCGTTTTCGCCGTGCATCGTCATGTAAATGGGATTATCTGTACCAGAGCCGGAATCTGTGTAAGTTTTGACAGAGATACAGTAGGGAATGGTGCTTTGGGCTTGGGCGGGTTGGACTGTGCCCACGAATCCCAGCGTTAGTAAGCTTCCAAGGGCGGCATTTTTGAGGAGGGGAGAGGAATCAAAGTTAAACATAATTCTTAGTCTTTGTAAAAAGTTAGTCAGTTATGAATCAGTTGCAAGGTAGTAGTTATAGAAAAATTTGTCCTATGCAGTTTTTGATGTTTATGAACTGGAATTATTATTAATGAAGCCTTGAAACTACTGCTAAAAGAGAGTTTCAGGAAAATTTCGATTTTAATCATTGAATATAGACACCACACATAATCTGTCTTATATCCAAAGAAAATTATTAAGATTCAGTGGGAAAAACTTCAAAAAACTTGTATCTTTGCTGAGAGTGCTGAGTCGTTTTATTTAAGCTGAATGCAAGCAAATTCAAGTAATGCCATTACTTTTGCATCCTAAAGCTGCATATTACAGCAAAAAAGTATTCTGTTTTACAAAACAGCTTGCATTGAAATATTTCTTATGAACTTTTCCGAATCTTGAGGCCTAACTTTGACAATTTCTCCATTGAAAAATCTGCTATTTTTACCGCCGTTTCTTCATCGACTTGAAGTGTGTTCTGTTATAGATTCCCCTCATCAATCTAGAGCAGACCGTAATGAAATACGGCCAAATATAGTCGGTTGAAGCCACTTTCTTCAACCCCGAACAAAGGGAGCATCAAGACAAAAGTGGCAGCTTGCACAGTTATGATTTTGGGGCTTCGTTAGCTAGGGACGCACTCGCCTTTTTATGTTGGGAGATGAGAGCCAAAGTTGTGGCGATCGCCAAACAAACCACCCCGATCAAGCCCTGCAAACGGTTTGCTTCTGCTGGTACCCACTGGGACAAAACCATCCCCGCAAGGCCAGAAATTCCAAAAAAGATGCCGATGCCCAAGCCAGCCCAATCCCCCGGAATTGTCTTAAAAATGTAGGGTAAAGTGCCGTTTCTGACGGTCGCCAAGGCCCAGGCCCAGAGCAGAGCAATAACCACATAACCGCCATCCTGGGCGGGTGTCCCCAACAGCAGCAAGAGAATGACGGTCAACCAACCAAAGGCAACACCCAAGAGGGGATATCGCTGCCACCGGAGCGTTAGCCAACCTACAGGAATCGCCAAAATCGCCACCAGCAAATTTAAGCCTTGGCCGACACTGATCCCTAACGTCAGCGGAATTGAACCAAATAAATCGAGCCACCGCTGTAAAACAATTGCACTACCCCAGGTGAAGGCGATCGCCATGAGGATCGTTTGTACAAAACCCAACCAGGGTAAGGGGCTTGGGGTTGGTGCTTCCTCAATTAAGGGCGCAGCAGGCTTCGGTAGCACCAATCCTAAACACAAAGAGGCGATTAACAACGTCACCGATCCCGCGAGGAAAGCCGGTAAAGCTCCCACCGCTAACAATCCATTTTGAATACTCGGTTTCAGAACGCCCATCACTCCGATCACCATCGTCAGCACAGAGATGGCGAGGGGCAACTCGGCGCGGCTGGGGGTACTTTTGAGCAGTAGCACGTAAATCGGGGTACGAAACATCGTCATCGCCAAGGCCCAAGCAATGGCAACTGCGGGCAACACCCACCGCAATGGCAGTTGCAGCGCCCCCAAGATTGGCAGGCCAATGAAAATAGCCGCCGCTAAAATCACCCCCAAACTGATTAAAGGCAACCGACTCCCCAAGAAACGCTGTTGGCGATCGCTCAAGGCCCCAAATACCGGTTCCATCACTACCGCCAATAAAACCTCTACCGTCAGCAGTTGCGCCGTGAAATCCTCTGAAAATCCCCACCCGCCCAACAACGTACCAAGATAAGCACGATAGGCAATCCACATTAAAGAGATCGCTGCCTGGATTGCGGCGATCGCCATTACCCGTCGCCAAAGAATATTGTTCTGTTTGGTTGCCATAAACTTGTTCTATGCCGCCACAATTTTTTTCACCATAGCGAAGAACGTTTAGCCCGCTATAAAAGCCTTACATCTTGCAATCTTGCGATAAAAAACTAAGCTATCCCAACCAATCTAGAGAACAAAAAATCAAGTATTTATTTACAGGATCAATCCTGTTTTATTTGGCTGGACTGGATAGGCGATCGCCCGCTTGGAGTTTGCGGCGGATCTCAGCATGAAACCCTTGGGTAATTGGATAAAAATAAGCCAAGATCAATCCCCCAATGAGCAACACCGTCCCCAAAGGGCCAATTACCAACCGAATCACCCAGAGGGCGGAATCTGGCTGTACCGCCGGGGGACTCCCCGGAACCCGTTCAATGTAACCCGCCCAATCGAGGGCTTTGCCGACAATGTAAATCCCAAAGGCAATGCCGAGCTTTTGGAGCATCACCATAAATGCATAGAAAACCCCTTCCCGTCGCTGCCCGGTGCGCAGCTCATCGAGTTCGATCACATCCGGCAACATCGACCAGGGAATCAAATAGGCCGTTGAAACCCCCAGGCCCGCCATAAATCCCAACAAAAACAGCCATTTTTCTTGACCCGGTTGCAGGAAAAATAACCCTGCCTGGGCGACAATCCAGAACCCCATGCCCAGGGCATAAACGGTGCGTTTACCCCAACGGCGACTGAGGCGACTCCAGACAAATAACATCAGTAGGGCCGTTCCCTGTACCACTAGGGCAAACTGGGTGAAGACAAAATCCGAAAGCCCCAGCCAACTCACCACAAAGTATTGCATCACCACCGCCGTAAGTTGCGCCCCCAGCCAGGAACAGAGATAAATGCCCATCACCAGCAGAAACGGGCGATTATTAAAAACAATCTGTAGTTGCTGCACCAAGGATAAACGGGGTTGGTGGCGCTGTTGGTGCTGTTGGCGATACTGCTCCATGAACTGCACCCGCTGCCACGTACCGCGCACACACCAATACATACTGCCAAGGGCGATCGCCGCTGTGATTACCGCCAGCACAAGATAACGCTGGGACACCACCGGCACCACCCGAAAAACTCCCTGGGCCAGCGCCAGCGCCAAAATACTGCTACCGATGGCAAAGGTAAACCGAAAACTATTGAGTTGAGTACGCTCATTATAATCAGACGTCAATTCTGGGGTGAGGGCGACGTAGGGTAGAAAAATTATTGTGTAGGCCGTATTGAAAATCAGCGCCAAGGTAATGTAGTAGATCAACAACCACTGGGTGTTCGTGGTAGGAATGCCCCACATGGCCACAAAGCACAACGCAAACGGAACCACCCCAAAGATCATCCAGGGAAAACGCCGCCCCCAGCGAGAAGTAGTGTGATCGCTCAACCAGCCCACAACGGGGTCACTAATGGCATCCATTACCTTGCCCACCATCAGAATTAAGGCGCTTTTATCTGGTGGTAAACCCGCCACATCCGTAAAGAAAAATAAGACAAAAAAGACCAGGATATTCCCAGTCATAGAAACACCAACGGTGCCTGCACCATAGGCCAATTGGGTACTCAATTTGAGGGGAGCAAGGGCCTGATGGGGCGGATTAGAAGACGGATTGGACATTAACAAGTTCACGCAACAGTCTAAAAACTAACACTATTTGCCCAGAGCCGATGCCCTTGATGGTGTTTTAGCCACTTTACTGGGCAGTGTAAAATGAGATTATCCTAAGCAATGATGCCCATGCCTGAAAGTGGAACCAGTGAAAAACTAGACCGAATTGAAGCTACTTTGGAAAAATTGGGTTCTGAAATCAGTTCCCTTGGCGATAAGGTCGGCAAGTTAGATGGTGATGTGCGGATTATTAATGACCGCGTCGATACATACCAAAAAGCCTCTACCCAAGTCGTTAACCTTGCTTTTAGCCTGATTGTGGCGGCAACATTGGCGATTATTATTCCGATCATCTTTGGCAGATAATCCAAGGCGATCGCCACAGTCAGAAAAATTTTCTATCCCATAATTGGGAACACTGCATCGATCAACTTTATTGTGACAAACTAGCTTTGGAATTTTTTGTCACTAAGGTCAACATAGTAAAATGGCGACTGTAGCAAGCACGGGTAAATTGTCAATTACAGTTTTGCCCTAAGGTTCGCGTGAATATTTCACCCCCCATTCAACTTGTCGAAGCCCCCACCCAAGCTTTATTGACCTGGGCCAAGGCGATCGCCACGGGCACCCCAGACCCATTTCAGCGGGGGCAACAACTGAGTCAGAAATTAGGCGCAACCTATGGCAGTGATGGCCTAACCCAAATAGGATTCTGGATTCCGGAGGTGGGCGATCACCCCGTTTACCTCGAAATTTTTACGCCCATGGAGGCAATCGATTTTCGCCTTGCCGATCAAGTCATTCCGTTCCGTTGGGAGGTGCTAGAGCTGCCGCGCCAGGGGGAATTTGCCTGGGGTGTTGTGGCGGGTCTCAAAGCTGGCACCCGTACCCAAGCGGGATCGTTTTACTGGTTGCGCAGTGGTGAACAGATTATCCACGATGTCTTTGCCCACTCCTTGCCCTACGGTGTGTTTGCGCCAGCCGAGCTCTACGACATGGCCCAACTAGAACGAGACAGGGCCGACCGTGACTATTTTCACCAGGAAACTTGGGTCACACCGCCCCGCAATATTTTGCAAATCCATGTCGGCACCGCTTCCCCCACGGGCACCCTAGATGGACTCACACGCATTTACCGTGACCTCGCCCGCAAATTAGGGAATCATCAGCCCCTCACCGCCGCTGAAAAAAACTATGTGGGCTTTGATGCAATTGAACTGTTACCCATTGAACCCACGGTGGAATTTCGCCCCGCCGAAAATGAAACGATCCATGCCTTTTGGCAAATTCGGGCGATCGCCAACCAAGAAGTACAAGTTCACTTGAAAAAACCAGACACCCAAAATTGGGGCTATGACGATCTGATTTTAGGGGCAGCGGCCACCAGTCCCGCCCTCCTCAGTACCCTCAGACCCGCCGAAGTTGTGGATTTTATTGCCACGCTCCACACCGCCTTTGCCCGCCCGATCCAGATTATTTTCGACCTGGTTTATGGGCATATCCATCACCAAGCCCTGGGATTAATTAATGTGCAATTTTTCCGGGGCGCAAATATGTATGGCCATGATACAAATCAGCAAAATCCGATGGTGCGGGCTGTTCTCCTGGAGTTGCAGCGGCGAAAAATTAATCTAGGCGCTGATGGTATCCGGGTCGATGGGGGTCAAGATTTTCAGGTGTCCGACGCCATTTCCGGCCAACTAGACTATGACAATGATTTTCTGCTGAAGATGGCTGCGGTACCCCAAACCGTTGGGACAGCGACCCGCGAGCTGTACACCATTTATGAAGATGGCCGCCCCTGGCCTAATGTCGGTTGGGAAGATATGGCCACCCATTTGGATTTAATTTACCTAAAGCCCGATTGTTTTCAATGGAGTCCGTTGATCTTCGAGCATAATACGCCCACGTTACAGGGATTTTGGCAACGGGAATGGCGGGATGTATGCAAAATTATGGCCCATGGCGATCGCTGGGTGACCGGTTGTGCCAACCACGACACGGTACGCAAGGGCAACCACATCAATACCGCCGCAATTCGCATTAATGAATATTTAGGGGATTCTTTGCCAGAAATTTTACAAAATGCCTACGATAACCCGGCAACCCAATTGTGGATCCACGGCTTTAGTCCAGGAATTCCGATGGATTTTTTAAATGCATTAATGCATACTCCCTGGGGCTTTTTTCGGAATACAGATGACCAATATGCTGTCAAAATTATGGCGGACGAAATTGGCTTTCTCTATTGG
The DNA here is from genome assembly GCF_963864045.1 of Picosynechococcus sp. NKBG042902. NCBI lineage: Bacteria > Bacillati > Cyanobacteriota > Cyanophyceae > Chroococcales > Geminocystaceae > Picosynechococcus > Picosynechococcus sp. NKBG042902. Next base: position 56,834 of record NZ_CAWLTV010000060.1, on the reverse strand, counting down.
CAAATTACACCGGAAATTTACCGACAATCCTGGGCATTTCGGCGGTTTAAAACCATGGGCTTTTATGATCTCTCATTAATGCGGCAGTTCTTTAAGGCAGTGGAACAGGCCATTGAAGCGATCGGCTATGATCTACCAAAGCTGGCGATTTTTCTGCAAACCGAATTAGAACCACAATTTGATTTTTTAAAGCCGATTACCATTGCCAATCTGAAGGAAATAGCGATCGCCTTTATGGAGGATGGCCACGAGGCTTGTCGGGTCTCCCATTATTGTGGATCGGTACCGGATGAGCGGGCGAGCTTTAATTTACGCTTGCGGCAATATCGCCAGGCCCAGCCTTGGCTGCGAAATCATCTCGATCCGACAGGGGGCGATCGCCTGCACCATTGGTCGGATCACCAACGCACCATTTTCTACGGCAGGCGCACCAATCCCGACACCCAGCAGCGGCTTGTGTTAGTGGCGCACATGGCCGGGGCTCCGAAGACCGTTGAGATTGGCAAATGGCTCGCCCTGGATTTGGATCGTTGGCAGTTGGCGATCGCCACACCGACTTTGAAGATCAACACCATCCATGACTTAGCCCAAATTCACCTGCACAATGGCGAAGGTTTTCTGTTATCTGAAATCCCTCCCTAAATGATGTCTTCTGAGCCTAAAAACACACTTTTTAAACCTCATTTAACCCATTTAAAAAACTTTATTTAATAATGACCATGGCCCATCAAAAATACATTCTTGCGTTAGACCTCGGCACCACTGGTAATCGTGCCCTGTTGTTTAACCACAAAGGCGATATTGTTGCCCAAGCCTATAAAGAATTAACCCAATATTATCCCCAGCCCGGTTGGGTCGAACATGACGCGACGGAAATTTGGAACGACACCAAAGCCGTCATGCAACAGGTCGTCAACAATAGCAGCATTGAAACCCAGGATATCGCGGCGATTGGCCTGACGGTGCAGCGGGAAACCTGTGTCCTCTGGGATAAAACCACTGGCAAACCACTTCATAAAGCAATTGTCTGGCAGGATCGACGGACGGCTCCCCTCTGTCAAACCCTCAGTGCAGCAGGCAAAGCGGCAGAAATTTACGATAAAACGGGCTTGGTGTTGGATGCTTATTTTTCGGCGACGAAACTGAATTGGTTATTAAGCTGGGCTAAGGAAAATAGTGCCATTAACCCCAATAATGTCCTCGCTGGAACCATTGACACCTGGGCCTTGTGGAACCTCACGGGAGGCAAAGTCCACGCCACAGATCACAGTAATGCCAGCCGGACAATGTTGCTCAATCTCAACCAAAAAGATTGGGATCCGGATTTGTTGGATTTATTCGATATTCCCCGCCAGATGATGCCAACGGTGCAGTCGAGCCTAGGGGAATTTGGCAAAACCGATCCAAGTTTATTGGGGGCGGCAATTCCGATCACCGCCATCTTTGGGGATCAACAGGCGGCCCTCTATGCCCATGGTTGCGATCGCCCCGGCTTATTGAAATGCACCTATGGCACAGGGGCGTTTTTGGTGGCGCACACGGGTGACGAGATTAAACGCTCCAAACATAAGCTCCTAACGACCATCGCCTGCACCCAAGCCCATCACGATGGCACAAATCTCGATATTGGCTATGCCCTCGAAGGGAGTATGTTCACCGCTGGGGCTTGTATCCAATGGTTGCGCGATGGCCTACAAATTATTGAAACGGCGGCGGAAACGAATGATCTCGCCCAAGGGGTGAACGATAATGGCGGCGCTTATTTTGTTCCGGCTTTAAGTGGCCTGGGAGCGCCCCACTGGGATATGAGTGCCAGGGGCGCATTTCTCGGTTTAACGAGAGGCGTGAAAAAAGAACACATGGTAAGGGCTGTCCTAGAGGCGATCGCCTACCAAGCCAAAGAAGTAGTCGAAGCAATTAACCAAGATTCTGGTACGCCAATCCAAGAATTAAAAGTCGATGGCGGCGCGTGCAATAACGACTTTCTGATGCAATTCCAGGCCGATGTATTGGGCATTCCCGTGGAACGTCCTGCGGTGCTGGATGCCACGGCCCAGGGAGCAGCCTTTGCCGCCGGATTGGCCGTTGGCTTTTGGGATGATTACCAAACCCTGGTGCAAAACCGCAAAATTGATTACGTCTTTAAACCCAGTGCCAATGCCTCCCAAGCCCAAGCCCATTTCAAAGTCTGGCAAAAAGCCGTTGAACGAGCGAAAAACTGGGCCTAAACTTCCTCCTTGGGGAGGTCTAGGGAGGGCTTCTGCCCACAGCAAGTCTCCCTTCACAAAGAAGATCTAGGGGATGCGAATTTCCCCAACTACTGCACACCCATTGAATTTAAAAAAGACTTTATGACTGCTTTACTGCTCCATGACCAACATTATTCCCTTGATCATGAAGCCTTCCTTTCAACCCTCAGCAACACAGAAAATTTACTCATTATTCAAGATCTAGATGGCGTTTGTATGGGGTTAGTCAAAGACCCTTTAACCCGCAAAATTGATCCTGACTATATCCGCGCCACACGCAAGTTTAAAGACCACTTTTTTGTCCTCACCAACGGTGAACATGAAGGCAGAAGGGGAGTAAATCGAATTGTCGAACGGGCATTTCGCAATGTTGAAGCCAAAGATGAAACAAGCTATTTACCCGGTTTAGCGGCGGGGGGCGTGCAATGGCAGACGGATAATGGTCAAATTTCCCATCCCGGTGTCAGCCAGGCAGAGCTAGATTTTCTCGGAACGGTGCCAGATTTGATCGGTCAAAGTTTAGGACAATTTTTTACTCAATATGCTGATGTTTTCCCCACTGAGCTTCAACCTGAGCTGATCCATGCTTCTGTTTTAGATAATCTCGTTTCGCCAACGGCAAATTTAAACGTTCTCGCGGAATATTTAGGCGATCGCCTTGAGATTTACCAAGACCTCCAGCACACCATGGAAACCCTGATGAATGATTTGCTTGAAAAAGCTGGCCAACAGGGTTTAGACAATAGTTTTTTCGTGCACTATGCGCCCAATTTAGGCAGAGATAATGTGGGGAAAGAAATTGTTCGCTTTGCCACAGCCAAGGATTCTGGCACCACAGATTTTCAGTTTATGGTGCGCGGTGCCGTCAAAGAAGCGGGAGTTTTAGTGCTGCTGAATTATTACTATGCCCAACGCACGAGCCACTATCCCCTAGGGGAAACCTTTAACGCTCGCCAAGCGCCCCAAAACCACGAGGAACTATTGCAACTGGTGCAAGACAATTTTGATCCGCAATTGATGCCATTAATCGTTGGCGTCGGCGATACGGTCACAAGCCACACCGAAGGCGATCAAGTTCGACGGGGGGGAGCGATCGCCTATTCCTTCAGCTTGTCCAAGACATTGGTAAATGGGCAAAGAGCGGCAATCTCGTCGTGTATATCGACAGCTCCCAGGGAGAATTAAAAAACCGGATTCCTTTAAAACTGGGGACAATCAATGGTCAAACCCAAGTGATTGAAGGCATTACCGATCCGGCTGATCCGTTACAAATTAACGTTGCTTTTCCGGGAGGGTTTGAACAATACACCGCCCTCTTTCAGCAGGCCGCCGCAAACCGATCTGGAACATAGTTGAGGTTAATTTAAGCCTCAGACAAGCTCACTATAATGGCAGTAGTAGCCCACCGGTGGAAGTTTAGGCAATGGACATGACCCTTCCTTTAGAGTTGAACCTCGAAAATTGTAATTTCAGCGACGAACAATTTTTTCAACTCTGCCAGCAAAATAAAAATTTCCGTTTTGAGCGGAATGCTCAAGGAGATTTAGCGATTATGTCCCCCACTGGTGGCGAAACTAGCGAACGTAATGCCAGCCTCACTGCACAATTATGGCTCTGGAATCACCAATGCAAACTGGGTAAAACATTTGATTCTTCTGGGGGATTTATCCTGCCCAATGGGGCGATGCGATCGCCTGATGCCGCCTGGATTCCCTTGGTGCGCTGGGAAGCCCTCGCACCGGAAGTAAAGACGAGATTTTTACCCCTTTGTCCAGATTTTATTGTGGAGCTATTGTCGCCAACGGATTCCCTAACCCGCACCCAAGCCAAATTACAGGAATTTATCGACAATGGGACGCGGTTGGGTTGGCTAATTAATCGTCAAACGCGGCAGGTTGAAGTGTATCGCAGCGGTCAACCCATAGAAATTCTTGAGCAACCTGAGTTTCTCAATGGTGAAACCGTCTTACCGGAGTTTCAACTGGATTTAAGCACCATTTGGTAAGCGTTGATTTCGTCCAAAACTTAGTCCAACTGCCGCCCGGTGAGTTCAACGAAAATATCTTCGAGGTTAGATTCGCGCACCATCATGCTGGTTTTGTCGGGCAAGTTGTCGAGATAATGTTCTGCCTCTTGGAGGGTCGGGAAAAATTTGTATTCCCAGCGATCGCCTTTTTGTTTAACGACTAAACCTTTGCCATGTTTTGCCTGGAGTTCCTCGAAAGTGCCCTCATCGATCAGGCGGCCCGCTTCCATAATGCCAATGCGATCGCAGAGGGTAGCAGCTTCCTCCATGTAGTGGGTGGTGAGGAGAATCGTCATGCCATTTTTGTTGAGGTCACGAATGATTTCCCAGAGACGACGGCGGGTTTGGGGGTCGAGACCGACGGTGGGTTCATCGAGAAAGAGAATTTTGGGTTCATGCAACAGAGCACGGGCAATCTGGACGCGGCGTTTCATCCCCCCCGATAGGGTTTTCACCAGAGCATCGCGGCGATCGCTCAGTTCCACATACTCCAGAGACTGACGAATTAACCGTTGCCGACGAGGGTTAGGAATATGGTGCAGGCGGCCATGGAACTCTAGATTTTCCCAAACAGTGAGATCCACATCCACACTCATCTGTTGCAACACCACGCCGATATTGCGTTTGGCATGGGCGCGATTTTGCATCACATCTTCCCCAGCAATGGAAATTTTGCCGCTTGTGGGTTCGGTGAGGGTGATCAACATCCGGATCGTGGTGGATTTTCCCGCCCCGTTTGGCCCCAACAGACCGTACATTTCCCCGGCTTGAATCGCAAAGGAAAGCTCATTGACCACCGGGACTTTACTAAAAACCTTGGTGACTTTATCGAGGGAAACCGCCGCAGATGTCATGGAATTTGTAACTGTTTGTAAAGTTTACTGTCCCCATTATGCCCTGTCGCGCTGTTACTTTTTACCGTGGGAGAAGTGATTAGAGGATTTTTCCGCGATGCAATCGAGATTTTTTCAGCCGTCCGCACATCCCCTAATCTTCGGCCATCGGGGGGTTGTGACCGATCACCAAGAAAATACCATGGCGGGTTTTCAAAAGGCGATCGCCTTAGGTTTAGACGGCGTTGAACTCGATACTTTCCTCACAAAGGATGGCAAATTGGTGGTTTTCCATGACCTCTATACCAAACGGCTGACGGGGGTCACAGGGAAAATTACTGAAATGACCTGGCCAGAGATCCAAACCCTGCGCATTAAAGAGTCCCTCAAAATCGGCAAACAAACCTACACCTATCCCCAACCCGAAAAAATTCCTCTCCTTGAAGATGTGTTGAGCGAACTGCGGGGCAAATTGTTAATCAATATCGAGATGAAAGCCCCCCGCCTCAACCTCCAGCAACGGAAAACAGGCATTGCCGTCGCCCAATTGATCGAAAAAATGGAGCTGCAACAGGAAGCATTTGTCACCTCCTTTAGTATTTGGGCTTTGATCTGGCTGAAGCTCACCCATCACCCCATTGAAACAGGCATTCTCTACTCGCCTTTGGTGACCAAAAATTTCTTCATTCGCAAATTTACTGAAAGTCACATTTTAGAAAAAATCCTCGATGCCAGCTTAGTCAGTCTCAACGTTAATCTATTTAAAAAACAAACCATTCAGCGACTCCATCAACACCAATTAGCCGTCGGCGCTTGGACGATCTTTTCACCACCCCATAAAAGTCAAAACCCGAAAAAATTGGCCCAAGAATTAGCTCAGATTGATCGCCTTGTAGAACAAAACATTGATTATTTCATTACTGATCATCCCCGTCACCTCCAGCAGCATCTCCAGCAGCAACCGCAACCAATGGCTCAGCTCCTAGACGGCGGCGAAGTATTCTAAAGACGCAACCAAGACCAAAGCAACCGATGACTTTTCGCCCTTTTACTCAGTTAATTCTCAAGACACATCTTCAACCAGCAGCAGTACGACAAAGATTAGCTGATGCCATTCAAAATTACATTGTTCGAGGTACCGTCAGCCAAAACACATTTGAAATTCGACGTGTGATCCATTACACAAATTCTTTTCTGCCGATCATGAAAGGTAAAATCAAGTCCACAGGGGAAGGAAACATTATTAAAGTGACAATGGCCCCGCATATTTTAATAATCTGTTTCATGGTTGGTTGGCTGGGTTTTGCTTCTGGATTGTTAGCGATCGCCGCTTTTCATTTACTAGAATTATCTACTGTTCTAATCGGTTTTATTCCTGTGGGGATGCTTATTTTCGGCTATATTTTTGTCACGGCAGCATTTAAGTTTGAGGCACGCCAATCAATATTATGTTTGCGCCAACTATTGGCAATCGCATAGGTCACCAGCGGACAAACGGTGTGCTCACGCCTAAAATAAAGGGCTTACGTTTACAAAAGATGAGCGTCGTATTGTCATGGCTTCGCCCCGATTTCCCTATCAACCACAATTGGAACCCGATGTTGTTACTGCTTGGTATGAGGGGGTTTGTCCGGCTACCAAACAACTTTGTCGTCTCCCCCGCACCAAAAATGCTGAGGCGATCGCCCGTGAATTAATGGCGGAACTAAGGGAAAATCCGGATTTCAATTGGGAAGGGAAAATGTACGGGGTATTGCTAGCAGAAATGGCCACCGGGCAACGGGTATTTCTCAAGGCATTTTCGGGACTGCTTAAAGGCGAAAAAGTCCTTCCCGGTTGGGTGCCACCGATGGATGGGGGCGATCGCCTGATTTTAGAAGAGCAAGAAATTCTCGCTCAATTACGGCAGATCCGCCGGGAAATCCAACGCCTAGAAACCCTACCAGAACGAAAAACTTACCAAACGTTGCAGCAACAATGGCAAACAAAAATCGCGCAGTTTAATCAAGAGCGTCGCCAGAAAAAACAGGTACGCCGCCAAAAACGCGAAGTTTACCAGACCCATTTAACGGGAGCCGAATTAGCGCAAGCGATCGCCGCCCTTGAAGAAGAAAGTCGCCAGGAAAGCAACAACAAACGCGATCTCAAACAGGCCAGAGATCAAGAAATCGACCCCCTCGCTGCGATGATTCACCAGGCCGATCAAAATTTACAAAGCCTCCGCCAACGCCGCAAAACCCTGTCGCGCACCCTCCAAAAACAGATGCACCAGGTCTATCGTCTCAAAAATTTTCAAGGAGAATCAAAGGCGATCGCCGATTTATTTCCCACTGGTTTACCCACCGGTACCGGCGATTGTTGTGCGCCCAAACTCCTCAACTACGCTGCCAAACAGAACCTTAAACCCTTGGCCATGGCGGAGTTCTGGTGGGGGAAGAACAGCCCTGACAAACAAGTAGGCGAATTCTATTTAGCTTGTGAAGAGCGCTGCCAACCGATCCTCGGCTTTTTGCTTTCGGGCTTAGGGGGAAAGTCTTTTCAAGATATTTTGACGACCCCAGAAATTCCCCTAGAAATCATCTACGAAGACCACAGCCTTATTGCCATCCATAAACCCGCTGGTCTCCCCTCGATTCCAGGGCGCAGTAGCCAGACCTATGACAGTGCATTTTCCCGATTGCGCCGCGATTATCAGGATATTTTCCTTGTCCATCGCCTCGACCAAGATACATCCGGAATTCTTTTATTTGCCAAAAATGCTGAAACCCAACAGAATCTGCAAACCCAGTTTCGCCGCCGCAAAATTCATAAGGAATACGAAGCTCTCCTAGAGGAAAAAATTCAGCGTCCAGAAGGAATGATTACCCTTCCCCTCTGGGCAGACCCTGGCGATCGCCCCCGGCAAAAGGTAGATGCGCAACGGGGCAAACCCAGCGAAACCTATTTCGTTAAATTAGATTCCCATCGCCTCAAACTCAAGCCAATTACAGGCCGCACCCACCAACTCCGGGTCCATTGCGCCCACCCCGACGGGCTAAACAATCCAATCCTTGGCGATCGCCTCTATGGTAACCGGGCCGCCCCCCGTCTACATCTCCAGGCCACAGCCTTAACTTTTATGCACCCCGAAACCAAAAACCCACACACAATCCAGAGCGCCCCAGAATTTTAACGTTTGTATCATCAGAAGAAACATTCTGAAAGCCGGATGGCATACTTTTTGAACTCTTTACATTTTTCTAAAAAATTAATGGAATAATGAAAGAAAACTAGGGTTTAAGCCAAACCGATGTTTTAACGCGCGTAATTCTCATCATTTCAATGCCATCCTGCCAGGGGTAATTCCAAAGCCAATGTGGTGAACTTAAGCATTATGATTCAAGATTCTTATCTGCAGCACCGAGGCGATATTTTAATTGTTGATGATGTTCCTGAAAACCTACAACTTCTTTCAGAAATTTTGGTTGAAAAGGGCCACGAAGTGCGACAGGTGATCAATGGCAAACAAGCCCTCAAAGTAGTGGCAGCGGATCCCCCTGATTTGATCCTGCTGGATATTAAAATGCCCATCTTAGATGGTTATGGCGTTTGTCAACGGCTAAAGGCTAATCCAGACACCGCCAAAATTCCCATTATTTTCATCAGTGCTTTAAATGATGTTTTCGATAAGGTGAAGGCTTTTTCCTTAGGGGGTGTTGACTATATTAATAAGCCCTTTGATATGTATGAGGTGCTTGTGCGCGTTGAAAATCAACTTAAGATTTTGCGTAATGCCCAGGAGCTTGAAGAAAAAAATAACCAGTTAGCCCAGATCAACCAAGATCTAAAATCCTTTAACTATATGGTTTCCCATGATTTACGGCGGCCATTAACGAAATTATTAGGATTTTGTGACTTGCTCTTAGGTGATGTTGATACCTTTGACGAAGAGACCTTAGAAACATTAGAGATTATTGCGAATTCTGCTAAGGAAATGAATCATATCATCTCTGACTTGATGCGCCTTGCAGAAATTAAAGAAAAGCAATTAACCCTTGAGAGGATTAATTTAAGTGAAATTGCCATAGAAATTATTCAGGATCTCCAAGGTGAAACCCCTGACCGAGCCATAGAAATTAAAATCGAACCGGATGTGATTATCCTAGGCGATCGCCCGCTCCTTAAGATGGCCTTTGAAAACCTATTTGAAAATGCCTGGAAATACACCAGCAAGGTCAAAAATCCTCAAATAAAATTTTATAAAATCGATTCTCAAACCTACTGCCTAGAAGATAATGGTGTTGGTTTTACCGCAGAACATCTAGAAGAGATTTTCCTGCCATTTAAGCGACTCCATACCCAATCTGAATTTGAAGGAACAGGAGTTGGTTTAGCAATTGTTAGACGTATTATCGAAGTGCACCGGGGACAGATCTGGGCCGAAACACGGGTTAACCAAGGGGCTAAATTTTGTTTTACTTTTGGTTTTGATCTACCCCAAACAAATACTTAGAAAATATTCTGTGAATCACAAAACAGTGTTTAGAAAATTAGCTTATTAAAAATCAATAAATGACATCGATTTTACTTTGTCAATTTAGTTAAATCAGCCCGGAAAATTGATGATTAAATCTTAATCTTGTTGGGGCATGGATTAATTTCAGCGTATTTTCTATGGCTTCTTGATTTCTTGCCTACAATGGGGAAAGAGTTACAGATTTTTGAAACAGCTATGAGTTCTGCGAGCACAACTGTCTACAGCGATCGCCAAATCACGGCTTGGTTACGGGGACTACTGACCATTGCCTGGGCTGATGGCCATTTTGATGCCGAAGAGCAAGAGCTCATCACCCGTCTGACCCAAGACGAACTAGCCCCCCACAGCACCCTAGGGGACTTGGAACCGATTACGGGTCAAGAATTGGCAGTTGATCTCGGAGAAGACCACAATATTCGCGAAAATTTTCTCCGGACAGCGGTGATGATGGCGATCGCCGATGGGGTCTATTCCATCGTTGAAGCCGATCAAATCAAAGCCTTTGGGAAAGCCCTTGGGGTAGATCTCAGCGCCCTCCATAACCTTGAAAAAACCCTCTACGACCCCGAAACTGTCACCACCGAAACCCCCCAACCAGAAGTTCACCTTGATGCCCTTAAACCAATCCGCAACTGGCTCGATGGCATGGATATCGACGATCCTCGCGTGGCCCGCTTCATCTGTAAAATGGTGCCACCCCAATGCCCCTTTGAGCGGGATATCAAGCTATTTGGCAAAAAAATTGTCCATATTCCGCCAATGTGCAAACTCAATCCCCTCTATGAACAATTGGTCGGCCTCCGCTTCCGTTCCTTATCTTATTTAGCCGATGACTGTGACGAAGACATTTCCGAATTTATTTGACCCGACCGCAAGGGATTCGGGACTCACGAGTTGTAAAGTTATGTAAAAACACGGTTTCATAGAAGATATTCTCAACTCGTTAGGAAAGCATTTTGACGCATTACAGCAACGTTCTTGACCCGATTCCCTCTACACCACCACAACCTAATCCCCGTCCCCGCAACTATTCTCGACTGACTCGCCTCAGCTATGCCACTGGCCCAGTTTGGATTATCCTTTGTCATCTCGGCATGGCGATCGCCTTTTTTACAGGTCTCAGTTGGGGAGCTGTCCTTTGGATCATCTTTTGGTACTGGCTGAGAATGCTCGGCACCACTGCCATCTACCACCGTCTCCTGACCCACAAAGCCTACCAAGCTTCCCCCTGGGTGAAATGGATCGGCAGCTTTATTACCGCCTCGGCGGGGCAAATGGGGCCGAGTTGGTGGAAAGCTCACCACGAAGATCACCATCGGTTTAGCGACCATCCCGGCGATCCCCACAGCTCCAAAGAGGGGTTTTGGTGGGCCCATTACCGCTGGCTCATTTCTCCCAATACCTTCCCGAAAAAATTGCCCGCTGACATTGAGCGAGATCCAATCCTGAAACTGATTGATCGCTTCCATTTTGTGCCCCTCATTGCCCTAGGCGCATTGTCCTATGGGGTCGGCGGCCTGGAATATCTGGCCGCATTTTTTATCAGCACCACCCTCCTGTTCCATGGTGTCGCTTTCGTGAATTCCGTTTGTCACAAATGGGGCGATCGCCCTTTCCAAACCACCGATCACAGCCGTAATAATAGTTGGGTTGCTGTCCTTGCCCTTGGGGAAGGTTGGCACAATCTGCACCATGCCTTTGGTTGGTCGGTACGCCACGGAATCACAATTCAAAAAGGTAAGGTGAAGTACCTACCGGATTTTACCTATTCTTTTATTCGTCTCCTGGAGCGTATGGGATTAGCCAGTAAACTAAAACAACCCACCGTTACCGATCTACAAAACGCGGCCAATTCCTAGATTTTCCCCAAAGGGAAATATTTATCCTGGGTTCTGGCAATACCAATCAATAGTCTCCTGTAAACCCTGCCGTAAACCAATCGCTGCCTCGAAACCAAATTTTTCCTTGGCTTTCTGGGTATCTAGGCAACGGCGGGGTTGTCCATTGGGTTTATCCGTTTCCCAGATAATCTCTCCGTCAAAGGCCATTAGTTCACAAATTAGCTCGACCAAATCCTTAATAGAAATTTCTGTATTGGTTCCCAGATTGATGGGGGCTGCCTCATTATATTTTTGCGTTGCTAAAACAATGCCCTGGGCCGCATCCGTTGCGTGGAGAAATTCCCGTGTTGGGCTGCCATCTCCCCAAACCTTGAGCTGTTTAACACCATCCCGTTGCGCTTCATAAACCTTACGGATTAAAGCGGGGATCACATGGGAACTTTCCGGCTTGAAATTATCCCCAGGGCCGTAGAGATTAACTGGTAGTAAATAAATGCCATTGAAACCATATTGCAGGCGGTAGGCTTCTAGTTGCACGAGGAGTGCTTTTTTGGCGATGCCGTAGGGGGCATTGGTTTCTTCGGGATAGCCTGCCCAAAGATCTTCTTCTTTGAAAGGTACAGGGGTAAATTTCGGGTAAGCGCAAATCGTCCCGACACAGACAAATTTTTCGACCCCCGCTTCGTAGGCACTGTGGATTAGCTGGGTGCCCATCATTAAATTGTCATAAAAAAGTTCAGCGGGTTTCTCCCGGTTGAGGCCAATCCCCCCCACGTGGGCCGCCAGGTGAATGACGATATCCTGACCTTGGACTGCTTTTTGACAGGCTTCGAGACGACGCAGATCACAACTGGAAGAACGGGGGACGGTAATATTTTCCGGTTGAGCACCGGCTTGGAGCAATTGGTGAATTACTTGTTGGCCGAGGAAGCCAGCGCCGCCAGTGACAAGGATTTTTTTCTGGGAAAGATCAATCATGGGTAGGGAAAGAGAAAGGGAAAAGCGTGATTATTCTACGGGGTTTTCTGGGTCGAGGTGGTGGAAAAGTTCCGCGAGAATGATGTTGGAGAACAGTAAGCCTTCTGGATCGCTTAGGGCAAGACGTGGTGGCGTTGTGGGGGAAAGGAGAGCCCAGCCTTTCTGGAAAGCGGGTTTTAGGATTTCTAGAATCTGATCCACACTACTTTGGCCAAATTCTGTGATCAGTTGAGATAAATCCAAACCTTCCGTTAAACGGAGACCCAACATCAAGGTTTCAAGGAGGCGATCGCCTTTTGTTAAGACCGCCACGTCTAAAACACCCTTATTTTGTTCGTATTGTTCAACCCAGGCGTAATATTCGGCGCGGGTGCGGGGCCGAGAAAAGCGCTGATTTCGGGTAAAACTGGCGGCCCCCATGCCAAAACCATAGTAGGGGCGATTTTCCCAATACACCCGATTGTGCTGACATTGGTAGCCAGGTTTGGCGTAGTTGGAGATTTCGTAGTGGTCATAGCCTGCTTTGCGGAGGGTTTCACTGGCGAGGCGATACATGGCAGCGGTATTTTCATCGGAAGGGAGAGGGCGTTCACCGGGTTCGTATTGTTTGCCAAAGGGGGTTTGGGGTTCGATCACTAGGTCATAGCAGGAAATGTGGTGGGGATTAAGGGCGATCGCCTGATCAAGGGAAGCTTGCCAATCGTCGCGGGTTTGATCTGGCAATCCAGAGATCAGATCCAAACTCCAGGGGATCTGCGATCGCTCCAGGTGATCACACGCAGTAAATATATTTATTACCCTGTGCGATCGCCCACAGTTTGCCAGCAAATTATCCTGAAAAGCTTGTACCCCAAGGCTTAGGCGAGAAATACTAATATTTTTGTACCGGATCAATTGTTCTAAAGAAAAAGTACCTGGATCAATTTCAAGGGAAATTTCTGCTGACTGGGCAATGCCAAATCGCTGATCAAGGGTTCTTAAAACTTTTTCCAAGAGATCTACTGGAAATAAAGAGGGTGTGCCGCCCCCAAAGAACACCGTCTTTAACTCGCCCCCCAGGATCGGTGTTGCGCGGATTTCCCGACAGAGCCAGGCCCCGTATTCCTCCATCTGGGTGCGAATCCCCGCAGTTTGTTTTTCCCCTGTCACCGTAATCGGAAAATCACAGTAGAAACAACGGCGTAAACAGAAGGGGAGATGGAGATAAGCACTGGTAACCACGGTAGAACAGTCTCAATGGGGAATAGGGAGCATTTAGCTGGAAAATTGGCGCAGAAATCAACAAATTTTGTTAATTCCCAGAGGCGCGAAGGAATGGAAGGCCCACCGATATAATGAGGGCATTATTCTCCATTATCCTAAACCCCAAATTCCCCCTAAAACTGGGACTTATAGCCGGGTAAGACCTATGTTCGATATTTTCCTTGTTCTGATCTTTGTGGTGGCGATCGCCCTTGTGGGATTTGATGTCATTGATTTACTCCCTGCCTCCGTGCGCGACCAAGCCTCCAACATTGACGCCCTCCGGTGGGTGGGGGCCGGTTTTGCCTCACTCCTGGGCCTTTCCATCGGTCTCCTCGCCCAGAGTACCTATCGCCGCTTCGAGCAACAATTTCGGCGCACCCCCATCGAAATTATCGTCACCCGTGCTGTGGGTTTAGTGATTGGGCTTTTGGTGGCAAACCTCATGCTTGCTCCTATTTTTCTGTTACCCATTCCTTCAGAGTTTGGTTTTCTTAAGCCTACCTTTGCCATTCTCGGCAGTATCACCTTTGCCTACCTTGGCGTAAGCCTCGCCGATGTCCACGGGCGCACTTTTCTGCGGCTGATCAATCCCAATAGTTTAGATACTCTCCTCGTTGCTGAAGGAACCCTCCGTCCTTCGCCGACAAAGATCATCGACACAAGCTGTATCATTGACGGTCGCCTAGAAGAACTCCTTAAAACAGGTTTTATCGAAGGACAAATCCTCATTCCAATTTTTGTCCTCAACGAATTACAGCAACTCGCCGACGCTAGCAACGACCAGAAACGCGCCAAGGGTCGTCGGGGCTTAGATATTCTCCAGAGTATGCAAAATCGTTTTCCCAAACGGGTTTCTGTCAACCCCGCAGACTACGATGACATTGCCACTGTGGACGCTAAATTAGTGCATTTGGCCCAGGAAATTAATGGGATTCTTTTGACCAATGATTACAATCTGCAAAAGGTTGCTAATCTTCAAAAAGTCGAGATTTTAAATATTAATGACCTTGCCCAAGCGATTCGTCCGATCTATCTCCCTGGAGATAATTTAGATGTAAAAATTCTTAAGCAAGGAAAGGAAGAAAAACAAGGGGTGGGTTATCTCGAAGATGGCACCATGGTCGTTGTCGAGGAAGGGAAACAATTTATGGGTTCCGATGTTGCTGTAACCGTTACTTCATCTTTACAAACCTCTGCGGGACGGATGATTTTTGCGAAATTAAGTTCTTCCCTGGCTCTTTAATTAACTAGTTAATTTTCTTATGATTTAGTGCGTGGAGGTCAGATATATGAGGTTTAAATTTATTACTTTTAGTACCCTGATCAGCCTTGGCTTGGGGTTAAGCAGTTGCCAAAATCAGTCTAATCCTTCTGCCCCTGAACCCGACGGAACAACACCTACCGATCCGACAGAAGAACCAATTCCTGTTCCCGCTGAACCATTGCCCCTAGTCAATTCTCAAGGGGCCGATACGAAGGAAGTAGAAGCAGTAGATCAGAATTATTCCTCCCCTGATATTAGCCAAGCAATCATTCCGGGGCTTATGGAAAACCGGGAAGATTTGGGGCTTTGCCAAGAGTTTAGATTTGAATCGGAGCTCACAGAAGCGGCCTCTAATGTTTACCGCGTGGGTGAAGATGAGTATCTCGTGCACCTTGTTTGTGGCTCGACAGCCTATCAACTGCTCCAGAATTATTTTTTATACCGAAGAGACGAAGATCAATTCGATCTGACGCCACTACCGATTACTTATTTCTACCAAGATACGGATCAACAATTGATTAAAGAAACAGAAGTAACCAGAGCTGGGTATTCAGAATATGATCCGAATAGCCAAACCATTAGTATTTTTACAAAAGGCAGAGGTTTAGGGGATTGCGGTAGCTTGGGTTTTTATCAATTTACAGGTACAGATCTCAGCTTAAATCGGTTTCTCCTCAAGGATGAATGTGATGGTAACTATATTGAACCCATTAACTATCCTCAAGTTTATCCCTAGGAAAATTATGAAGTGTTTTGCGTTGATTTGTTTAGCTCTGTGAAGTCTTAATCACTTGGCTAAAATGTCACCAAAATAGGACACAATGGGTAGATATATGGTTCTATTTTTGAGTCCATTACCCATGGAACAGAAAAATCTGAAAGCTTACCTTGATTTGGTACAAAAACTCTTAAACTGCCGCCGGGGTGAAGAGTGGATTGTCCTGCGGCAAAACGAGCAGTTGGTGGATGCCCAATTTATTGAAGTGATGGAACAGGTGGCTAACTACCTTGCGGCGGAAGGTGAACTGAATGGGGCTCGCTATCTCCACAACTGGGCGGGCAAATTACATCACATTCTCACCCAACCGAATCCGGTCGCGCCCCAACCAGATGCCACTACCCAAGCCTATGCCCAATTGATCGAAGCGCTTTTAAATTGTCGTCGGGGAGAAGAGCAACAGATTTTAGCGGCGAATCAAAAATTAATCACCCCGGATTTGGTGAAGTTTATGCAGGAGGTAGCCCGGCAGTTTGAAGACCAAGGTAAATCCCAAACGGCAGCTTACCTCCAGGATTTGGCCACTGCCGTTAATCGTACCTGGATTCAAACCCACGATTTTCAGCCGAACTTACAAAAAGCAAATCAATTAGCCCCAGATCCTTGGGATGATTCGCCATCAGCGACTTCCCCTGAACCTATGCCAACTGTTTCGTCATCTCAGCCTGGGACAATAGCAGGGCCAGAAGTTTTAGAAAAAGCAGATCCTCTGCCAACGGATACCCCGACGGTGACAACAATTGCTCTAGAGGAGGTCGTGCAAAATTTAAGTGATCAGCTAGGGGACATGAGAACAGAAATGGCGGCGATCGCCCAGGAGCTTGCCAGAGTAGAAGCGGCTCTTTCGGAATCTCGTCAAGCGTCTAATCCCCTCGCTTATCTCAGCGTTTTAGAACAGGCCGCCACGGCAGGTTGGATGATTTCAACGGACGAAGTGGCCCAATTGATTGGCGTTCAACCCAGTCCCAAAAAAGGGAAAAATAGCTTTGAGCGGGGCAATTGGCGGTTTGTCAAAGCAGGTAAGATTGGTGCCCAAACCGGTTGGCACGTGGAAAAAATTCACTAAAGTCGGCTAAATTCAACGGTGCCATCTACTCCTTGCCAACGCAAAAGGTTGATGGGTTTGCCCGTCGTCCAAGTCGCCATACCAAGGGCTTTTCGGGGGGCCAGAGTCGCTAAGGCGATCGCCTTTTCTAAATCACAAATACCCCACCGGACAAGGTTTTTGACCCCGGCAAACAGCGGTAACGTCGTGCCGGATAGAGTGCCATTGTCCAAGCGAGCCGTGCCATGGGTGACCGTAATTTGGCGATCGTCCCAAGGATATACCCCATCCGGGAGACCAATGGGGGCGAGGGCATCACTGACTAAAAAAGGTCGTTTCGCGGCCCGCAAAAAAATCTCCAACATCGTAGGATTGACGTGCTGGCCATCGGCGATCAGACCGCAGTAAACATCAGGCTTGACCATCGCTGCTCCCAACAGACCAGCTTCCCGGTGATGCAAACTGGGCATCGCGTTAAAGGCATGGGTGATCATCGTTGCGCCATGGGCAAAGGCTTGATTGGCTTCTGTTTCTGTGGCGAGGGAGTGACCCAAACTAACAACAATCCCCAAAGAGCGTAGATATTCCACACATTTATGGCTGGGATCGAGTTCTGGGGCGAGGGTAATGATTTTGATCATTGGGGCAAATTCGCCGATTACCTGTTGCAGATTCTTCAGGGTCAACGGCTGTAAATGTTGGGCTGGGTGCGCTCCTCGTTTTTCGTAATTTAAAAATGGCCCCTCTAAATGTATCCCCAAAATTCTTGCTGTATTCGGTTGCGGGTCTCCCCAAAACTCGGCAAAGACAGCCAGCGATCGCCGGATATTTTCTAGAGAAGTGGTGACGATGGTCGGACAAAATGCGTCAATGCCCTGGCCCCAAAGATAATCACAAATTTCTTGCAGTTGCGGCAGATCCGCCTGGGTCACTTCTGGAAATGCTAAACCCAAACCACCGTTAATTTGTAAATCCACTCCCCCTAGGGACAATAAATCCCCGGCAATATCCAAGACATTTTCCTGAAATTCTAGTGGAATTTCGGCTTCCATTGGCTCCAGATGCGTTAAACAACGATTTGCATCGAATCGCAACCAAAATTGACCTTCTAAACCAACAAGACGCGCCCTGATCAGGGTTTGTGCAGAGTTCTCCCTTTGTTTATGATGGTTAGTCGGCATGACATACATGAGCTAAAAACCTATGAGTGTAATTAATCCCCTGGTTGGCATCATTATGGGGAGCGATTCTGATCTTCCCACGATGGAAGCGGCGATCGCCATCTGTAGACAATTTAATATTCCCCACGAGGTTGGCATTGTGTCTGCCCATCGTACCCCGGAGCGCATGGTGGAATACGCCCAAACAGCCCATGAACGGGGTTTAAAGGTGATTATTGCTGGGGCAGGTGGGGCCGCGCACTTACCGGGGATGGTTGCTGCTCTGACGCCTTTGCCGGTGATTGGGGTGCCCGTCAAAACCAGTACCCTCAGCGGCGTGGATTCTCTCTACTCCATTGTGCAAATGCCGCGTGGTATTCCGGTGGCGACAGTGGCGATCGGCAATGCGACCAATGCCGGTTTGTTGGCGGTGCAAATGTTAGGGGCGTTCGATCCAGCGCTTTTACAACAAGTGCAAGCCTATCGTCAAAGTCTCAAGGAGATGGTGCTCAATAAACAAACTCAATTAACGGCGATCGGTTATGAGGATTACCTCAAACAGATGTAGTGTTTTGCAAAATGGAGGAAGTTGCTACAGGAAATTAGTAGATGAGCGACATTGCTTTTGAAGAAACTTTTGTTGATTCTTTTGTGACCTATTCCGTGGAAATTGCCGGGAAGATTTACGTTGTGGAAAATGTCCCGGCTAGGGTCTGTCAGGAGACGGGCGAGAAATTATTTGCGCCGGAGACGGTAGATCGGTTGCAGGAAATTATCTGGGGTCAACAACCGCCCCTCAAAGTTATAGAAACGCCTGTGTATTCTTTTTCTTGAAACTTGTTGGTTAGGACGACAAAATATTCAGGATTATTTTAACAAGAATGGCGATCGCCGCTGCGGCAATACTGCCAAGAAGCGTAATTCTGACGTTGGTGGTGTGCTTTTTGATTTCGATTTCGGCCTTTTTCTCTGCTTGTCGAGTCATGTATTTTTCTAACTCGAAGGCGAGGGTCGAACCCACCGCAATAATCACCGCCGCATCATCGGCTAACCCCGCAAAGGGAATCACATCCGGCACCGCATCGAGGGGCGAAACTAAATACAACAATGCGGCGATCGCCATGGTTTTTGACCGCCAGGCCACATGCGGATCCTTAATCAGTTGGGCGAGGCCTTGCACCTTTTGCCAAATATCTTTGATTGGCCCCCGGCGCATCTCCCCTAAATGAGCTTTAATTTTTTCAATATCCGCTGGCGTTACCCCCTGGGCAAACCGCTGAAATACCTGGGCAATGCGAGTTTTGTCCTGTTCCCGTAAATTGGCTTTAACCTGTTCTTCGAGATCGTCGTGGAGAGTTGTGACCGCTGGCTGGGCTTGGGCTGGGCGAAATCTCTCAATGACCCGTTGCCAAGGCTTGGGGGATGTTTTCTGGGGGGGCGCCTCGATGGGTTCTGCGGCCACATCAATAATTTCTGGAGTTTCTGCTTCCGGCGATCGCCACCATTGCCGCCAAGAGGTTTTCAGATTGTCCAGAAACTTCACCACGACCGCAATTACCCAAGCTCTAGTTTTTACTGTAGCGAATCTAGGTCTCTTTGTAGGCGGCACCGAGGTAGAGTTCTCCGACCTTCGGGTTCGTTAGCAAATCTTGCCCTGTGCCCTCAAAGCGATCGCAGCCACTTTCTAAAACATAGCCCCGGTCAGCAAATTCCAACGCCTTTTTTGCATTTTGTTCCACGAGCATAATCGCTTTACCCAATTGATTGACCGCTTTAATTTGTTCAAAAACACTAGCCACGAGGATCGGGGAAAGAGCTGCTGACGGTTCATCGAGGACGAGAAGATCCGGGTCTAACATCAAAGCCCGACCCATGGCTAACATTTGCCTTTCTCCCCCAGAGAGAGTGCCTGCCCGTTGTTTGCGCCGTTGTTTCAGCACGGGGAACATCGTATAAATTTGTTCCTTGAGATTTTCGAGGGAGCCAGACCGCACAAAGGCCCCCATTTCTAAATTTTCTTCGATACTCAAGTTGGCAAAGACGTTTTGAATCTGGGGGACGTAGCACATACCCCGTTGCACAATTTGGTTGGGACGCAGGCCAGTAATGGGCTTTCCTTTGAACGTAATGTTGCCTTGGTTGGGGTTCAGGAGGCCAAAAATCGTTTTAGCGAGGGTCGATTTTCCTGCGCCATTGGGGCCAATGACCACCACTAATTCTCCGGGAGCGATCCGAAAGTTAATGCCCTGGAGAATGTTTAGATCTTTGATATATCCTGCATAGACGTCATTGACGACCAAGAGATTTTCCGCAGTTGCCATAGATTTTGGGTAAAGATTGCCGATTTTCTCCCTAGCATAAAAGCAAATTGCCCCCCGGTTCACTACTGGGAGGCGAAATTTTGGATAGAGTGAGTGACGAAAAAAGATTATTCGGTGAGTTCGTCGTCTTGGCCGAGGAGTTGATTGATCAAGCTGGAAATAAAGGTCAGCACCAGGGAACCAATCACCGCCGGGAAAAAGCCATTGACTTCTAAGCCCGGTGTCAGGTAGCCGACTAACCCCAAGGCGATCGCATTGACAACCAGGAGAAACAGGCCGAGGGTCAAAATGGTCAAGGGCAGGGTAAAGAGGATCAAAATTGGTTTAACGATGGCATTCACAAACCCAAGGGCGATCGCCCCGATCAAGGCTGTGGTCAGGCCATTAATTTCTAAACCAGGGACAATGGTGGCTGTAAGAAAGAGGGAGCCAGCCGTCGCTAACCAAGTCAACAAAAACTGAGGCATAGTGAGTGCGGGGATGATATTTTGCTCCCATTCTATCGGGACTTTTTGACCATTAGGGCGTGACGGCGCAAACCTTAAACCTAAGCTTGTTTCCAGAAGTGAATAATTTCCCGCACATGGTTCAACACTTGGCTATCTTCACTGAGTTGGGCGATCGCCGTCGTCGCTTCCCGGGCAAGTTGTCGGTGAGCTGCTTCATTGGTGGCTTCTAGTTGTTCGAGGGCGGCCCGCATTTTCGCTAAATCGCGTCGAAGGCTATGCCATTCTTCCTGGTGGGTTTGGCTATTTTTTTCGGTTGTTTCTTGTAGGTTTTGAACCCCAGCCTCTAGGGTCACAACCCGGTGACGCAATTCCACCATATCTTCCCGGGGATATTGAATTTGTTGGCGAATCGACATAAGACGTTGGGCAATAAACTGGTAAGCCCGCACCGCTGGCCGCAATGCTGTGAGCAATAACATTGCCCCGCCTGTGACATACCCCACCGGACTAATGCCCCAGGCCGCCAGACCATATAATCCCAAAGCCGAAAGCAGATGGAGGGCGATCGCCAACAGCAAACCAAACCGAGCAATTTTTGCCACATAGGCTAACTGTTGGGCATCAACGGGGATATTTTTCTGGCGAGAAATCACCGCCTCGGCCTTCGTCTCTTCCGCCTCGAAATAAATATTCCACGGAATTGTCACCACCGCCAACAGCCACCAAAAACTGGCAATACCCACCAGCCAATCGACTAAACTCCCCGCCGGAATCTGGAGCCACTGCAAAATGAAAAAGACCACTAGGGCGAGAAACCCCGACCCAAATCCAAAACTCACAAAACTGTAACTAACCATCAGATTTTTTTCTCCTGCCCCAAGGGCGATCGCCTTTGTTACCACCATTGTGGCGACCCAATCCCAGAAATTTTCTTGCCCTGTGCCACTTTTCGAACCGTCCAAAAAAATCCTCCCTTGAGGGAGGTGACCGATAGGCCGGAGGGTGTCTTCTCCCCTTGAGGGAGGTGGCCGATAGGCCGGAGGGTGTCTTCTCCCCTTGAAGGGAGCTAGAGGGGTGTTTCTTGAGGGGTGTTCTGCCTACAAAGGCCGATACACCCGATAATCAATATTCGGGAAAATGTTATCCATCTTCTCAATCTTTTCGAGCCAACCCGCATCAATCTTGCCGACCTTTACATCCTCATAGATTTTTTCCAAGCGTAACACATGACTCTTTGTGCGTCGTTCCGCGTAGGGAACCATAGTACCTGTGCGCATAATAAACGCCCAATCCGATGACTGTGCCAACAGCAACTCCCTAGCTGCTTGGTTCAAGGCCCGTTCTTCTAGTTCATCGGCTGGTTCCCGCGTCGAAAGCTCGATCATGCGTTCCGCAGCCTTATGGAGATAGGGATAAATCCAAGCATTCGTCTGGTTGAGCCAATATTCATGGAATCCCTTGTATCCCCAACTCGATTGGGACGGCACAGCCACCTGTTGCGTCGGCTCCATTTTTAGATAATCCGCCAAGTGGGTCATCTGGTAGGTATTTTGGTCGTACCAAGACTTGCGGAAAAAGTAATCCAAGAACCAGGGGCCTTCGTACCACCAGTGGCCAAACAATTCCGCATCATAGGGAGACACTACAATCGGGTGACGCCCCATCATCTTATTCAGACGCCCAATTTGTTGCTCCCGGTTGTACATGAAGTTGCCCGCATGTTCTGCCGCTTTTTCCCTCGCCCAGTAGGGATCATAAAGGCCTTTTTCGGATAAACCACCATCACGACTGGTGATCTTGTGGTACTTGATCCCCGTATTTTTCCGCTGGCCGTTGGGCATAATGTAGGGCTTGATATATTCATAGTCCGCTTCCCAACCGAGATCTTTATAAAACTCTCGGTAACAGACATCGCCCGGATAACCCACTTTCGATGACCATACCTGCTGGGAAGACTCATGGTCCCGGCCAAAGGCAGCCACCCCTGTTTCGGTGAAAATCGGCGCATAGTTACCATAGCGGGGACGGGGACGCGCATAGAGAATGCCGTGGCCATCGGTGAGGAAGTACCGCAGTCCCGCATCGGCGAGCATCCGCTCCAAACCTTCATAATAAGCACATTCAGGCAACCAAATGCCCTTGGGGGGACGCCCAAAATTCTCTTCGTAGCTTTCACAGGCCACCTGCAATTGTGCCCAAACTGCCTGGGGGTACATCTTCATCAGGGGGAGGTAGCCATGGGTGGCACCACAGGTGATGATTTCGAGGTTGTTACTGTCCTGGAACTGCTTAAAGGCCGTCACGAGATCCCGGTCATAGTGTTCCCAGGTGTCGAGGATGGCGCTAAATTCTTTGTGGTAATACTCCGCTAAATATTTAATGTGACCGTTGTATTTGTTATGAACAATTTCCTTTTCGACCAGCTCCATTAACAGCTTCATGTGGGCGTCGTAGCGGTCTTGGAGGAGAGGATCCCGGAGCATCGCCACCAAAGGTGGGGTCATGCTCATCGTAATTTTAAAGTCGATCCCATCTTGCTTTAGCCCTTCAAATACATGAAGCAAAGGGATATAGGTTTCAGTAATTGCTTCAAATAACCACTCTTCTTCAAGGACAAAATCACTTTCGGGGTGACGGACAAAGGGGAGGTGGGCATGGAGAACGAGGGCAACGTAGCCTAAAGCCATAGTGGTATTCCTTCCTTAAAAAGAGTCGCTTGCTGAACGATTTTGAGGCGTCGGTGTCAATTTCCATTAGATTCTAAAACGATTTGGTCAATGCACCGCATCTAACTCAAGTTTGAGGCTCTGGGAACATGGGGTAATTGGTCCTCTACGGATTACAATGGGTTTTGGAGTAAGCTCACCATAAACTGTTCTTTTCCCCTAGATTGTGCATGGTAGACAGATTGTGGATCACTTACTTTCTTGGGGCGAATTTGTCTTGTTTGAACTGCCTGTGTCTGCTGAAGATCAATCTCAACTTTCACCTGTTACGGCCGAGATACAACTGCGATTGTTGTTGTTTACGGATGAGCGTTTGGCCCATCGGAGTGAGATCAAGCGGGTGCAAGATTGCCTTGAGCGTTTGCGGCAGGAAACGGATTTTTCTTTAGAAATTATCAATATCAAAGATCAACCCCAACTGGTGGAATTGTATCGTTTGGTGGCGACGCCTTCGCTAGTCAAGGTTTTTCCGGAGCCGTTGCAGGTGTTTGCGGGCAGCAATATTTTGCCCGATCTAGAACGCTGGTGGGGACAGTGGCTGGATACGGTGGCGGCATTAAAAAAACAGCTTGGCGATCGCCAATTGGCTGAGGTTGAACGATGCGATCGCCGCTTGGCTGCGTCCCAGACAGAACATTCTAAGGAAGTAATGCGCCTGTCCGACGAAATCTTCCAATTGCAACGGGAAAAAGAAGCTCTCCTCAAGCAAATTGAATTTAAAGATCAAATTTTGGCGATGCTGGCCCATGATTTGCGCAGTCCCCTCACCGGAACGTCCATCGCCATCGAAACCTTAGAAATCCTCTCAAAACGTCCGGAAACGGAAAAAACAGTTGGGTTGCGGGGGCAACTTTATCAGCAGGCGAAAAACCAACTCCAGATCATGAACCGGATGATCACAGAGCTGCTCCAAGAGTCACGGCAACTGCTGACCAAATTAGATGTTAAGCCCCAGCCGATGGCCCTGAGTCCCCTATGTCAACAAATCACAGAGCAAATTCAGGAGCGGTTTCAACGTAAATCAATTCAATTAGTTTTAGATATCCCCCGGGATCTGCCGGAGGTTTATGGAGACCGGGAATTGATCCGGCAGGTCATTGTCAATTTACTAGATAACGCCATCAAATATAGTCCTGAAGGGGGCCTCGTGCGGCTTGTGGGCCTCCATCGCACCCTCCAACAGGTACAGGTGAGTGTGATTGATACGGGCCATGGTATCCCGGAGGAGGAACAGGAAAAAATTTTTGAGGGGCATTTTCGTCTTAAGCGAGACGCCACCCAAGAGGGCTACGGTCTGGGTTTGGCCGTCTGTCGGCAAATTATCCAAGCCCACCAAGGCCGCATCTGGGTCGATAGTACCCCAGGCCAGGGCAGCGAGTTTCACTTTACGCTTCCGGTGTCAGGCGATCGCCAAGCTTAATGATTTCTGTGCAGTATTGATCGAGTTGGGCCAGGCGGGCTTGGATCTGTTGTTGTTTTTGGCTTTGGGTGCTGGGACTACGGCTGCCCTGGAGAAAGATTAAATCGGTATTGAGGAGCCGCAACCCCCGATACAATTCCGTGTGGAGCGATCGCCAAGCGCTATAGATTTTTTCAGGAAGCTGTTCCCCAGTGAGGGGGGCTAACTGGGTTTCCCAAAAGCTGAGGAACCCTTGGCCCTGACGGACTAAAGCCCCCGATTCCTGTTGGAGGGGCGTTAAATCTGTGGCCAGGGTTTGCAAATCGATTTTTAATTGTTGATAGGCAGAAAAATTCATCGGGTAGATAGTGCAAATTTAGAGAACAAACAAGCCATCAAAACTGTATCAAAATTAATCTTTCCCAAAATATTTTGTGCAAACCTAAACTTTTCAGTGAGAATTAAGGTATTTAAAATAAACTTAATCTTCGTTTAAAGCTTATTGTTGAAGTTTTCCGCTTCATCCTTCTGTTCTCAGGAGTCGGCCCCTAGCTTTCCCTTGGCTACCTCGGAGTGTGGGCTAAGGTTTTCCTAAGTATCGCCTTTGATTACAGCTTCTTTATCGAGTCCGCTGTCGTTGTTGTTTTTCTTCCCCCCTGTGTTCCTATGACTGCCTCTTCCGTTCAATTAACTGCCGCATCCGAAACAGAAAAATTTGATGTGCCGCTACCTGCTTGGTTGAAAAATTACCTTTATCAGCCAGAGCAATTGGTCGGGGTCTCCGAAGGCGATCGCCAACTTATCGGTGAAGCCTTCCGCTTTGCCCATGCCCTCCACGAAGGTCAAACCCGTAAATCTGGCGAGCCTTATATTGCCCATCCCATTGCCGTAGCAGGATTGTTGCTCGACTTGGGTGGTAATGGCGCAATGATTGCGGCGGGATTTCTCCATGATGTGGTCGAAGACACAGAAGTTAGTCCCGAAGAAATTGAAGAACGCTTTGGCGCTGAAACCCGCAAGCTTGTCGAAGGGGTAACCAAACTCACCAAATTTACTTTTTCCAGCAAAACAGAACGCCAAGCAGAAAATTTCCGGCGGATGTTCCTTTCCATGGCTGAGGATATCCGCGTGATCGTCGTGAAACTCGCCGATCGCCTCCACAATATGCGCACCCTCGAACATCTGCGCCCCGATAAACAAGAGCGCATTGCCCTCGAAACCCGCGAAATCTTTGCGCCCCTGGCCAATCGCTTGGGGATTTGGCGTTTTAAGTGGGAACTAGAAGACCTCTGTTTTAAGTATCTAGAGCGGGAAGCCTACCGTTCGATGCAAAAACACATTTCCGAAAAACGCACCGAGCGGGAAGCCAAACTCGAAGAGGCCATTGAAATTATCCGCGATCGCCTGCGTCACCTGGGCCTCCACGTCTGGGAAATCAAGGGTCGCCCAAAACACCTCTACAGCATCTATCACAAGATGCAACGACAGCACAAAGAATTTGACGAAATTTTTGACATCGCTGGGATTCGGATTATTGTCGAAACCAATGACGAATGTTACCGTGCCCTGGCGGTGATTCATGATGCCTTTAAACCGATTCCTGGACGCTTTAAAGACTACATTGGCCTGCCGAAGCCCAACCGCTACCAATCCCTCCACACCACCGTCGTCGGCTTAAATGGTCGCCCCCTCGAAGTGCAAATTCGCACCATGGAAATGCACCACATCGCCGAATACGGGATTGCCGCCCACTGGAAATACAAAGAAGCCGGTCATTCCGCCGCTAGTTTCACCTCCGAAGACGAAAAATTCACTTGGTTGCGGCAACTGATCGAATGGCAAAGCGACCTCAAGGATGCTGAAGAATACATTGATAACCTCAAGGACAATCTCTTTGAAGATGATGTGTATGTCTTTACCCCCAATGGGGATGTGGTGGCCCTGGCCAAAGGAGCCACTTCCATCGACTTCGCCTATCGCATTCACACCGAGGTGGGGAACCACATGAAAGGGGCGCGGATCAATGGCCGTTGGTCGGTGTTAGAAAAGAAGCTCCGCAATGGCGATATCGTCGAAATTATCACCCAAAAAAATGCCCACCCCAGCCTCGATTGGCTCAATTATGTGGTTACTCCCAGTGCCAAAAATAGAATTCGCCAATGGTTTAAGCGATCGCGGCGGGATGAAAACTTAGCACGGGGCCGCAGCTTACTCGAAAAAGAATTAGGGAAAACGGGCCTCGATTCGATCCTCAAATCCGAGGCGATGCAAACCGTTGCCCACAAGTGCAATTACCAAAACACTGAGGATCTGTTGGCGGCTTTGGGTTACGGCGAAGTCACCCTCAACCAAGTGGTGAACCGCTGGCGGGATCAAGTGCGCGACCAGGAAGAAGAACATCTCCCCCAACTGGAACTAGAGGCTTCTTTAAACACAGCGACGAAACCGGCCAAGCCCCTCCAAGATAGCCATAAATACCCCATTGCTGGCATTGAAGGATTGGTTTATACCATCGCCAGTTGTTGTGCGCCCTTGCCCGGCGAACCGATTATCGGCATTGTCACCCGCAGCCATAAGGGGATTTCTATTCACCACCGCAGCTGCGCCAATGTGCAAAACTTCGATGGCGATCGCCTAATTCCTGTGAGTTGGAATCCCAGCATCGACCAAAAGCACGCCCCGGTCTACCCTGTGGATCTCCGCATTGAAGTCATTGACCGGGTGGGAGTCCTGCGGGATATCCTGTCACGCCTGAGCGATCAGCACATCAACGTGCGGAGTACCAATGTGAAAACGAGCCACGGCCAACCAGCGATTATTTCTTTGCGGATTGAAATTCGTAATGCCCAACAACTGGCCCACAGCATTAATCAAATTAAAAATATGAGTGACACATTGAATGTGCGCCGTGTCACCCAAATCGAACAGGAATAGCATGTTAGAGCATATTTTAGGTGATCATACTGAAAATCTCTGAAAGGTCGCCAAATTAACATTAGAGGGGCGATTGCTAGGGCAGTAACCCGCTAGAATAACCATATAATTCTTTTTGTGCCCTAGAATCTATGACTGCTGATTCTGCCTCAATGCAGGATGATCAACCGTTAATTCTTGTCATTGATGACGATCCAATTTCGCGTCGCCTGATTCGTTTTTGGATGGAAAAAGAAGGTTATGCCGTAGCTGAAGCGGTCAATGGGCAAGAGGGGCTAGAGATATTTCAACAAACCATGCCAGATATTATCCTCTTGGATTTTATGATGCCTGTCATGGATGGTTTAGAGTTTTGTAATATCTTTCGACAGGTACAAGCTAGTACTGAAATCTCATCTTCAGAAAGCCCAAAGTTTCAGCAAGAAACGTTGCCACTCTACCAAGAGTTAGTCGCTTATCAGCAAGCAGAAGATCTACTCACCAAGATTGCCCGCACTCCCATCTTGATGATTACTGCCCGGGAGGATGATGAGTCAGTCACCAAAGCCTTTACCGCCGGAGCAACGGACTTCATCACCAAACCGATCCACTGGACAATTTTGCGCCAACGGGTGCGCCACCTCATTTATCAAGCAAAGCTCTACCAACGTTTGGAAGCGACGAATGTGCAATTGCAACGGTTAGCGGCTTTAGATCCTTTGACCCAACTGGCGAATCGTCGGGTGTTTGATTTGGTTTTAGAACGCCAATGGCGACTGATGCTCCGAAATCAAATTCCCCTCTCGATTATTTTCATTGATGTGGACTTTTTTAAAAATTACAATGATACCTATGGCCACCAAGCTGGCGACCATTGTTTATTTGAGGTGGCCCAGGCGATCGCCAGCCAAGTGAAGCGACCCACAGATTTAGTTTCCCGTTATGGTGGCGAAGAGATCATCGTCATCTTGCCAGATACCCCCGGTGTTGGGGCGCAATTATTAGGAGAAAATATCATCGAGCAAGTCCGCAGTTTGCAGATTCCCCACCAGAGCTCTTTGGTAGCGCCGATTGTCACGGTCAGTTTGGGGATTGCCTCCATTGAACCAGGCTGTGTGACGACGAATCCAGAAAAATTTGTCGCCCTGGCGGATGTCGCGCTATACGAAGCCAAGGCCCGTGGTCGTAATCAAATGGTCGCTAAGGTGTGGGGCCAGGATTAATCACTTGATAAATAGCAGAGTAGTCTGCCTCGGCGAGATTTAGGGCGATCGCCTGCTCGATAATTTCTCGAATGCCTTCTAGCCCCGTGGTCTCAAGGCCGACGGTTTTTGCGGCTGCCAAAAAGAGCCTAGTATCTTTGAGTAAATGCTTTGTGGGGAAGTTGGGATTTGCAAAGGTGCGATCGCCCATGCGGGGCAGTTTTTTATCAAAGGTGGGGGCATAGAGGGCACTATCTCGCAAAATCCCCATAAATTTATCAAGATCGACTTTTTCCCGTTGAATTAATCCTAAACTCAGGGAAAAACTAGCTGTTAAACCTGCAATCAACTGATTTAAAGCCAATTTCAGGGCTGCTGCTTGACCTACCACACCAATATATTTCGGGTCTTGCCCCAGGGTTTTAAAAATTGGCAAACAGGCTTGGAATAATGTTTCTTCGCCCCCGACCATCACCAATAATGTCCCTTTTTTCGCTTCGGGAATACTACCGAGGACGGGAGCTTCTAAATATTGACCCTGGCGTTCTTGCACTGCTTTGGCGATCGCCTTACTTTCTTCTGGGGCAATCGTCCCCATCTGGATAATTGTTTTCCCTGTAAAAAAAGTATCTGCGTTTTCTAAGAAGACCGTTTGGATTGCCGCCGCATCACTGAGGGTCAAAATTAAATAATCACTGTTGGCGATCGCCGTTTGGGGATTCGTCGTTACCGTTAAACCTTGTTCTTCCAGAGGATTCAGTTTTTCTGCTGTCCGGTTGTAGGCGGTCACCAAAAAATTTTCCTGGGCCAATTTCAAGGCGATCGGTGTCCCCATTAGCCCCATCCCAAAAACACTAATTCTCATCAAATTCTGATTCTATAGACATCACTTACCATCTTCTCTCAATACCCTCCCTTAGAAAAACAGAGTATGAAGGGAATTAGAGAAGCATTAATCCTCCCTAGAGGGAGGTGCCGCAGGCGGAGGGTGTCTCTCCCCTAGAGAGGAGTTAGAGGGGTGGGGTGGGGGTGTCCAAAAAGAAAACCCCACCTGGAGGCGAGGCTTTCTCAAAATCAAAAAGTGTGAGAATTAAATCTGTCTAAACAAAGTTAACTGGTTTAGAAAGTGAAGGTAGTGCGGAGAGTACCGATGATGGCATCTTCTTCACCCAGCACACCCTGAGCAGCATCCTTCAACCAGATTACGCCAGGAGTGATGGAGATTCCGTCGGTGAGTTGGTACTTATAGAAACCTTCAACCTGCAGAGGAGTCTTGAGATCACCTTCTGCGAGGTAAGGAGGAGCACCAGCAAAGAGACCAAGAACGTTACCTTCTTTACCGAGGTCGTTGAAGGCTACACCAAGACCGTAGCTCCAGATATCAAAATCACTGTCTGTACCAGCAACTTTAGCATCGGTGTACATCCCATAAGCAGCGAGGGAAATACGGTCAGTAATGTCAAACTTACCTTGAACACCGTAGCTATTGGCTTCAGTGCCGAACAAGCCAAGAGCGTTCGCCCAAGCTGTACCATTTACTGCAGAACCACCACCGAAGTCATAGATAGCACCGCTGTCGTGGTAGCTGTTGACGTAGGTTACACCCAACTCAGCTCGATCGCCGAGGTTGAAAGCAATCTGTGCTAGTGCACCGTATTCACCGTTGAACAGACCATTGCTTTCAGTGGAATCGGCTGCTTCATCAGCGAGGTAACCCAAGGAGATATCAACGGGGCCAAGAGGCATGTTGAAACCAAGACCGGAACCACCACCAATGGTGTAGATGGGGCTGGATGCAGCAAGTTGAGTTAGAGAACCGCTACCGCCGGTGAAGTCTTCAAGGCCAGTTGCGCCGAAGGTTGTGCTGGTGTAGTCACTGTGGAGACCACCAAAAGCTGCGAGGTAAACATTCGCTCTGCGGAGAGGGAAGTAGTAGGCCAACCAGTCGATGACAACATCATTGCCGTTGTCGAGGTTGAAGGTTTGGAAGCCAGGACCTGCACCAATATCAGGTAAGCCTGATTCGCCATCTGGGTCTACGAGGCCGAGTGAGGTAGGAGATAAAGACGCGGAGTTACCAGCAGTCAAGCGAGTGATGAGAGTGTCTCTACCAGTGAAGCTGGTTTCAAGGGTGAGGCGAACGCGGTCAGTGAAAGTCGTTTGAGTATCATCATCATCGTTTCCAACAATGTTCAGATTCGACAAAGCCTCGCCTAGATTTCCAACTGAGTCATTAGTAAGAGGGTTTCCTTCAAACTCGAAGTCTAGTGCATTGGTGTCACCGAAGCTGTCGCCAATGGCGAAGACAACTTCACCTTTCAGTTTAGTTGTGGTGGAGAATTGATTATCTTCAAGGAATTCAACGCGACCTTCGAGGTCATCGACGCGAGCGCCTAGGGTAGCCAGTTCCGCTTCAAATTCGTTGATCAAGCGACGCAGTGCAGCGAGATCTTCCTGAGTGGGGCCATCACTGCCGTTTTGGATCATCCGCTCGATCTGTTGTAAACAAGCGTTCAGACCAGCGGCAAATTCATAACGGCTAAGGGGACGGTTCCCACGGAAGGTGCCATCGGGATAACCAACAATACAGTTGTAGTTTTCGACTAGGTTACGAAGCGCATCAAAAGCCCAGTCAGAGGGAGAAACATCGCTGAGTTGGAAAACGCTGTTTACCTGAGCAATGTCACTACCTTGGCTGTAGGTGTTGACTTGATTGAGAAGTTCGCTGTTATTTGCTTGGGCTTGGGCGGTGCCAGCAGTGGTAACGGAGACGCCGACAGCAGCAGAAGCAATGGATAGAGACTTCCAGAGAGATAAAGATGTTTTCATTTGTTTTTCCTCACACATTAGGCACTAGATTCTGAGATTTCAGATTAGGCCTTTGTATCAATCATATTAGCTCAAAATTTTGGATTGGGAATGGATTCGTCATAAGAATTTTTTGATGATTCCTTTACCTATCCATTAAGTAAAAGTTACCTGAGAAGTTTTGTCAGAAATGTTACAGCATAGCCTCCTGGATTTTGAATCGATAGAGTGCTTGCGCTTATTTTTTTTCTTCCAGATAGAAAATCTAAAAACTTCCCAGATGTTTTTCCTTAAGGTTTTGTTTGAGGTGTTGGCGGCTTTTGACGTTTACAGTTGATCGAAAGTTCCGGCGAGATCAAAATCTTTTTGGGTAAGGCCGCCAGCGTCGTGGGTGGTTAGGTTTACGGTGACTTTGTTGTAGGAAATTTCGATGTCGGGGTGATGGTCGGCAGCTTCGGCCGGTTCGACGAGTTTGTTTACAAAGTCAATGGCCTCAACAAAGTTTTTGAACTTAAATCGGCGTTGAATTTTGTTATCAACCTTTGACCATTCAGGAAATTGACTCAATTGTGCTTGGATTTCGGTGTCGGTCAATCGGGTTGCCATGGAGAAAACCTCCTCTAAAAAACTATCCGCCCTTACTAGGGTTATCTCTACGATAACGAAGCAAGGGCGGTCTAGTCGGGTCTCTTTAGTTAAAATCTGACTGCCGGAAGGAACTCCGACTCTCTTAACCTACTCAACGGAGTAAGCAAAATTTTAGAGAACAGCCCCGGCACGCAGCCGATTTACTTTAACTGTGAGACCCATGTTGTTACTACTGTCATTCATGGGCATCACCTCCTATTCTCCGGCAGGTTTTATCCGGTAGAACCTCTTTATGCTGGCACAAGCATTTTGAAAATTCAACATTCTTTGTTGTAGCGGCACGCATGGCACCCTCCGCCTACGGCACCTCCCTCAAGGGAGGATCTTTTGGGGGCTTTCCGGAACACCGGCCAATTATCCCCTCCTGGGAGGGGTAAGGGGTGGGTTAACCAGCAGCCTACTGAGGCACCCCTCAAGAGGATACCATCCTCCGCCTACGGCACCTCCCTCAAGGGAGGATCTTTTAGGAGCCGGAACATCCTCCGGTCTTCGGCCACCTCTCTCTAGGGAGGATGTTTAGCCGACGACGACATCACGGATGCGCAGGGAGGGGCCGCCACAACCGACGGGTAAACCGCTTTGGCCCCCCTTGCCGCAACCACCGGATTCGTCCCAGTAGAAATCGTCGGCGATCGCCTCAATATTTTTCAAGGTTTTAAAGACGTTGCCAGAGAGGGTGACATCCTTGACGGGTTCAGCAATTTTGCCATCACGGATCATCCAAGCTTCCCCGGCGCTAAAGGTAAACATTTCGCCATTGGTCATGCCGCCGAGCCAGTTTTTCGCGTAGACTCCTTCTTTGATGTCCGTGGGTAAGTCGGCAACGGGCGTTTTACCCCGCTCGATCCAGGTGTTGGTCATGCGGACAATGGGCGGATAGTGATAGTTCAAACAGCGGGCGTTGCCTGTCGGTTTTTCGTCAAGCTTGCCAGCGGTTTCGCGGGAATGGAGGCGGCCCACAAGTTTGCCATCTTGAATCAATTGGGTCGTGCTGGCCGGAACGCCTTCATCATCGTATAGATAACTGCCGCGATGGCCGGCTGGGGCGGCTCCATCAAAAATCTGAAGATCTTCGCCACCAAATTGTCGGCCCATGCTCATGGTTTCGAGGAGATCGGGATTTTCATAGGCCATATCCGCTTCGGAAAGATGCCCAAAGGCTTCGTGGACAAATAGCCCGGTCAAAATGGGGTCAATGACAACGGTATAGGTGCCGCCTTTGGCTGCGGGGAGGGTCAATGAGTTAACGGCCCGCTGGGCAGCGCCTTTAACTTGCTCATCGAGGTTTTCTAGATCTTCGTAGGCTTTGCGGGATCCGGTGGTTTCCCGCCCGGTTTGCACCGTTTCTCCATCACGGGCCGTGGCGGAAAAACGCATTTCTAGATCAACCCAGGACTGTTCGATCAGGGTGCCCTCTGAAGTCGCCAAGATGGTGTGCTGGGTACTGTCGCCGTAACTGACCCTGGTGCTGGTAATCTTACCGCTCTGGCTCAAGAGCAAATCACTGTAGCGATCGCATAATTCTTTTTTCCGTTGTAAAGGGATGTGGCGTGGGTCGCTTCCGCTTAGGGGTAAGGAGCAAACCGCTTGGATTGGGTCAATGGGAGCCAAAAGTGTTTCATCATCACCGATTAAAATCGCGGCGGCGATCGCCTCTTCGATCCGGAGCTTCAGATTTTCGAGATTATTAAAGGCCGCAAACCCCCAACCACCTCTGTGACAAACGCGCACCTGGCCCCCAAGGGAGGTACTTTCACTGAGGGTCTCGATCTTATTTGACCGCAAAACAATACTGCTCCCCGCTGACTGTTCCAAACGAATCGCTAGAAAATCCACTTGATTTTTGTACCGTTGGATCAGATCCGTTAGCTGATCCTTGTACCCAGCCACAATTTTCTCCATTGCCTTCCCCTTAATCTGAGCGCTAAACATAGAACAATTTTGACATTAGCCTTAGATAATTGAGAAAGTGTCGATGAGATCCAAAAGGCTTGCCTTGTCTAAGTTTCCCACTTTGGCTAATCAAAAGTAATGCCATTGCCAACATATTCTTATCCAAGATGTAAACAATTGTTAAGTTTTTGTGTGTTAACCTTGACTCAAGGACAAAAACTAAACTTTCACGGAGCACATTTGTATGCCTTATACTCTCGATGCAGCAAGAAACATCTTCCCCAGTACATTAACTGCGGATGTTGTGCCGGCCACCAGCGCTCGGTTTAGTCAGCTGAGTGCAGAGGATCAACTGGCATTAATCTGGTTCGCTTACCTGGAAATGGGTAAGTCAATCACTATTGCTGCTCCTGGTGCGGCAAATATGCAGTTTGCAGAATCTACCCTTTTGCAAATCAAGCAGCTCTCCTTTAAGGATCAAGCCCAGGTAATGTGCGACCTGGCGAACCGTATCGATACGCCTATCAACCGCACCTATGCGACTTGGTCTGTAAATATTAAGCTCGGTTTCTGGTACCGCCTCGGCGAATGGATGGAAGAAGGCAGTGTTGCACCGATTCCCGCTGGCTACAAGCTGTCTGCCAATGCTTCTGCGGTTTTAGATACGATCCGTAGCCTCGAACCCGGTCAACAAATTACGGTTCTGAGAAATGCCGTTGTGGATATGGGTTTTGACCCAGCCAAGATGGAAGGCTATCAGCGTGTTTCTGAGCCGGTTGTCGTGCCGACGGAAATTGCACAGCGGGAAAAAATCGAAATTGAAGGTGTCGATAACCCCACAATTAACCAGTACATGACCAACCTCAATGCTAATGATTTTCCCGCATTGATCAGCCTCTTTGCAGAAGATGGTGCTCTCCAGCCGCCGTTCCAACGTCCGATTGTCGGCAAAGATGCAGTGTTACGCTTCTTTCAAGAGGAATGTCAAAATCTGAAACTCAACCCGAAGAAAGGGGTTGTAGAACCTACTGATGATGGTTACACCCAAATTAAAGTCACTGGTACCTGTGAAACGCCCTGGTTTGGTGCGGCGGTAGGCATGAATGTCGCTTGGCGCTTCCTCCTCAATCCGGAAGGGAAAATCTTCTTTGTGGCCGTTGATTTGCTCGCGTCTGCAAAGGAACTCCTCAACCTTGTGCGTAAGTAGTGAATGCTTGGATGAATTGCCCTAATTCTCAATAAATTCATCCCTGGTAACGTCCCAATTGGGGCGTTTTTTTGTCAGTATGGCGTGGTTGGAGGCAACATTTTGAAATTGATGCGGCAAGAAGAGGGTCTGGGACTATTGTGGGCGATCGCCATTTTCTCGGCTTGGCTGGGAAGTGCTGTGTATTGGTTGAGCCATCCGCTAATGGGGTTGTCCTGGTCTGGGATTGTTGCGGGAATTTTCGTTAGAACTTTTTTCCACACAGGTTTATTTATTTTGGCCCACGATGCCATGCACGCTAATTTGTTGCCGAGTTCTCCCCGTTGGAACCATCGCCTGGGCCGTTGGGGGGTCAGTTTGTACGCTTGCTTGTCCTACACAGACTGTATTCGCAACCATGCTAAGCACCATCGCCACCCTGCCCAACCCGGAGACCCGGACTTTCATAATGGGCGGCACCGTCATCCGCTGCTATGGTACTGGCATTTTATGGGGAAATATTTAGCGTGGCGGCAGTTTTGGGGATTTATGCTAATTTTCGGGGCGATCGCCTTACCGTTAAATATGCTGGGTGATGTGCCCTACGAAAATTTTTTTGTGTTTTGCCTGCTACCGATTTTTCTCAGTTCTTGGCAACTGTTTTTCTTTGGGACTTATTTGCCCCACCGCGATCGCCCCTCTCTCCCTAAACGCATCAGGAAACAGTCAATTGGGTGGCGAATTTGGTCATTTTTAAGCTGCTACCACTTCGGCACATTTCACGAAGAACACCATCGCCATCCCCATAAACCTTGGTTTCAGCTACCGGATCACGGTGTTTCTTAACAAAATTGTAATAAAAACCTTAAATTCCTGTGAGCACGTCGCTTGAGCGGTATTCGTGTCTCGGCGATCGCCGCCAAATTGCGGAATTATGAGAATCTAGACTGCGCTTTTGATACATAACTTATTATAATCAAGCCCATTAGTTTGAACTTACTAAAGTCAAAACGATACTTATTTTAAAATTCACTTTTTTACTTACCCATGCTAACGATGCCCACTGCGAATACTCAATGGTCACTGCAAGAAAAAACAATCGCCAAAGAAGCGTTTGAATTATCCTACCGCCGAGAAATTGCCGCAGTGATGGCCGAAGCAAAACGCCAGGCGACCCTCGCCGCAGACCCCGCTGATCTCTGGCAACTCAATGACTTTTTGAGTGCCCGGCGGCATTATCTAGATGGCAAATACGATTTCAGTCCCGAAAGCCTCGTCTTTACCTTCGCTCAACTCATTAAAGAGGGTTGGTTAGAACTGCAGGAATTAGACGGTTTAGCAGCCGATAAACTCTCGAAAATCCGCATCCTCACCCTAATGTAAGCTCTGGGCTAGGGCCTTGCGGCGTGGAATCGCATAGTTTAAAAAGTCCTTCGCCATGATTGTGTTGGGAAAAATAGCCCGGGCCTCAGCCAAAAGATCATCTAACGTCAGCTCATTTCCCGGCATATAACGGGGGCTAAAGTGGGTCATGATCAGTTGTTTCACCTGGGCTAAAAGGGCAACCTGGGCGGCCATCGTCGAAGTGGAATGGAGGCGATCAAAGGCCATCTCTGCATCCTTGTGGGCGAAAGTTGCCTCGTGAATTAAGACATCGGCATCCTGGGCTAACTCCACCGCCGCCTCACAAAAAACAGTGTCGGTACAATAGACCATTTTTCGGCCAATTTCCGGTTGACCACAGAGGTCTGAACCGTTGATTTTGCGGCCATCGTCGAGGGTGACGACTTTCCCTTTTTTGAGGTCGCCATAAATGGGGCCTGGGGGAATCCCCAATTTTTGTGCTTTAGCGAGGTTAAATCTGCCGGGACGATCCTTTTCAGTCACCCGATATCCAAAGGCTGTGACCCGGTGTTTGAGCGGTAAACAGGTCACTTGAAATTCTTTATCTTCAAAGACTAAGCCGGGTTTGACTAAATGTACTCGCAGGCGA
Organism: Picosynechococcus sp. NKBG042902; assembly: GCF_963864045.1. Taxonomy (NCBI): domain Bacteria; kingdom Bacillati; phylum Cyanobacteriota; class Cyanophyceae; order Chroococcales; family Geminocystaceae; genus Picosynechococcus; species Picosynechococcus sp. NKBG042902. The sequence goes on along the minus strand of NZ_CAWLTV010000060.1, from coordinate 19,361 downwards.
TCGCCAATGCGCATATAGGAATACTTTTCACAGGCCCGCAGATATTCTTCTAAACCAGGGGGGCCATAAATTTCTAAGGGATGTCCCGTCCCCGCAAGGCCCATGCTGGCGATCAGACCCATTAGCCCAAAGATATGATCGCCGTGCATATGGGTAATAAAAATGCGGCTAATTTGGGACGAACGGAGATCACTACGGAGAAGTTGGTGCTGGGTTCCTTCGCCACAGTCAAAGAGCCAAGCCTCGGCCCGCTGCGGTAATCGCAACGCCACACTTGATACATTGCGTGCCCGGGTCGGCACACCAGAACTGGTTCCTAAAAATGTGATTTCCATTTAGGTGATTTCCGTTGAGGCGATCGCCCATAATCTACATCCTATCCATCATAAATCTTCCCCAGAAGCAAAGTGGCCCAAAAAATCCTCCCTTGAGGGAGGTGGCCGCTAGGTCGGAGGGTGTCACTCCCCTAACCCCTCTCAAGAGGGGAAGAGTTGGCGGGTATGCTGGCAAGACCTATGAACTTCTCTCCTTGAGGGGAGCTAGAAGGGTGGCCCCAGAGGGAGGTGGCCGTCAGGCCGGAGGGTGTCAATTACTTATTGGCCTGAGCCCAAACACGGGTGGGCAAACCCCAAATATAAATGAACCCTTCTGCTGACTCGTGGTTAAACTTGTCATCGGCCCCGTAGGTTGCCAGATCCGGCGTGTAAATTGATTTTTCAGAACGACGACCGACGATCCGCGCCGTCCCTTTGTGAAGTTTGAGGCGCACCACACCCGTAACCCGTTCCTGAGTTTGCTCAATAAACGCATCTACGGCTTGCTTCAGGGGCGAGAACCACAGACCCCGATAAATCAACTCGGAATAAGTCTGCTCCATGCCGCGTTTGTATTGGGTCACATCGGCGGTGAGGGTTAAACTTTCCAAATCGCGGTGGGCATCCACCAGGACACACATCGCCGGAGATTCATAGATTTCGCGGGATTTAATCCCCACAACGCGGTTTTCGATCATGTCGATCCGGCCAATGCCATGGTTCCCGACGATCTCATTTAACTTAGAAATCAAAGCCACCGGGCCAAGGGCTTCGCCATTCACTGTCACTGGGACACCTTTTTCAAAACCAATCTCTAAATATTCCGGTTCATCGGGGGTGTCAGAAATAGCTTTCACCATTTCAAAAACCTCTTCGGGGGGTTCGCACATCGGGTCTTCGAGGGGGCCAGCCTCAATACTGCGACCGAGCAGGTTTTTATCAATACTAAACGGCGAAGATTTTTTCACGGGGAAGGTCAGCCCATATTGTTCACCATAGGTAATCGCTTCTTCCCGGCTCATGCCCCATTCCCGCGCTGGGGCGAGCACTTTGATTTCTGGGTTTTGCGCCAAAATCCCCAGGTCGAAACGCACTTGGTCATTCCCTTTTGCGGTACAACCGTGGGCAACGGCATCAGCCCCATATTTTTCGGCGGCCCGGACAAGCATTTTCGCAATGAGGGGACGCGCTAAAGCGGTGGCGAGGGGATAGCGATTTTCGTAGAGGGCATTGGCTTTAATCGCGGGGAAAGCGTAATCGGTAATAAATTCTTCGCGGCCATCTTCAACGAGGGAAACCACAGCCCCGGAATTTAAGGCTTTTTGTTTAATTGGGCCTAGCTCCTCGCCTTGTCCTAAATCTGCGGCAAGGGTAATTACTTCCTTGACGCCCCATTCGTGCATGAGATAGGGAATACAAACGGATGTATCGACACCGCCGGAATAGGCGAGGACAACTTTTTCTGCGCGACCCATAGTTTAAATACCGTATATAGATGAATCAAGGCAGATTATAGCTTGACATTGCCCTGGAAAAAGCTTGAAAAAACCGGACTTTTGCTGCTATCACAAAATGCTGACAACCTTCTCCCTAAAGAGACACCCCTCTAGCTCCCCTCAAGGGGAGAACTTTTTTTTGGGGTGGGTGAGGAGCCAGGTTTTGATGGTTTCGGCGATCGCCTCTGGGTGATTTTGGGCATCGTATTCGCTGAAACGGAGAAAAGAAACGCCTAGAGCTTCGAGTTTGGCTTGGCGATAAGCGTCTCGTTCTTGGGCAGCGAGGCTATTGTGGCTACTGCCGTCGATTTCGATGGCGAGCATCCAGTCCTTGCAATAAAAGTCAACGATAAATTGGTCGATGGGGCGTTGGCGCAGAAAGCTGACACCAAGGATTTGTTTTTTGCGGAGGTGTTGCCAGAGGATTATTTCGCCTTTGGTCATAGTTTTGCGGAGTTGGCGGGCGCGTCCGACGAGATGTTTGTTGTAGGGCAGAATTTTACGGCGCATAGGAAGGATGGTTTTTCTTTTAATCTTACGTTCTACTTTTTTTTGGACAGCCCTCTAGGGATACCACCCTCCGGTCTTCGACCACCTCCCTCAAGGGAGGATTTTTAGAACTTTCCGGAACACCGGCCAACTGTTCCCCTCTTGAGAGGGGTTGGGGTGGGTTAACCAGTAACCTATTGAGAACACCTCTCTAACTCCCCTGGGAACCCCCCCTCTGCCTGACGGCATCTCCCCCCGAAGGGGAGATCTATTTTTTGGGGGGGGTGATAGGAAAAGAAAGTGGGTGGGTAATTTAGGGTTAACGGATACATGATTCCGGTTGAGGCCGGGATAAGGAGATGCCCCCAAATGAAAAATTTCACTTTTAAGCTTCTGCAACAACTCAACAAGAAGAAAGCTGACAAAGGTTTTACCCTGATCGAACTGCTCGTTGTAATCATCATCATCGGTATTTTGTCTGCCATCGCTCTGCCTTCTTTCTTGAATCAGGCAAACAAAGCGCGTCAATCTGAAGCAAAACAAAATCTTGGTGCAGTCAATCGTGGTCAACAATCCTATTATCTAGAAAGACAACTTTTTTCGGATAATATTAATGGTCTTGGGCTTGGTGTAAGTATTGAGACAGAAAATTATTCTTACGGTGATACAAACGCAGCAGCGGCACTTACTGGTGGCGACTTTGATGATAGTTTTGATCCTGCGACAAATTCTGGTGTAACATATGGCGAGGCTGCAGACACCCGCAATGGCTTCCCTGGTTGGGATAAGTTTTCCGCAACCTTTGGTGTTGCCAATAATCAAGATGCTGTGCGTGATTATGTTGGTATTACTTATGTCATTCCAGCAACAGATACAGAAGAGGCTACGACAGTAGCGATTCTTTGTGAAGAAGAAACTTTACTAGATGGAGGTACTGCGCAAACTATTGGTATTGATGTTACTGAAATTAACGGTATTGACAATTCCAATGATCCTGTTAGTTGTCGGGGAACAGGCGCAGCTAATGAAGTTGTTGTTGGAAATAACGCTCAGAATGTTGGTCAATAATTCTTTTCCCGTTTCGGTTTTTATCTAAAACTTCTTTCTATTACGCGGTTTCTACAGCCGCGTTTTTTATTGCCTTTTTTTCAGCTTCTTCACATAACAAAGACAAAAAGATTCTTTGAGAGTGCTTTCAAATTATCAGAAATATCAAACACGTCATAAAAAATTTATGTTTTAAACTCACTGGTTTAGCTCCGCCATATTCCGAGGGGAAAACCCATTCTGCACCAGCTTTTCAAAAACTGCATAACAATCCCGCTGATCGCCCGCCTTCCTCGAAAAATACTGTCTGACAAACCATCTAAAGAGGTAAAATCCTGACCTTTGTTCGCTTCAAATCTAGCGTGATCAACGCTCCCGATTTCAATTCCGACGAAAATCTTTGCAAACTCTCCATAACGATTTGTCCAATCGATACAGGCAGCAAATCTTGAGTGCGTACCTGAAATACACTCGGTGAATTTGCTTGGGACGCCGCCAAAATTGCCCCAAAATCTAAATCATTCGTAAAAATAATCGCTTGATTTTCCTTTGCCCATTGAAAAATCACTGTATCAGGTGCATTAGGCTTACCGATTGTTGACCAGTGGCTCACCTTGAACCCATATTTTTGTAGATATGGAACCCAGAGTGGGCTAAGGTTCATGTCAATAATAATTCTCATGCCGTTGCTACGTTGACCTCATATTCCTCAGAACGCCAGGCCGCAAAGGCTAGTGCCGCAAGAATATCTTCCCTCTCCAGATATGGATAAGCCTCTAAGATAGCTTCTATCGAATAACCTGCCGCCATCAGACCAATAACCGTTCCTACCGTTACCCTTAAACCGCGAATACAAGGCTTACCGCCCATCACTTGAGGGTTTAGAGTGATGCGTTCTAAATGTTGCATAGTCGTTACTATCGTACTCGATGATTATCTTGATTCTATCTGCTTGACCCAAGTTGATTATTCTCCTCTACTGCTGAGATAAAATTGGGCTAACTGAGAAAAGAAAAACTTAAGGATGCAGATTAAAGGGATTAAACGGGGTCAGCAAATTGAGTTACTAGAATCATTAGATGTGCCAGACGGGACACTGGTTTATTTAGAAGTTGTCCCCGAGCGATCATCGCCTACACTTTGGTGGCAAGCTTTAAGTGAAATGCGAAGAGAGATTGAGGCAACGGGGGAAGGATTAGTTGATGATTCATTTTTAAGGACGCGAGATGAGTTATTTGCGGGCGAAACCGTAGAGTCCCTAGGGGAGCATATCTTGATGTTTGAAGCGGAACGTTCCCAGGAAAAGTCTGCATAATAACAGCTCTCTAGCTCCCCTCCAGTGACACCCCTCTAGCTCCCCTATGAGGGGAGAAGACACCCTCCGGCTAGCGGCCACCTCCCTCAAGACAAACACCCCTCTAGCTCCCCTCCAGGGGAGAATGACACCCTCCGCCTGCGGCACCTCCCTCAAGGGAGGATTTTTTACTCGTTCATGTTGCGGTACGTGGCGACGGCAGAAGGCGAGATACGATTCAGATAACGGAAAATCCAATATTTTAAGACCGTATCCAGGATTACAGGGAAGGTTGCAATAAAAAGGAAATTAAAATCTCTGCTCTCCGCAATACCAAAATGTTTCGCCACATTTTCAAGGATAATTTCCCAACCATGGGGGGAGTGATAACCCACAAAAATATCCGTAAACAAAATAATAAGAAATGCCTTTGCCGAGTCGCTAAGGCCATAGACAATTTCATCTAAAAAGCCCTTTAACATCGCAATTTCGCGCTTACTAATTAACAAAATCCCCACAAAAGCAAAGAAGCTAAAAATATCTGAAAAAATATTTTCGTAGGCGTTGTAACTTTCGGCGCGATAATCCTGGGCGATTTCCGTCGCTTTTTCTTGGATTTTTTCGGTAATTTCTGCCTCTGTGAGAGCTGGCGCTAACCCTACCAACTGCCGCATTTCTAAAGTTGCTCGGTAATGCTCTAACTCTTCAAAAGCTTCATTTTCAAGATCGGAATTTACGAACAATGCCGGGCTTGCCTCTGTGAAAAAATGCTCCTCTACGAAAGGCGTAATCGCAATTTTCGCGAGCTGATGCACCAACAAGGGCACAATCACGAGGGTGAGGAGAAACCGAATCGAAACAGCGGTTTTGTTGCGCGATCGCCGAAATTTTGTGACGACTTCTGCTTCTGCTTCGTTGGACTTGGGATCGATCTCCCGCTGGATTCGGGAGAATGTCCGCATAATGGAGCGGGGTACGAGACCTGTTTTGTCCGATACCGTTTCCACCTTGGGTTTGTCATCGGGGCGATCGCCATTGGTTTGGACAGTCTCGTCATTGAGGGGAACAAGGGCAACGGATTGTTTTGACAGACCACGGCCATAGCGTCCGGTGATTTCGTCAATGAAGCGCAGTTTCTCGATAATCAGGGTCGGCTTGTCGGCAGCATCCGGGTAGTAGATATTGCTCGCTTTTTTTTGGATTGTTTCCTCGGAGACGGGCACGACAGTATTAAAGGAGCGAAATTCCCGCAGGCGCACCTCGATAATTTTGAGTTGTTTGCGCACTTCCCCTTGGAAATAGCGGATCACACTGTCGCTATAGTCGGCATTGCGGCCAGAAACGGGTTTGCCACCAAAGTGTTCGAGTTCAATGGCCTGGATATTGAGGGCGGCACGGTAGGCTTGCTCCAGGGCACGGTCTGGGGTGTCGTAAAACCAGCGGCGGGCTTTTTTGATGAAAGTGCTTAGATTCATTGGGTTTAGATTTTCTTGTATGGCCTGGGCAGACACCCACAAACTATTTTTTGGGATTCCTTATAAGGGCCACCTCTCTAACTTTCCTGAAGGGGCCACCCCTCTAACTCCCCTTAATGGAGAGAAGTTTATCGGTCTTGCCAGCATACCCGCTAACTGTCCCCCTCTTGAGAGGGGTTAGGGGAGTGACACCCTCCGGCCTGACGGCCACCTCCCTCTAGGGAGGATTTTGGGGAGGTTTTGTGTTAGTTGGTTATTGTAATCGAAGTAGATGGGATTGTTTGGGGGTCTGATGGGGGCAATTTGGTTACGGGGTCAGTCGCGCTCTGGGAAAACGACGGCATTGGTGGCGCGGCTAAAAGCTTGGGTGGCAGGGCAGGATCCCCAGGCGGTATTGGTGCCGGGATTATTAGTCTTGGCGGCAAATAATCAAAATCAGCGGCTACTGGCGGATTGGATTCACCAAGAAATTCGCGGCAGCTATCCTTTTGTGAGTAAAACCCCAGTTGCGTTCATGGCCGATGAGGTAGAGCTATTTTTCCCGCTAATCTGCGAACAGTTGGCGATCGCCCCCCCCTTTCCCCTGCGGTTGCGGCCAGAGATGGAACAAAAGTTGGCGCGGGAACTGTGGGCCGACACCCTAGCTACCTGGGAGTTACTGCCCAATGAGCGGTTTCAGAATCGCTTGGTGCGACGACTATTGGATATTTTGCTGCTGGCGGGGGCGGCGGGCATTGCCCTAGAAGAGATTCCCCAACGGCTGATAGCTGGGCAATTATCCCTACTGACAGGCACGGTGGCCATTGGTGCAGAGACAAACCTCCAAGAATTTACAGAAACAGCAGGAAAACTGATCCAACAGTGGCGGGATTGGTGCTTAGGACGAGGTTTTCTCACCTATGGCATTATTTACAATCTCTACGGGCAATATTTACTCAAAAATGAACAATACCAAGCGTCCCTAGGGCAACGGTTTGGGGCAATTTTCGCCGATGATGGCCAAGATTATCCGGCGATCGCCAAGGATTTAGCGGACATTTTATTGAATCAAGGTTGCACCGGAGTCTTTACAGAAAATCCCGCCGGGAGAATTCGCCTCGGTTTAAGCGGTGATCCTGATTATTGGGGCCAATTGGCGCAACGATGCGAGGTGATTCACTTAGAACGACCATCGGGCCTGGGGGCGACCCTCACAGCGCAAATTCGAAAGACTGTGACCCAACCCCAGTTTGGGGGACAACTACCCGCCACCATCCAATCCATTCAAACGGTTGCCCGCGCCCAACTGCTGACACGGGTCAGTGAGCAGATTCAATTTTTAGTGAAAGATCAGGGAGTTGCGCCAGCGGACATTGCGATTATTGCGCCTGGTCTCGATGAGGTGGCCCGTTATACCTTGATAGAGAGCCTCGCCGCCGAAATTCCTCTAGAACCCCTGCGGGAACAGCGGCCCATTGCGAGTTTTCCCTGGGGGCGATCGCTGTTAACTTTGTTGGCGTTAATTTATCCGGGCAGTGGACGGCTAATCCAGAGCCAAGCTGTGGCGGAAATGCTCATGATGCTATCCCAGACCGCCAGCGAAAAGCCATTAATCGATCCCGTGCGGGCTGGTTTGTTGGTGGACTATTGTTTCCAGCCCGACCCGGAGCGGCCCCAACTGCTCCCAGCAACGACGATGCCCAGGGGCGATCGCCTCGGTTATCAAACCACCCAAGCCTACGAAGTCATCCGCCAGTGGATCGAGCAAACCCAAGCGACCCATCAAATTACGCCCCAGGGCATTTTGCAGACCCTAAACCAGGCAATCCAAACCTTTTATCTCCAAAAACTTGCCCCCAGCTATGGCCAACTGGCAACCCTGCGGGAACTCAGCGAGACCGCCCAACACTTTTGGCAATGTGGCGATCGCATAGGGAGTCAAGACACAACGACAGCCCAGCTCGCTGACCTGCTGCAACTAATACAAGCAGAAACCATTACTGCCAATCCCCGTCCCCAGTACAACTTTAACCACCAATCCCCCAATTCCATTACCCTCGTCACCATCTTTCAATACCGCTCCGCCCGTCGCCATCACCCCTATCAGTTTTGGCTGGATGCGGGATCACGTCTCTGGGAAAAAGGCGGTGCCGCAACTTTGTTTGGCTACGGTGTGTTTCAACGCAGTTGGCAAGGGGAGCCTTGGTCTCTGGCAATAGAACAACACGGCGATCGCCAACGGCTTCAGGATATTATCCAAGACCTCCTGGCCCGCGCTGATACCCAAATTTATCTGTGCCACAGTGATTTTGGCACCAATGGCAGTGAACAGCTTGGCCCCCTTTATCCCCTCATCCAAGCCACCCAAGAATGTCCTTCAATCCTCCTCTGAGGGATATGCCATAAAAGTTCTCCCCTGGAGGGGAGTTAGAGGGGTGTCTTTCCCCTAGAGCTAACACTCCCTAACCCCTCCTCAAGAGGGGAACAGTTGGCCGGTGTTCTGGAAAACTTCCTAAAATACCTCCCTTGAGGGAGGTGGCCGCCAGGCCGGAGGGTGCCATTCTCCCCTCATAGGGGAGTTAGAGGGGTATCATTCATGATTGTTCGCTGACATCCATGTAACAAACCCTTTACAGGGGATTGCTTCTCAAAAATAAGCTGATCTAAGTTAAAAGCAGCCTATGATACAGTATCTCGACAGTCTGCATGAATTCTTTTAAAATGTAGGCTTCAATACAACAAAACGCCAAAATAATCTATCCCCCTATCGGAAAAAATTATAGGGAAGCAGAGATCTTATTTCTGGTGTATTCTTCGTCCTTTAAGTTATTCCTTAGGTAACTCCCGTGGTTTCAACAACTTCCCCCGCAGCAACTGAGACTGCTGTCCGTTCAGAGGTTCGTTCCGGTGCATATATTTTGATCGATAGCCTCAAGCGCCATGGTGTCGAATACATTTTTGGCTATCCCGGTGGTGCGATCCTGCCCATTTACGATGCCCTACACCCAGTGGAAGAACGGGGAGAAATTAAGCACATCCTTGTGCGCCACGAACAGGGAGCTTCCCATGCCGCCGATGGCTATGCCCGCGCAACTGGCAAAGTGGGAGTTTGTTTTGGTACCTCTGGCCCTGGGGCAACAAACCTCGTCACAGGGATTGCTACAGCCCATATGGACTCAATTCCCATGGTAGTGATTACAGGCCAAGTTACCCGCGCGGCGATCGGTACAGATGCCTTCCAGGAGACAGATATTTTTGGCATTACCCTACCCGTAGTGAAACATTCCTATGTGGTGCGGGATCCGAAAGATATGGCCCGGATCGTTGCCGAAGCCTTTTACATTGCAAGTACGGGTCGGCCCGGCCCTGTATTAGTAGATGTCCCCAAGGATGTCGGCCTGGAACTGTGTGAATATATTCCCGTTGAACCCGGTGATGTGGATATCCCTGGTTACAAACCTCGCACCGAAGGAGATACCTCCAAAATTGGGGAAGCGGTACGTCTAATTTCTGAATCCCGCAAGCCATTGCTTTACGTCGGTGGCGGTGCCATTACCTCTGGTGCCCACGCAGAAATTAAAGAATTAGCCGAACAGTTCCAAATTCCGGTGACTACAACCCTGATGGGCTTGGGCGCTTTTGATGAACATAATCCCCTCTCCGTTGGGATGTTAGGGATGCATGGTTCGGCCTATGCTAATTTCGCCGTGAGTGAATGTGATCTTTTGATTGCGGTGGGTGCCCGTTTCGATGACCGGGTGACGGGGAAATTAGATGAGTTTGCCTCGGAAGCGAAGGTGATTCACATCGATATTGATCCCGCTGAGGTGGGTAAAAATCGCTTACCGGAAGTCGCCATTGTTGGTGATGTGCGCCATGTGTTGATTGAAATGTTGCAACAGCTAGGCGGCAAGGGTTTACCCCTCGGTAATAAGCCCACGGAAGAATGGCTCAATAAAATTCAAGGTTGGAAAGAAAAACATCCTTTGGTCGCGCCTCGCTTTGCGGATTCGATCTCGCCCCAGTCGGTGATCGTGGAGTTAGACCGCCAGGCTCCCCATGCCTACTACACGACGGATGTGGGTCAGCACCAGATGTGGGCGGCTCAGTTCCTGAAGAATGGCCCCCGCCGCTGGATTTCTAGTGCGGGCTTGGGCACTATGGGCTTTGGTCTTCCGGCGGCCCTAGGAGCAAAGGTGGCGATCGCCGACGAAGAGGTGATTTGTATTAGTGGGGATGCAAGCTTTCAGATGTGTTTGCAAGAGTTGGCGACCCTGGCCCAATACCAAATTAAAGTAAAGACAGTCATCCTAAACAACGGCTGGCAGGGGATGGTGCGCCAATGGCAGCAAAACTTCTATGGTCAGCGCTACTCTTCTTCCAATATGGAAGCGGGGATGCCGAACTTTGAACTGCTCGCCCAAGCCTTTGGGGTAAAGGGCATGGTGGTGGATCATCCAGATGATTTGTCGGGGGCGATCGCCGAAATGTTGGCCCACGATGGCCCTGTATTGTTGGATGTGCGGGTGAAAAAGGCGAAAACTGTTATCCGATGGTCATCCCCGGCAAGAGCAACGCCCACATGATGGGTTTACAAGAGTCCTCTGGAAAGGCTGAATAATTTTTTCCCAGTGAAATAATAAAGAGATGAATGCCAGGAGCGGGGTCTTGCCTTGCTCCTTTTTTGTGGCTCGATTAGGATATAAGCCGCAGCGAATGGGGCAATTTTTTAAGGATGGCTGAACTGGTTTTACATTGGCATCGGCGAGATTTGCGGCTACAGGATAATGTCGCCTTGGCAGAAGCACGGCAACAGTCGGCCAAGGTGGTCGGCATTTTCTGCCTCGATCCGGCCATTTTAGAAAAAGAAGATGTGGCTCCGGCGCGGGTGAAGTATCTGTTAGCGTGCCTGGCAGAATTGGCAGAAAATTACCAAAAAGCGGGCAGTCAACTGCTGATTTTCCAGGGGAATCCCTTAGAGGTCTTGCCCAAAGTTGCAGAATCTCTCAAAGTCCATACGGTCTACTGGAATCTGGACGTGGAACCCTATGCCCAACAGCGGGATCACCAAATGGCGATCGCCTTGCGTGAGGTGGGAGCCAAGGTAGAAACCTTTTGGGATCAGCTCCTCCATGCCCCAGGGAAAGTCTTCACCCAGTCGAAAAAGCCCTACAGCGTGTATTCGCCGTTCTGGAAAAACTGGTCACAAAAGCCCAAAGCCGCCCCCGTTAAGGCCCTCAAAGATTGCCAAGGACTGAGTGATGCAGAACAGAAATCAGCGAAACAACTTGGGGCGATCGCCTTACCGAGTTTGGCTGATCTGGGTTTCAGTTGGGACAAACCATTTACTGTGCCCGTGGGGGAAGCTGCCAGCCTGGAGAAACTCGCTCGTTTTACCGAGAATTTGATTGAAAAATACGATGGCGATCGCAACTTCCCGGCGATCGATGGCACCTCTCGCCTTAGTGCCGCGTTGAAATTTGGGGCGATCGGCATTCGGACGGTTTGGCAAGCCACAGAAACGGCCCTAAAACATTGCCGCAGTAAAGAAGCAGAAGCTGGCGTCACCACCTGGCAGCAGGAATTAGCTTGGCGAGAATTTTATCAACACTGTCTCTTTTTCTTTCCGGAACTTGCCCAGGGGCCATACCGGGAAGAGTTTAAAGACTTTCCCTGGGAAAATGACGAGCAGAAATTTCAAGCTTGGTGCACTGGTCAAACGGGCTATCCGATTATTGATGCAGCGATGCGCCAACTCAACGAAACGGGCTGGATGCATAACCGCTGTCGGATGATTGTTGCCAGTTTTCTCACCAAGGATTTGATTATCGATTGGCGTTGGGGCGAAAAATATTTTATGCAAACCCTCATTGATGGTGATCTCTCGGCCAATAATGGCGGTTGGCAGTGGAGTGCTTCCAGTGGCATGGATCCTAAACCCCTGCGAATTTTTAACCCTTATACCCAAGCTCAAAAATTTGACCCCGAAGCAGACTACATTCGCCACTGGTTGCCAGAGCTAAGCAGTTTGGATACTCAGGTTTTACTCACCGGCCAAATTCCCCGTTTACTCTGTCAGCAGCATGATTACCCAGAGCCGATTGTGGAACACCGGGTACGCCAGCGGGAATTTAAGCGGCTCTACAAATTAGTCAAAGACAAAGCCTAAACAAAACGGGTGAGATTAACGCGATAGCGTTCTTTTTTGGTCATGTTGATCTCGCCAACTTCGACGCGGCCTTTGCCCCTGAGGGAAATCAGATCGCCCGCTTTGACGTTGTAGCTGCTTTGGGTAATGGTTTTCCAGTTAACCCGCACATTCCCGCTGGCGATCGCCTCGGCCATTTTTGCCCGGGACATCCCTAAACCAGCCGAGCCAATGGCATCCAAACGGAGAGAGGCTTCAACGGTGGTGAGTTCTTTCTTTTTCGGGGGGCGTACTTTTAATTCTTCGAGGGGAATCGGCCGCGTTTTCACTGGTACGGAGCGCACCTGCACTAGGGATGTTTCTAAAAAGGGCACAAGTTCCGGAATGACCAAAGCCTGGGCACCGCGATCGCCTAAGACGAGAATGTCACCGACTTTGTCCCGCACGAGCCCAGTACCGAGGAGCGAACCCAGGAAATCCCGGTGGGTCGCCGTATCAAACAAAAAATTACCGGCAATGTCCAAGGCGGCAATTTCCACATGGCTGGCATCGAGGGGAATTTCTTCGCGGGCGATCGCCAACCGTTGCCGTTCTGCTTGGGGGTAGCCGCCTCCATGGACAACCTGGACTTCCGTGAGCTTGCCAAAAATTTCTAAGGCTTCGTAGAGCACCGGCGGCGAAAGAAAATCCGTCTGAACAATTTCCCAAGTGCGAATCGCCTGATCCGCTTGGTCGAGGATCCGACTGAGTTCTGCACGGTTTTCAACGCCCTTGAGTAAATCGTCCTTCGGTAAATTCATAGGCTGGGAAAAGGCGATCGCCAAATAACAAAAGAGAATTTCTAGTGGAAAAACACCATCGCTCGATCATACCAAACCACCCCGTCGCCAATGCCTAAACGGTCGGGAAACCCTCCGTTTACAAACCCCAATCAAGCCATAATAATGAAAACAGTTCATTTACTCTCCTAGGAATTTCTGTGGCTATCTTTGATTGGTTTCGGCGCAAGACAACTGACAAATCCCAAGACACCTCTGAACCAACCGTTACAGAAAAACAGGTGCCAGAATCCCCTCCAGAGGAACCTGCAGCCCCCGAACCGGAAACGACATCAACCCCAGAAATTGACTATCTAAACTGGGCCAAATCTGCCTACAAAAATATCCAAGAAAAAAAGGGTATTGAAACAACTGAGACCCCTCAACCTGAAGCCACAGAACCCCAGGAGCCAGAACCAGAATCAACGCCTGCTGAAACTGAACCAGAAACACCAGCCCCCGAACCAACGGCAGAAGCTCTAGAAACCATCGAAGAAATCGCTCCTCAACCGGAAGCCCCAGCAGAAGCAGTTTCCCCAGAACCAGACAGTGAACCAGCCGAGATCGAAGCCACCGAAACCGTTACACCCGTTGTCCCAGAGCCAGCACCAGAAGTTACTGCTGCCGAAGCAGAGAGTGCCCCAGATAGCGAGACAGTAGCGGAACCAGAACCAGAAACTACCCCAGCAACACCCGCTTGGATGCAAAAGTCCGACGGCCTCGAAAAGCTCAAAGAAACGGCGATCGATACGGAAGGACTAGAGTTTGACGAAAATTTCCTCTGGTCTGCCAAGGTGCTTGCTGATCAAGGCCGTGATGCCAGTGATATTTCCCTCGAAGAAATTGAATGGCTCAAAAAGCTCCGGGATGGTCTCGGTAAAACCCGCCGCAGCTTGGTCAATCAACTCAAGGCTGTGGTGGGTCAAGGGCCGCTCAATGACGAAGCAGTCTTAGAAATTGAATCGCTCCTACTCCAGGCCGATGTGGGCATTGAGGCCACCGATTACATTATCGAAACCCTCCAGGAACGGCTCCGCCAGGAAGCACTGCCTCCCGAAGCGGCGATCGCCTATCTCAAAGAAATCCTCCGGGACATCCTCGATAAACCCTTGGCGAAATTACCCAGCACCGAATTTGCTCCCGAAGCCGACAAGCTCAATGTCTGGATGCTCACTGGCGTCAACGGTGCCGGGAAAACCACCACCATCGGTAAACTGGCCCACCTTGCTAACCAATCGGGTTATCGCTGTGTCATTGCTGCTGCTGATACCTTCCGGGCCGCTGCCGTCGAACAGGTAAAAGTCTGGGGCGAAAGAACTGACACTCCTGTAATCGCCAACCCCGGCAAAAATACTGATCCCGCAGCGGTAGTTTTTGATGGTATTACCGCCGCCCAAGCACGGCAGGCGCAAATTTTGCTGGTGGATACGGCTGGCCGCTTACAAAATAAGAAAAACTTGATGGATGAACTGGCGAAAATCCGGCGGATTGTCGATAAAAAAGCTCCCGATGCCCAGGTGGAATCCCTCTTAGTCCTAGATGCAACCCTCGGCCAAAATGGTCTACGGCAAGCCCAAGTTTTCTCGGAAGCGGCAAAACTCAGTGGCGTTGTCCTGACAAAATTAGATGGTACGGCCCGGGGCGGCGTTGCTCTAGCGGTGAGCCAACAACTTGGTTTACCAATTCGCTTTATCGGCGCTGGGGAAGGGATTGAAGATCTCCGGCCCTTCTCTAGTTATGAATTTGTTGAAGCGCTGCTGGATGGCTAGACTCCAGTAAAATCAAAAATCTTGAGAGGCGGCTATTTGCACTAAGCAACCGCCTTTTTTTGTGGCTTGTAGAATCCTTCGCTTTTGTCACAAAGGATTTAGGCAGATGAAAAATCCCAGTATGCTAAAGGTTAATTCGGCCAGTGCGCAGCAGTTGGTAACCGGAGGTCATGGAGGCAAGGGAAATAAAGAGTTGCCAGAGACTGACAGGGGTGAGAATCGCGCGTCCCCCTGCAAAGATCAAGAGAATTGAGGCCCCAATTAAAATCCAACCCAAGACATGGTTATCTTTTGGGAGGGTGAAGAGGGAAACGACGCCACCAGCCAGGGTCATGACAGCAAGATCGGCAGAAATACCACGCCAAAAAGAATAACGATAGCCACCGGTTGTGAAAAAGATATTTTTACCCAGAAAATAAATGCCCAAAAGAATCAAGCCAAGGCCGATCAATTTACCGAGAAATTTCATTGTTTTTTGTTCCTAGCAATGCTTTAGTGTAGCGAATACCATGATTCATCTGATTTATTCTGATCAATTTCTTGACCATGACACGGGGCGCTCCCACCCAGAAAGTGCGCGACGGTTAACAGCGATCGCCCAAGCCCTGAAAACAGTCCCCTGGGCGAACCAAATTCAGTGGCACGAACCCACGGCGATCGCCTTTCGAGATCCTTTGCCCTGGGTGCGTCAATTGCATGACGACTACTATTTGAAAGAACTGCAAAAATTGGCAGAATCTGGCGGTGGCTATTGGGATCCGGATACTCCTGTTTCACCCCAAAGTTTTAATGTGGCGCTTTTGGCGGTGAATGCCTGTTTGGATGGGGTCGATTTAGCACTTCAGACAAAGGAGTTTGTTTTTGCCTTGGTGCGGCCCCCTGGTCATCACGCCACTCGCAGCACTGGGATGGGATTTTGTCTGCTGGGAAATGTGGCGATCACCGCCCACTATGCTTTGAGTTTAGCGGGGGTTAAAAAAGTGGCGATCCTCGATTGGGATGTCCACCATGGCAACGGCACAGAATATTTAGTCGAGGAAAATCCCCAGATTGTCTATTGTTCTCTCCATCAGGATCCGGCTTATCCCGGCACTGGCCAGGCTCACCATCATGGTCGCCACCAAAATATTTTAAATATTCCCCTCAAACCAGGTGCAGATCAAAGGATCTATACCCAAAAATTCCAGGACGTGGTTTTACCTTACTTGCAAAAGTTTCAGCCGGATCTATTAATTGTCAGTGCGGGCTACGATGCCACCGCGAAAGATCCCTTAGCAGGAATGAATCTCCAACCCCAGGATTACAAAACTTTTAGCGAATTTTGCCAGCAGTTACCTTGTCCAATGATGTTTGTCCTAGAAGGGGGCTATCATCTCCAAACCCTGGCGGAATCAGTGGTCGCCACCCTCGAACCCTTTGTTCAGTAAGGACAATGAATTTCTCCCAGCAGAACCGGACATTGCGCCCCCGTCACCTTCGGCAGATTTCCCGGAAATTCTTTGATGCGCCAGTAGGCTAATACCGCAAAGGCGATCGCCTCTTTTGCATCATGGTTTAAGCCCAGGTCATCGGTGCTTCTGACGGGAATCTGATTTCCGAACGCGGCCTGTAAGCGTTCTCTGAGATAACTATTTCGACATCCACCCCCACAGAGAAAAATTTCATTGGGCAGTTGCGGTAAAAAGAGTTCATAGTTTCGCTGCACCGTTAAGGCTGTAAATTCTGTCAAACTCGCCAACCAATCCGCTTCTGAGAGTTGGAGATCCTGGGCGTCACGCCAGCATTTTTCGAGGAAATCGACACCAAAATATTCCCGACCCGTAGACTTAGGCGGTAGTTGTTCAATGAAAGGATCGGCTAGCCAGCGCTCTACTAAATCTAAATGGGGGGTCCCCTGGGATGCCCAAATTCCATCTTGATCGTAGGCTTGGGCACCGTTGGTTAACTTTTGAATCGCTAAATCTAGGAGTACGTTACCGGGGCCAGTATCCCAACCGATCACGTAATTTTCCCAATCAGCCTGGTTTTTTGGCGGTAAATAGGTGACATTGCCAATGCCCCCCAGGTTTTGAATACAGCGGTGTTTTGTTGGGTCAGCTAGAAGGTAAGCATCAACCTTCGGCACAAGCGGTGCGCCCTGTCCTCCGACGGCAAGATCGGCCCGACGAAAATTACTCACCGTTGGTAAGTTTGTTTGTTGGGCGATCGCCTCACCACGACCCAGTTGCCAACTCAAACCCAAGTTGTCGTTGGGGGGACGATGAAAAATAGTTTGTCCGTGGGAGCCGATTAATTCGGCTTTGCCGTAACGTTCCTGGAGTTGCCTCGCCGCAGTGGCAAAACTGTGGGCAATTTCGTCATCGAGGGCGGCGAATTCAAAGGCACTGAATTTTTCTCCGGCACAAACGGCGAGGATTTTTTCCCGGAGTGGGGGCGCGTAGGAATAGGTCGTAAAGCCGAGTAGTTCAATCTTGATCGCGTCGGCTTCCCCCTGAATCTCCACCAGAGCCGCATCAATGCCATCTACCGAAGTGCCACTCATTAAACCAATTACCCGCATAAATTCTTTTCCCCAAAAGGCGATCGCCACTTTATTATTACCCAACCTTTGAGATGCAGAAATTCTCCATTTCCATGAAGCGTTGGAATCGATCCGTCACAATAGAAGAATTGTCCATGTTTTAGAATCACACACCTGCTATGGCTGCTTCCTCTCGCTTGCGCCGACTTCTGGCCTATCTCAAACCCTATCAACGGGACATTTGGCTAGGGATTGGCGCCCTTATTCTCGTTAATGGCCTGGGCGTTTATCTGCCGATTATCCTTAGTAATACAGTAGATTCGCTCCAAACAGATGTCGGTCTAGGCAATTTAACCCGTGCTGTTTTGTTAATGTTGCTCCTCGCCTCAGTCATGTGGGGCATCCGGATGCTCTCCCGCGTGGCGATTTTCGGTGTGGGTCGGCAAGTGGAGTTTGATCTAAAGCAAAAAATTTTCCAACATCTCCTCACCCTAGAGCCCGCATATTTTGCCAGTCAATCTTCCGGAGATTTAATCAACCGGGCCACCAGTGATGTGGATAATGTGCGCCGTCTCCTGGGTTTTTCCGTGCTTAGTCTAGCTAATACAGTGTTTGCCTACGCGATGACCTTACCAGTGATGTTGTCGCTCCATGGCAAGCTTAGCGTGATGGCGATCGCCGTTTATCCAGCCATGTTACTCACGGTACAACTGTTTAGTGGTCGCTTGCGGGACGAACAAAAAGAAGTCCAAGAGGAGCTTTCAGAGCTCAGTCAATTGATCCAAGAAGACATGAGTGGCATTTCTTTGATCAAAATCTATGCCCAGGAAGCCAACGAACGCCAAGCCTTTGACAAGCAAAATCAAAAGTTGCTACAAGCCAATCTTGGCCTCGCCCGGATTCGGAATCTCCTCTTTCCAATTATTGAAGGAATTTCCTATATCAGCCTATTGATCCTGCTGATCTTTGGGACGAGGGCCATTACCGCTGATGAACTGACGGTGGGGAACTTTATCGCCCTCATCTTATTGGTCGAACGATTGGTTGTACCCACAGCTTTATTGGGTTTTACGATTACGTCCTATCAACGGGGTGAGGTGAGTATTGATCGCATCGAAGCCATCCTCGACAATCAACCTCTCATCCAAGACCGCACCACTGCCCATCCCTTGGATCGTCACCAAGTCGAAGGCCAAATTATTGCCAAGCATCTTTCTTTCACTTACCCCGGTGACAATCGTCCAGCCCTAGATGATCTCAACTTCACCATTAACCCCGGTGAAATCATCGCCATTGTGGGGTCTATTGGGGCAGGGAAATCGACCCTTGCTAATGCCCTGCCGCGGCTGATTGATATTGAACCCGGTCAACTGTTCCTCGATGGGCAAGATCTCACTGATATTCGCCTTCAAGATCTACGCCAGGCGATCGCCTATGTACCCCAAGAGAGTTTTCTCTTCAGTAGCCAAATTCGCGACAACATCGCCTATGGTTTACCCGGTAGTGACCAACCCGAAATTGAATCTTCCGCTCAACAGGCCCAAATTCACCACGAAATTCTGAACTTCCCAAGGCAATACAACACCCTTGTCGGTGAACGCGGCATCACCCTTTCCGGTGGACAACGCCAGCGTAGCTCCCTGGCCCGCGCGTTCATGATTGATGCCCCTGTCCTCATCCTCGACGATGCCCTATCTAGCGTCGATAACAAAACGGCCACCGAAATTCTCGACTACCTCTCCCACTCCCCCCAAAACAAAACCGTCATCTTCATCACCCACCAGCTCTCCGCCGCCGCCAAAGGCGATCGCATTTTCGTCATGGATCACGGCAAAATCGTCCAAACCGGCATCCACGAAGACCTAATCAACCAAGACGGACTCTACAAACAACTCTGGGAGCAAAACCAACTCGCTGAAATCCTCACCTAATCGAGAGCAAACGTAGGGAGGTGGTTGTCAAATCCAGATTGAGGGGCTTAAGGACTTAAAATTCCAAATTTTTTCTTATC
>NZ_CAWLTV010000059.1:0-63145 GCF_963864045.1 Picosynechococcus sp. NKBG042902 | reverse complement strand
TCGCTTTTCCTGATGGCATTACTGATTCTTGACGGTCTACACTTACCGGAAACTGGGCATAGTAACCATCGGCCCGGCGCACTAATCGCACCCGCTTAATTTGCTCTGGTTGGTAAAAGTTCAGGTCACGGCTTCCCAAGAGTTTCAATCGACCAATCTTATTTTTGTCAGTGAAGACGATGTATTTACGATTGTCCTCCAGTTTCCACCCCGTGGTTTTGTATTCCACAGAGCGGCAGTTCTTTTGGAATTTGGGATAGCCTTTTTTCCCTGAGACTTTCTTCTTGCAGGCTTCGACGTGAGCGCTCAGCCGAACGTCTTCGTAGAAACGACTGATGGCCGACCAAGCCCGTTCAGCGGCAGATTGTCTAGCCTGAGAGTTTAAGTCATTGGCAAAAGGAAACTCCTTGGCCAATACTGCGCATTGTTTATTGAGGTCGTACTTCGTGACATTGGGGTTATCCATCCAATAGCGGATAGACTTATTCCGGATGAACTGAGTTGTCCGAATAGCCTCGTCAATGGCGTTGTATTGAGCCGGTTTACCTTTGACTTTAAACTCAAGAATCAGCATTAGTTCGACCATTCCAATGTTTATGCTGGATATTTTAAAATAAAACAGAAAATGTAGTTTGCTTCTTCCCGTTGGTCAGACTTCGGCGAGCTCAGTCGAGTCGTCGCTCGGCTTATATCCCCGCTCTAAAAGAGGCAGGGTTTTACGCCGACTTTCCGATAAAAATATCCGTGTCGGGTGTATGTCACGGATTGTTTAGGTTTATCGGTATCGCTAAAAATTGCAAAAATTCCCGCTTACACTGAGAAGAGTGGAGGCCTCAAGCCCGCAGCGGCAAAGGAGAGAGTTATGGCGATCGCCACGATCAATCCCACGACCGGAGAAATATGTCAGCGTTTTAAAGCCCTGACCCCAGCAGAAATTGACGCAAAATTAGCCAAGGCCCAGGAAGCATTTCAAGCATATCGGCGCACCAGTTTTAGCCAACGGCGACAGTGGCTCGAAAATGCAGCGGCCATCCTCGAACGGGATGCCAGTAAGTTTGCAGAAATTATGACCACTGAGATGGGAAAAACCCATAAAAGTGCGATCGCCGAAGCCGAAAAATCTGCTTTCGTCTGTCGCTACTATGCCGAACATGGTGAACAGTTTTTGGCCAACGAATACACAGAAACCCAGGCCACAGAAAGTTATGTGTGCTATCAGCCCTTGGGCATTCTGCTCGCGGTGATGCCGTGGAATTTTCCCTTCTGGCAAGTTTTCCGTTTTGCCGCCCCAGCATTAATGGCCGGGAATGTGGCGGTGTTAAAACATGCGTCCAATGTGCCCCAGTGCGCCCTGGCGGTGGAAGCGATTTTAGAGGCGGCAGGATTTCCGGAAGGGGTGTTTCAAACCTTGTTAATTGGCGCGTCCCAGGTAGAGCAGGTGATTAAAGATCCCCGGGTGAAGGCCGCCACCTTAACAGGGAGCGAACCAGCGGGGGCGAGTTTAGCCAGTCTAGCGGGCCAGGAAATCAAACCGACGCTGTTGGAACTGGGTGGCAGTGATCCCTTTGTGGTCTTTCCGTCGGCGGATCTCGATGAAGCAGTCGAGGTCGGTACTGTAGCCCGTACGATGAACAATGGTCAATCTTGTATTGCCGCGAAACGATTTATTCTCCACGAGGCGATCGCCGCCGAATTTCTCGAAAAACTCCAGCTCAAATTTGCCAGTCTCAAGATTGGCGATCCCATGGCACCGGAGACGGATATCGGCCCCTTGGCAACGGAGGGCATCTTGCAGGATATCAGCCGCCAAGTGGATCAAGCGGTGGCCGCTGGGGCCAAGGTTTTGTTGGGCGGGCGACCCCTAGACCGCGCCGGTTATTTTTATCCGCCGACCATTTTGACGGAGATTCCCCCAGGGGCAAAGATTCTCCAGGAGGAACTGTTTGCGCCGGTGGCGATGGTCTTTACGGTTAAAGATCTCGATCAGGCGATCGCCCTCGCCAATGATATTCCCTTTGGTTTAGGGGCCAGCGCCTGGACAAATGATCCAGCAGAACAACAACGCTTTATTCAAGAGCTCGATGCTGGGGCCGTCTTTATCAATGGCATGGTGAAATCTGACCCCCGCCTCCCCTTTGGTGGGACGAAACGCTCTGGTTATGGGCGAGAATTGGGCCTCGCTGGGATTCGCACCTTTGTGAATGCCAAAACGGTGTGGCTAAAATAACCCCCCGACTTTATCCCAACGATTTTGGTGCCTGAGGAGGCGATCGCCCGTGAATACTGCAGAATTATTGATCCGATGTCTAGAAAATGAAGGGGTGGAGTATATTTTTGGGCTGCCGGGGGAAGAAAATCTCCATATCCTCGAAGCCCTTAAGGAGTCTCCCATCCGCTTTATCACCGTCCGCCATGAACAAGGTGCCGCTTTTATGGCCGATGTATACGGTCGTTTAACCGGAAAAGCGGGGGTTTGTCTGTCTACCCTGGGGCCTGGGGCTACCAATCTAATGACCGGGGTTGCCGATGCGAACCTCGATGGGGCTCCCCTGATTGCGATTACAGGGCAGGTGGGTACCGACCGCATGCACATTGAATCCCACCAATATCTTGATCTGGTGGCGATGTTTGCCCCCGTCACCAAGTGGAATAAACAAATTGTCCGGCCGAACACGACCCCGGAGGTGGTACGTCGTGCCTTTAAAATTGCCCAGCAGGAAAAACCAGGGGCCGTACACATCGACCTCCCTGAAAATATTGCGGCGATGCCCGTAGAAGGTCAGCCCCTCCAGCGGGATGGTCGTGAAAAAATCTATGCTTCAAGCCGGAGTTTAAACCGGGCTGCCGAGGCGATCGCCCATGCCAAGAGTCCTTTAATTCTGGTGGGTAATGGCATTATTCGCGCCGATGCCGCCGAAGCCCTCACCGATTTTGCCACCCAGCTGAATATTCCCGTGGTCAACACCTTTATGGGCAAAGGGGCAATTCCCTACACCCATCCCCTGTCCCTGTGGACGGTGGGACTCCAACAGCGCGATTTTGTCACCTGTGCCTTTGAACAGAGCGATTTAGTAATTGCAGTGGGCTACGATCTGATCGAATATTCCCCCAAACGCTGGAACCCAGAGGGAACAACCCCAATTATCCACATTGGTGAAGTGGCTGCCGAAATTGACAGTAGTTATATTCCCCTCACAGAAGTTGTCGGCGACATTGGTGATGCCTTAAATGAAATCCGTAAACGCACAGACCGTGAGGGCAAAACCGCGCCAAAATTTCTCAATGTCCGGGCTGAGATTCGGGAGGACTATGAACGCCACGGCACCGATGCTAGTTTTCCGGTCAAACCCCAAAAAATCATCTACGATCTCCGCCAAGTGATGGCCCCAGAGGATATCGTCATTTCCGATGTGGGGGCCCACAAAATGTGGATGGCCCGCCATTACCATTGCGATCGCCCCAATACTTGCCTGATTTCCAATGGATTTGCGGCGATGGGCATTGCGATTCCCGGGGCTGTGGCGGCTAAATTAGTCCACCCAGAAAAAAATGTCGTGGCTGTCACGGGGGACGGGGGATTTATGATGAACTGCCAGGAGCTAGAAACGGCCCTGCGCATTGGGGCGAATTTTGTCACCCTAATTTTTAACGACGGTGGCTATGGTTTGATCGGTTGGAAACAGATTAACCAGTTCGGCGCACCAGCCTTTGTGGAGTTTGGCAATCCCGATTTTGTGCAGTTTGCCGAAAGTATGGGCCTCAAGGGTTATCGGATTACTGCCGCCGCCGACCTTGTGCCGACCTTAAAAGAAGCCCTAGCCCAGGATGTGCCAGCGGTGATCGATTGCCCCGTAGACTACAGCGAAAATGTGAAATTCTCCCAAAAATCAGGGGATTTAATCTGTCGCATGTAACAGGGTGTCGTACTGGGGATGGAGTTCTACCACGCGACCCACAATGGCGATCGCCGGCGCAGAAAAGCCCGTTGCTTCGACTTTTTGGACAATGTCCCCAAGATTACCCAGAAGTTCTTCTTGATCCGGGCGCGTTCCCCAACGAATTAGAGCAATAGGAGTGTCTGTGGTTAAGCCCCCTGCGAGGAGCTGGGGAATAATTTGGGGCAGATTGTGGATGCCCATGTAGATCACAAGGGTCTCGGAACCCTGGGCGATTGCCTGCCAATTAACCTGGGGTCGATACTTGCCAGCGGCCTCATGGCCTGTGACAAAGGTTGCCGAACAACTATAACCACGGCTGGTGAGGGGAATGCCACAGTAGGCGGGAGCGGCAATGCCAGAGGTAATGCCTGGGACAATTTCGACGGGAATATTTGCGGCTTGGAGATCGGCCATTTCTTCGCCGCCTCGCCCAAAAACAAACGGATCGCCCCCTTTCAAGCGCACCACAATGGCGAATTCCTGGGCTTTTTCGATCAAAATTTTTGTGGTTTCTTCCTGGGGGAGTGAATGTCTGCCCCGGCGTTTCCCCGCATGGATCCGTTCGGCCTGGGGATTGATCATCGCCAAAATTGGCTCACTGACCAAGGCATCATAAACAACCACATCAGCCATTTCGAGGAGGGTTTTGCCCTTTAGGGTAAAGAGGCCAGGATCACCGGGGCCTGCCCCAACAAGGTAAACTTTGCCGACTGGAGTGCTAGGGGTCATGGAATTTGCCATGGAGGAGGGGTTCAGGGAGAAAATAAATTTAAGGGAAATGGCTGAGGAGCCGTAAGGTATCTCAGATTAACACGGGCAATTTTTTTTTCTGTATCTTTGGTTGCCCTTTCTAAAGAAATACTTAATTTTTCCCTTGACAAGGCGATCGCCCTTTCGTTTTCCGCCAAAAAATCCCTAAAAATCTAAAAATAAGGAGCCATGGCCCCAATGAAAAACCATGACGCCCCATTTACCCTAGGCTCGCTCCTGCTTCTGGGGATTAGACCGGATTTGTTGGAGCAATAGTTCCAATTCCGCTTGGATCGAGAGATATTTTACCCGGGTATCTAGGGGTAGTGTATTAGCGGCTTTATCCTGGACTGTACATTGACTCATGGTTTGATCTAAAGCAATTTTAAAATGGCGTTTATTAAGAGAATGAGTATATTAACTTAAAATTCCCCACCGTCAGGGAGAAATTTTCGCACAAGGAGAGAGAAGGGCAGCATAAAATAGTGTATTGCTGGATAATCTGCATGATTCATCCCCCATTGCCAGGATTTGAGGATACATTTTGCTGCTATCAAAAGGTTTAGAGATTGAAATCTACACAGGCACCCCCACCGGAGAAATTATCGGCCTCTCCGATCAAGTGGTAAAGGCCCTTGAAGGCTTTGTGCGGGAACCTGATAATCGCAATGTCGAATACACTACGCCCCCTTGTTGCAGCTATGAAAGTTTGCTCTGTGCAATTTTGCAGCCCCGACTGCAACTGCGTCAGTTTTTAAAAACCCTGGGGAACTACACCCTCATTCCTGGCAGTACCCTCTCTCTCGGTGATGCGAGTCGCTTTTTTCGCTCGGATCCTCAAAATCCCTACCATGCCTATATTGAACAGACCTATGGCACCGATGTGGTGACGGCCAGTGTCCACATTAATATTGGCATTGAGGATCCAGAAATTTTGATGCGGGCCTGTCGGTTAATGCGCCTCGAAGCGCCGTTGATCCTGGCGCTGAGTGCGGCCTCGCCGTTTCTAGATGGTCGCGTGACGGGTTCCCATTCCCGCCGCTGGCAAGTGTTCCCGAAAACCCCGGCCCAGGTGCCGTTGTTTACCAGCCATCAACATTTTATTGATTGGACTAATGAGCAACTCCGCCTGGGGACGATGCAAAATGTCCGACATTTGTGGTCTTCGGTGCGTCCCAATGGCGATCGCCGTCCCTACTCCCTGAATCGTTTGGAATTGAGAATTTGTGATTTGGTGATCCATCCCCTGCAATTGCTGGCCATTGTCGCCTTCGTCGAAGCAAGAATCCAGCAGCTTTTAGCCCAGCCCCACCTCGACCCCCTCAAGTCCAGTCAGTTAAATCCAGCCCGCCTCTTGGAAATTACCGATGCCAATGAGCAACTGGCGGCCCAATCTAGCCTAGAGGCGACCCTCTATCACTGGCGCACAGGCCAGCCGATTCAAGCGGTGGATTGGATCCAAGAAATTTATACAGAAGTCTATCCCTTTGCGAAACAGGCGGGATTTGCTTGTTTTCTCAGCCCGTTGCAAAAGTTACTCCGGGAGGGGAATCAGGCTCAACAATGGCTCCAGGCCCATCGTCAAGGTCAACCTTTAGAGATGATTATCCAAAAGGCGATCGCCGAAGCCGAAACCCTCGATCAAGAATTAGCCCAATATTTGTGCGAACCCGCTGCCCTTGTGGCCTAGGTGCTTGAATGGGTATCTTTAACTGTTTGTAAGACTTTTTTGATTAATCTGCGCCGATGCCCCAACTGGTTCTTGTTCACCCCCAAATTCCCCCCAATACAGGTAATATTGCCCGCACCTGTGCGGCGACCAATACGGAATTACACCTCGTCGGCCCCCTAGGTTTTGAAATTGGCGATCGCCACCTAAAACGCGCCGGCCTAGATTACTGGCCCCATGTCAAACTTTCTTTCTATCCCGACCTTGAGCATTTCCTCCAGGCCCAGGCCACCAGAGGAGGGCGTCTCCTGGGTTACAGCGTCCGGGGCACGAGCCAATACACAGAATTCACCTACCAAGATGATGACTGGTTGCTATTTGGTAGCGAAACCCAAGGCCTCCCCGCAGAACTGCTCCAACGCTGCGATGCAACCCTAACTATTCCTATCAATAAGACCCATGTTCGGAGCCTTAATCTTTCCGTGAGTGCAGCGGTGGGTCTCTTTGAAGTGCGGCGTCAATTAGGGCTTTAGTTTTCCCCGATAAGATATTTCTATCACCGCCCCCCCGTAGTGCGCCGAAAACATTAACAGATCTCCCCTGAATCGGTGGAGATTTTATTCTTTTAAAACAAAAATACTATCGCTAAATGGGTACTTAGAAAGCCTAAAAAACTTATGCAATAGGTGTCTTGGCTAGAGAAGCTGTCAAAACCAAAAAAATATGCTAGGCGATCGCCAGTGGGGAAAAGTGCAACTAAATATTAACTGAAATCACCCTTGTTCTGTATCCTGGACTACCCATTGATCCCAGTGTTTTTCCCCCAGAAAAATCAAAATATATCAACCCAGACTTGTTAAAAAGAAGAAACCAGGGTAACCTTTCCTAGACATTCACCAAATGTCCAATTCAAGTGATCTCAATCACGAGAAGTCGGTAGAATTGTTACTTCAATTGTTTCAGTTGAAGCAGAATGAAACCACTGCTCGACACAAGTAGGAGGTTGTTTTTGAAGGACGTATCCCAAAAGCACCGCATTGTATCCCCTGAAGGTACTGCAGCTTTGGCAACGTCGGTAAAGTCGAACCAAGCATCTGTTTTCCCATCAGCCTGCTCCCCCTGGAGTCTTGTTGGTTTTCTGGAAAACGTGCCTCACTTCTCACATTTTTTGTCTTCCCATTGAGGGCTACGAAAAATTTCACCGATTTCGGTGTTGACCACGGAAGTAACGGCTTTGCCCAATTCACGAACAGACCGTCTTTTTTCCCAAGGAGAAACATTTATGATTCCTGCTCCAGTTACTTTAGCAACGGCTCCGGAGGTCGAATCCCCCCAACTCGTCGCTGCTGTAAGTTCAAATTCTGTCAGTAGGGTTGAGCCTGAACTACCCGCCATCAAGCACATTGTTGCTGAAGCTGATACGTTTTGGTCCATTGCTCAACGGTATGGCGTGGCCCCTGAGGCGATCGCCACCTTAAACGATCTCACTGTCGAAAGTACTCTAGTGGTTGGGCAAGCACTAAAAATTCCGGCCCCTTCCCAACAACCGATCGCCCGTTATGAGATTGACTCTCCGGCGATCGCCCCCAGTGAGCAACCCACGCTCCCCAAGCCCAGCGTCGAAGTTGCCGCCCTTGAGCTTCCTTCCCAAGCCCTCATGGATGCCGATTCTGCCCGCCTTGAGGCCGACGCACCTACCGCTACATTACGCGCCGAACAGGACAAACTCGTCGAAAGTATTCAAGCCCTAAAAAGCCAGCCTGTGGAAAAGGTGATTTTTGAGGCCAAAACAGAGGCACCTCAACCCGAAACCTTGGTTAGCTCCACTGCTTTGACTCCCCAGGCACCCACCGCTGCCCCCAAGGGCGTTGTCACAATTCCTGTACCGAAACCCCAGGACTTCAGTGCGCCCACGGCCAAAGCGGAACACACACCGGAAACCTTAATCGCTAACAATGCGGTTTCTAGCCCCCAGCGTTTACCGGAACCCCCCCAGCTCCAATCTCCTACCCCTGAATTGGTATTGGAAGCGAAAAAAGAAGAAAAAGCAGAACAGGCCCGCTCTGTCACCCTGACTGTTCCGCCAGCCCAGAGCAATGCCTCAACGCCTCTGGTGCGTCCCCAAGAAAAGGCCGCTACTCCAGCAGCCCCAGCGGAAGTCTTGGTTGCAGCAAACACCAATGCCGTGCCCAAAACCCATGTGGTTCGTCCCGGGGAAACTTTATATGCGATCGCCCGTCGTTATGGCATCTCAGGGCGTGAATTGATTACCGCCAATAAGCTGCTCAATCCCAACGTAATCTACGTCAACCAAAAGCTAGCGATTCCGGCTCGCGCCCAGCAACCCCAGCCCCAAAAAGAATTTGTGGCCCTTGTTCCCCAAATGGAGGTAACCCAAGGCGTGAATCGTAATAGTGCAACCCTAGCGAATGCCGTTTCTCTGCCGCAGCCCAAATTACAGGCAGAAACTAGTTCTGTAACCGCACCGGACAGCGACCGAATCACCACGGAAGCCGCCGTAGAAAAGCTTAAAACTGACATCGCGCGGCTACGTCGGGAATATCAACAGCAATCAACGCCCATTGCCCTCAAGGTTCCGGCTCCCAATGTCGAATTCACCAGCAATGAGCGCGCTGCGGCACCGGCCCCGGTAGTTAACCCAGAATGGCAAGGACAACCTGAGCCTTCTGCTGCGGCCCCCCGCACCGTGGAAGTGCCCGAAGCGCCCCAGGAAATTGCAGCGGCTTCTCCTGGCAACGTCGCCAACTACAACGCGCTTCTGCGTCTCTCTGTTGGTGAAACCGTGAGCCCGGATCTGCCTCCCCTGGCCTCTCCCGATGAATATTTACCGGGCGCTGAAATCTTCAATGGTTATATTTGGCCGGCGAAAGGAACCTTTACCTCTGGTTATGGCCCCCGCTGGGGTCGGATGCACCGGGGGATTGATATCGCTGCCCCCACAGGCACCCCCATTTTTGCAGCGGCCAATGGTGAAGTGATTACAGCTGGCTGGAACTCCGGCGGCTATGGCAACCTCGTCAAGATCCGCCACGGTGATGGCAGTGTCACGCTATATGCCCACAATAGCCGGATCATGGTACGCAAAGGCCAACAGGTCAAGCAAGGCCAACAAATTGCAGCCATGGGGAGCACTGGTTTTAGCACTGGCCCACACCTCCATTTTGAGATTCATCCGAAGGGTCAGGGAGCAGTTAACCCGATGGCCTTCTTGCCGAAGCGTTAGGGCAAAATATTTAACTTTTAAGTTCAATACATGGATTTTTTAAGAGAGGGAGTCTTTCCCTCTTTTTTTGTGACTATGGGCAAAGCAATTTCGCAGGGAGCACCTTCTAAAATGGGAACGACGAAGTTATTTATCCAGTGTTTTTGTGATGTCCCCACTCCAAACAGAAACGGTTCAAATTCCCAATGGTGATCTGCAGATTGCGGCTTACTTGAGCTATCCAGTTAGTGCGGAACCCTTGCCCGCTGTGATTGTGGTGCAGGAAATTTTTGGGGTTAATGGCCACATTCGTGATGTCACTGACCGCATTGCCCGCTTGGGTTATGTGGCGATCGCCCCGGCGATTTATCAACGGTTGGCCCCAGGATTTGAAACAGGGTACACCCCAGAAGACGTGAAAGTCGGACGGCAATACAAAGAACAGACTAAGGCCACAGAACTACTTAGTGATCTCCAGGCAACCATTGATTATCTTTATGATCTGCCCCAGGTGAAGCCCACGGGGGTTGGTAGCATTGGGTTTTGCTTTGGTGGTCATGTGGTCTATTTGGGGGCCAGTTTGCCGGAGATTAAGGCAACAGCGTCTTTTTATGGTGCTGGGATTACCACCTGGTGTCCTGGGGAAGCAACCCAGACAACCCTGGACTATACCCCTGAAATCCAAGGCAAACTCTACGGTTTCTTTGGGATGGCCGATGCGTCGATTCCGGCGGCTCAAGTAGATCAGATCGAGACGGCTTTAAAAACACACCAAGTCGAGCACAAGATTTTTCGCTATGAAGGGGCAGGCCATGGCTTCTTTTGCGATCGCCGTGCCAGTTACAATGAACAGGCCGCCCAAGCAGCATGGCAAGAGGTACAGACTCTCTTTGCTGAAACCCTCTAAATTTTTTATTTTTGTCTAACTCCGATGACCCAGATGCCGACCGACGACCCCACAATTCAGCTTGATCAATTTCTGAAAATTATGAACCTTGTGGCGACGGGGGGTCAGGCCAAAATGGTCATCCAGGGGGGCTTCGTGGAGGTCAATGGAGAAACAGAAACCCGCCGCAAACGGAAATTACGCCACGGGGATTTGGTCAGTTTTGAAGGGACAACGCTCCAAGTTGAATTTGACGAGTAGGGTGGTTTCCTAAAGATTAAGGTTGAATCATTGTCTTTGCGGCGATGCGGGTGCGTTTGCGATCGCCTTCGGAGAGGTCTTGGCCCCCTTGGAGTTGGGTGGCATTTTGCTGGAGGACGGTGGCGGCATTGGTGTCGCCCAATTGGATCGCCGTTTTTGCCGCCGTTTGGAGGAGGGTTGCGGCCCCTTGGCGATCACCCGCCTTGAGCTTGTCTTCGGCCAGTTGGGTTTGTCGGTATTTAGCAAGGGCGAGAATCGATTGCTGCACCACCGGATTCGGGGCTGGTTGATAGTTTTCTTGGACGTCTACGGTGATCGGAATCGCTTCCGAAATGAGCCGGGTTCGGCCCGTGGCCGGGTCATCGTAGCGGACTTGGGCCTGGGCGATGGCTTGGTGGCCGGGGGGCAGTTGGTCGATATAGAGATTGGCCAAAATAATCCGGGGCGCTTCGGTTAAGAGATCCCCAAGGCGGACACCGTAAAAATCGCCTTCCTTGACCACGGGCAACTCGATGGTTTCTGGGGCCACCTGGGCGAGGGGTTTGAGGTCTGCCAAGCGACTACCGGGAGAAAGTTGCAAAAGCAGTTGAGCATTGGTTAAACCAACCGATTGGGCGCGCTGGAGGAGTCGTTCAAATTCGGTGAGGGCCTGATTGGGGGTTTCAATATAAGCCAAGCTGCCATTGGCCGCATCAGCAATTTTTTCGAGGACATCTTGGTTCCAATTTTCGCCAAAACCGAGACTATTGAGGGTGACGCCATGTTCGGCAGCAACGGCGGCAATTTCCAAGCAGCGGCCATTATCGCCATGTTCATTTTCGCCATCGGTGAGCATAAACACCTGGGCGGCGCGTTTACCGGGGCTATTGGCCAGCTCCTGTAACCCAAGCTTAATACCATCGTCGATACAGGTGCCCCCGGCGGCCTCAAGGCGATCAATCTGGGCTTTAATGTGGGCTTTGTCCGTGACGTCTTGGTTGGGGACAATCACCTTTGCTTTGTGATCAAAGGCAATCACCGAGAGGCGATCGCCTTCCCGCAGTTGGTCAACCAGTTGTATTGCGGCTTCTTTAACGGTGCGGAGGGGTTGCCCAGCCATTGAACCACTGTGATCGAGCACTAAACAAAGATTGAGCGGCAGGGTGGCGTCTTGGAAATCACTGGCGATCGCCCCAATGGAGAGGGAGAGTTGCCGTTGACTCTGGGCCTGGGTGGCATCCAAATGGGCATCACTAAGGAGCGCTTGCAGTCCGACTTGCATCATGGCTATTTCTTGATAAGGCGTGAATTATTGGGGGCAAACCCCGCAGACAGAGGCAAATATTTTCGCAATTTCAGCATAACTGTTTCCCTCGGGGAACGGGCAACGACGACTGGGTTTCGTAATGATTCGGAGTTTTAGGCTGGATAATTTGCTAAAAATGTTTCGAAGGCCGCCGTCGGCAGGGGGCGACTAATGAAAAACCCCTGGAAGGTGTAACAGTGATGTTGGCGCAAAAATTCCATTTCTTCAGCCGTTTCTACCCCTTCAGCGACGACCGAAAAGTTAAGCTGCTGGGCCATGTTGATCAAGGCTTTGGTGATGGCGGCATTTTTAGGGTTTTGGTGAATATTTTCCACAAAGCAGCGATCAATTTTGAGGGTATCAAAGGGAAAATGTTGCAGGTACCCCAGGGAGGCATAACCCGTCCCAAAATCATCAATGGCGATCGCCACGCCTAGTTCCTTAATCAGCCGAAATTGGGCCATCGTAAAATCAACATTCTCCACTAGGGCACTTTCGGTCAGTTCTAGTTTGAGCCAGCGGGCCTCAAGCCCCGTTTCCGCCAAAATTGCCTTGAGGCAGGGCACCAGTTGGGGGCTTTGTAGTTGCTTACTCGAAAGATTGACCGAAATTTGCAAGGGAGTCAGGCCCCGTTGTTGCCATTGGACGGCTTGGGTACAGGCTGCTTTGAGGATCCATTCCCCCAGGGGCACAATAAAGCCTGTCATTTCGGCGAGGGGGATAAACTCCCCCGGTGAAACCAAACCCTGTTCTGGTGATTGCCAACGCACCAACACTTCCGCCCCAATGATCCGCTGACTTTCGATGTCGAGTTGGGGCTGGTAATAGAGTAAAAATTCGCCGTTTTTCAGGGCCTGTTGGAGGTGGAGATTTTTGTGGGGTAAGAGGCGATCGCGGTCTTCGCTCAGTTGTTTGACTCGATGCTGCAAAATTTCCAACATCCCGAACAGTTCTAGGGGATCGAGAATTTGGGAGAGATTACTTTCTGTCAAAATACCCCGTAATGCCCCGTCTTTTCCGGTAACAACGATCCGCCGCACCCGATGCCGTTGGAGTTTTTCTTGGGCGATCGCCAAGGAATCCCCAGGATGCAACTGGATGAGGGGCGCACTCATCACTTCCCCAACACCCAAGGCCTCTAAATCAGCACCAGAGCCTTGTAATTTGACGATATCTCTTTCTGTGACAATACCGATGGGCTTGAGAAATATCCAGCTTCGATGGCCACCACTATGCAGCTAATCCGTCGCCTCGCCATCAATTGCGCGACTTCGAGGACAGAGGTTTCTGGTGGGGCGGAAATCACTTGACTAGACATCACCTCCCGCACTTCCCGAAACCGGAGAAAATAGCCCAAATGTAACGCCTGCCGCAACAGACTAAGGGTTGTAACCCCAATCACAAGCTGCTGTTCATCCACGACGGGCAAATGGCGGATCTGATGCCGTCGCATTAAGTTATAGGCCGAAAAAACGTCGATTAAATTTTTCTGCTCAATGGTCACCACCGGGCTAGTCATAATTTCCCGCACCAAGGTTTGGTGGAGCGCTTTCGGTGAAAGGGACAGCCGCACCAAGTCCCGCTCCGTTAAAATTCCCACCATTTGTTCCTCCTCCGTAATGATTAAGCAACTTTGGGGAGAATCTTTTTCCTGGCCTGTCATGAGGGCGATCGCCTCGGTGAGGGACGTCTGACTATTCAGGAAAATCGGCTGCTCAAAGCTGATCCCTTGACCCGTAGCCAGGTCATCATTCTGCCAAAAAAAAGTCATATGGCTCCGGGGAAAATTACCTATGGTTTTACGGGTTAACGCTACTCAATGATAGTGTCTGCACCTATGTTGGGTTTTAGCACAGATTTTCAAAGCGAGATCCCACAAAAACGCAAAAATCCCCTGGTATTTGATGAATGCCTTACAAATGGCCCGTTTTCACATAAATAATGCAGCCTGCTCGACTAAAGGGAGTATGAATACTATCGGGGGGATTGCGTAACCAACTGCCGGCGGGGTAGCTGCCCTGCTCATCCTCAAAAGTCCCTTCCAGGACAAAAATTTCCTCACCCCCCCAATGGCGATGGGTTTGGAAATAAGTACCCGGTTCCCACCGCACCAGGGCAACATTTTCCCCCTGGAAATTATGCAACGGCAACACCGATAAACCTTTCACTAAGCCGGGTACCCAGGGCTGCACTTGGGTATTCACCCGCACAAAAGTTTGATCCGCCGGATCCATTTGCCAGAGCTTCACGAAAATCGTACAACCCGTTTTACTGTGGGGACGGTGACTGGAACCCACGGGATTACGCACATAGGTGCCGGGAGGATATTCCCCATGTTCATCGGCAAAGGTGCCTTCTAGGACAAAAAATTCTTCCCCACCGCCGTGGGTGTGTTCCGAAAAATAGCTATCGGGGGCATAGCGTACCAGGGAAGTGGCACGGGCCACTTCGGCCCCATCCCGGTCTAACATTCGCCGTTCGACCCCGGCCATGGGTGAGGCTTGCCAGGGTAAAGCGTTGGTATCGAGGACGACTCGTTCTTGTAAGTCAGCGTGGAGTTGCATGGGCTTAGGCGAGGTATTTTTCGACACAACGGACAAACATTTCCACCCCCATTCCCAGGGCTGTTTCATCAAAGTTAAAGCGGGGATGGTGGTGGGGATAGGCGAGATCAAAGTAGGGATTGGCTGAACCAAGGAAGAAGTAACAACCGGGCACTTCCCGCAGGAAAAAGGACATATCTTCGCTGCCCATGGTTTGACATTCGGGCATCACGCCTAGGGGCGTTTCGATGGTTGCCTCGGCGACGGAACGCACCAACTCAGCCATGGCGGGATCGTTGATCGTCGGTGGGTAAAGATGTACGTGGTCTAATTTGTAGCTGGCCCCATAGCTTTGGCAAATGCCGCTGACGATGGTTTCGAGGCGATCGCCAATGGTTTTTTCCAGTTGGGGGTTGAAGTAACGGATGGTGCCCTTGAGATCTGCATAATCGGCGATCACATTCATCGCGTGGCCCGCTTTAAATTCGCCCACCGTAACCACCGCCGCATCGAGGGGATTAACAATACGGGACACAAGGGTTTGCAAAGCACCGACAATTTGCGCCCCTACCACAATCGCATCGACAGTCTGGTGGGGGAGAGCACCATGGCCCCCTTTCCCCTGTACCCGCAGGTCAAAGCTTTCGACCGCCGCCATCAACGCCCCTGGCCGTACCCCCACCGTGCCCAGGGGAAGATTATTCCACAGGTGCAGGCCAATAATCGCATCCACATCGGGATTGTGAAGCACTCCAGCTTGGATCATTGGTTTTGCGCCACCGGGACTTTCTTCAGCGGGTTGGAAAATAATTTTCACAGCCCCCCGGAAACTGTCGCGGTTTTCCTGGAGGTATTTGGCCGTCCCCAAGGCGATCGCCACATGGCCATCGTGACCGCAGGCGTGCATTACTCCCGGATGTTGGGAGCGGTAATCCACCTCATTTTCCTCTTGGATCGGTAGGGCGTCCATATCGGCGCGAATGCCCAGCACTTTCCCCTTTTGATGACCCTCGATGAGGGCGACAATACCGGTTTCAGCGATGCCCGTTTGGTGGGGGATGCCCCATGCCGTGAGCTTATGGGCAATAAATTCTGCTGTCAGATTTTCCCGAAATGCCAGTTCTGGTTTCTGGTGGATCTGGCGACGCCACTGGACAATTTCTGATTGGAGCGCTTGAATCGTGGGACGAATCCGGTGTTTGTGGAGAACGGCATCTAAGCTAACGGTGGCAACCATGGGAAACCCAACGCAAGGGCGTAAAAATCTGCCCTTCTAGTGTAGAAGATTCTTTTTTCTCCCGTCGATCTGCGGACTGGGGAAATAGAGGCCTAATCTTCGTCTGCTGGGGTCGGGTGCCACAACAACCGCACGGCGAGGGTCGCAAAACCGATGGCCGCTAGACCCTTGAGAATTTGGGCAGGGATAAACGCAGCGAAAGCTCCCCCGGCAATGACACCCAAAAGACTGGTGGTAATCAAAGCCGTCACAGAGCCAAAAAATACAGCAATGGGTGATTTGGAACTGCCTCCTAAGGCGATCGCCGCC
The DNA here is from genome assembly GCF_963864045.1 of Picosynechococcus sp. NKBG042902. NCBI lineage: Bacteria > Bacillati > Cyanobacteriota > Cyanophyceae > Chroococcales > Geminocystaceae > Picosynechococcus > Picosynechococcus sp. NKBG042902. The sequence continues at coordinate 47,044 of NZ_CAWLTV010000059.1, read as the reverse complement.
AGTTGACTCTTGTCACCAATCTCCGCCAAGAAGACGGTAATAAAAGTGAGACTTAGTAATTGCCAATCGATATCTACCATGGGTGAGAAAACTGTTTTATCGGTGAATCACGTTAATCAAAAACCAGGAACGGTCGCCTGGGAAAAGGCATTAGGCTGCCAGCATATCCACAATCAGAAGACCCGCAATCACGAGCAGCAGCACGCCAACAAACATGTCTAAAATATCGGGGGCCAGTTTCCGGGCGAGCCAGTAGCCAATGATTACCCCCAGTAAGCTCGTACTGACCAGGGCAAGGGCGGCCCCCAAAAAGACCACCCAGGGAGAAGCCGCTTGGGCCGAAATCAAGAGGGTGGCTAACTGGGTTTTGTCCCCCATTTCTGCAATGAAAATCGTCAAAAAAGTGGAGCCGAAAACAGTCCAAATACTCCAGGGTCTTTCCTGTTTGGGGGGGTGACTGGCCGTCATATTACTTGGGGAAAATCTCGCTTAAAACCATGGCTTAGTTTATCAGGTATGTTTCGTGAATATGAAACAAAAGTGAAAGTCTAGGGAAGCTAAAGGGGATGGTTCGGCGGACTTTTCTCAGGATCGGTGGGGGAATTATGAGGCGATCGCCCCAGGGCAAAAATGAGCGTTGGTGTCCCTCCCAAGAGGCCCCAACCCAACCAACGCCGGAAGCTGTAACCCTTGCGCCAAGAGACCAATGCCGCCATCACCCCCATCAAACAATGGAGGCTTGCCAAGAGCCAGACCCGGTAATCGAAAAAAAACGCTTGCATAGTGATCGTGGTATAACCTTTAGAAACCATGTTACATTTCGCAAACAATATCAATGACATCAGTTACTGTGCGCCCTAGTGCCACAACTCTTTTAGAAAAGCATCCAAATCTACGGCTCCGGGATATCCTCGATACATTGCCCCGGTCTGTCTACGAAATAAATCCGCTAAAAGCTTGGTCTAGGGTGCTGTTAAGTGTGGCGGCGGTGGTGGGTTGTTATGCCCTCTTGGCGATCGCCCCTTGGTATTTACTTTTACCCGTTTGGTTTTTAACTGGAACTGCCCTAACGGGTTTTTTTGTGATTGGCCATGATTGCGGCCACCGCTCCTTTTCCCGCAAAAATTGGGTCAATAATTTAGTCGGTCACCTGGCTTTCTTGCCGCTCATTTATCCTTTCCATAGCTGGCGCATTCTCCATAATCATCACCATCGCTACACCAACAACATGGATGAGGACAATGCCTGGGCTCCCTTTACCCCTGAGCTATACGATGACTCTCCGGCCTTTATCAAAGCCGTTTACCGGGCGATCCGGGGCAAACTCTGGTGGCTTGCTTCGGTGATTCACCAACTGAAATTACACTTTAACTGGTTCCAATTTACCGGGAAGCAACGGGAACAAGTGCGTTTTTCGGCCCTATTTGTGATTATCGCTGGGGCGATCGCCTTTCCGGTTATGTTCTACACCCTCGGCGTTTGGGGCGTCGTGAAATTCTGGCTGATGCCTTGGCTTGGCTACCATTTTTGGATGAGCACCTTCACCCTTGTGCACCACACCGTACCGGAAATTCCCTTTAGCTACCGGGACAAATGGAATGAGGCGATCGCCCAACTGTCTGGAACCGTCCATTGCGACTATCCCAAGTGGGTTGAAGTCCTTTGCCACGACATCAATGTCCATGTGCCCCACCACCTTTCTACCGGGATTCCCTCCTACAATCTCCGCAAAGCCTACGCCAGCATCAAGCAAAATTGGGGTGAATATCTCTACGAAACCAAATTTTCTTGGGAGTTGATGAAAGCAATTACTGAGCAATGTCACCTCTACGACGCTGAGCACAATTACATTTCCTTTGCGCAACATCAAAAACGCTAATTTCAGTAAAACAATTTTTTAAAAACGAAAATATTGCCGACTGAGCTTTTGTTTCGACACCCTAGGTTTTAGGGTGTTTTTTATGTAAAAAAAATCCCCTCTAAAGGAGATTTTGTTGGTTATGCTAAAGAGCCTCCTAACATTCTCTCTGGAGGGAGGTGCCGAAGGTGGCGGGTGAGTCCCTAAGGAAAGGAGGTGCTGAAATTACTCCCGGAAGAAGCGGTGGTACGCTTCCATACCATGTTCACCAATATCGAGACCTTCTAGTTCCTCTTCTTTGCTCACCCGGAGGCCCATACTCAGTTCTAGGACTAACCAGATGGCAAAGCTAAAGCCAGCGGTAAACATACCCACCACGACAACACCAATAAATTGACTGAGCAGTTGGGCAACGCCACCCCCAAAGAATAATCCGGCACTAGGGCCAGCATCGGCGGCATACCAAGGGTAAACATCGCCCCCCACACTGAATAAGCCCACGGCCAGGGTGCCCCAAATACCACAGACGAGATGCACCGAGAGAGCACCAACGGGGTCATCAAAGCGTAAACCCTCGAAGGTCAGCACCGAAAAAACCACGATCACCCCGGCGATCGCCCCGATCACGATGGCTGAAGGAACATTCACATAGGCACAGGTGGCAGTAATTCCCACCAACCCAGCCAGGACACCGTTAATGATCATCGAGAGGTCTGGTTTCCCAAATTGAATCCAGGAGGTAATGGTCGCGGCGATCGCCCCAGCGGCAGCAGCCATATTGGTCGTAACGATGATATGGCTAATGGCATCGGGATCAGCGGCCATCGTCGAACCTGGATTAAACCCAAACCAACCCAACCAGAGGATTAATCCCCCTAAAGTGGCGGTACTCATGTTGTGACCCGGAATGGCATTGATGCGATCGCCAGCAAATTTTTCGAGGCGTGGCCCCAAGAGGATCACCCCCATCAAAGCAGCCCAACCGCCCACCGAATGCACCACCGTTGATCCGGCAAAATCATAGAACCCGAGGGTCGCTAACCAACCGCCCCCCCAAACCCAGTGGCCGGTAATACCATAGGAAAATCCCACTAAGAACAGGCTAAAAATCACGAAAGAAGCAAACTTAATCCGTTCCGCCACGGCCCCAGAAACGATGGTGGCCGCCGTTCCCGCAAAGGCCAATTGGAAGAAAAACTTGGTGTAAAGGGGAATCCCCGCCCAGCTTAGGGACGAAAAAATCCCACTGTAGGCTGAATCCGTGAGGGGACTATTATCTGCCCCAGTAAGAAAAAAGCCATTCCAGCCTAAAACGGCATTGCCATCGCCAAACATCAGGGCAAAACCGATCGCCCAAAAAGCAAGGCTCGAAAGGGCAAAGACAATTAGGTTTTTCGCCAAAATATTGACGGTATTTTTCGCCCGACAAAAGCCGCTTTCTAACATCGCAAACCCCGCATTCATAAAGAACACGAGCATCGCCGCGAAAACCACCCAGAGGGTATCTAGGGTGACCTGAACGGCTGGGGGAATTTCACCAAGGCTCCCTTGGGCGATCGCCACCCCCTGCCAAAGGAGCGGTAACATACAGGCCAAAAGCAATAAGCGGCCCTGGCGGCGAAATGGGTAGCTAAGCCGAGGGGAAAGCCCCCGAAACCACGAATCAAATGAAAAAGTCATAGCAAAATAAAAATGAAGAACCCATAATTATGGTCCATGAGTGTATTGCCGTAATAATCTTGTATTACGTCATTAAAGCCGCGCAAAATGTAGCTTTCGTCACTAAGAAAAAAATTTATACTCCTTAAGATGAACCTTGGACTCAAGGATAATTTTTAATGAGCTGTATCTCCCCAGGGGATGTTGTTACCCACCAAGCCCTCAGCGGCCGTTGAGTCATATCCGTTGCATCACTTGGGTTTCTACCCTGTGGCGATCGCCCCTCCGCACACCCCTATGGATATTCATAAAAACCAATGCTGATGAACATTGCCGATAAAATCGTGATTCTCCATCAAGCGGAGTTGCAGGGGAACATCTGGGAAAAAATCCTCCATTCCCAAGGGCTACAGTCTGTGATCTTGCCCTTCAGCGTTGATCTGCAGGGAGAGCTCCTGGATTTGGCGGCGGCCCAACAATCTTTACCCAACTTGATTTTATTAGAGCAACAACTACCCAGTTTCGATACGGCGAAGTTTTGCCAGTGGATGCAAAGCTTTGAGCAACCAATTCCGGTGATTTTAATTGCGGCCCAAACCCGTAAGGTGGCCCCGGCTGATCGAGAAACGGCGATCGCCAATGGAGCAGCGGATCTTCTACCTCAATTTGATCTCAATAGCATTGCGATCGAAGCCGTCAGTGGCCTCAAAACCGTCGCCAAGGTGTTGGGAAATATCAACATCGTCAACAATACCCTCGTCACCTGCATCATGGAACTGAAACGGGAGCTAGAAGCGGGTCAAGAATTTCCCGTTGCTCCCCCTGTCGTGTCTTCAAATACACCTGAACTAAAACCGCCCGCGCCGACCGTTGCCTCACCACCACCGGAAGCCCCTGCCCCGAAAACCCGTAAATATCGAGGCCGCGATTATTAAACTCCAGAGCGATCAATAAAAACCATGGCATAATAGCTTCGCCTCAGGTTAAGGCTTTGCACTATGGATCAAGTTTGGCGAGATAAATTTTGGGTACGGGATTGGCAACCAGGCGATCGCGCCGATGCGGCCAAGGTCATTGAACAGGTTTTAAAAGAGTACGGTTTACCCTGGGAACCGGAAGGAGCCGACGAGGAATTATTTAATATCGAAACCTATTATTGGCAGCAGGGTAGTGAATTTTGGGTTATCGAGCAGGCCGGAACCATTGTCGGCACCGCCGCCTACTACCCCATTCCCAAAGGCAACAAGGCCGTCGAAATCCGCAAGATGTACCTTCTGCCTGAAGTGCGGGGCCAGGGTTTAGGAAAATATCTCCTGGAGGAACTCGAAAAGGCGATCGCCAACCGGGGCTTTGCAGAAATCTGGATCGAAACTGTTACTGTTCTCAAGGAAGCGGTTCAACTCTATGAAAGCCAAGGCTATCAACCGATCACCGATGTCGAAACCGCCCGCTGTGACCTCGCTTACATTAAATATTTACCGTGAGTTTTTCCCAGAAAAATTACTTGATTTCTCCTGCTGTTAAATAATTTGCTTCTTCTAGGAAGTCTTTGAGGGCTGCGGGGAAAGAATCATAGGTCAATAAGCTCCCCTCGCAATTGCCCTGATCATCAAAATTGCCCCGGCATTCTTCGAGGCCCCAATCACTGGTTCTGTCGTAGCGATTGAGCATTAAATTCCAGCCCGCTTGGGTTTCACCGAGGATGGCCTTTGTCGCCACATAGCCCGCCAGCATCCCATTCACTTCATAGCCTTCTGTTTCTGCATTTTGAATCGCGGCCCACATCGCTTGGAGTCGTTCCCGGTGGAGAGGGTAAAACCGTTCTTCTTGGGAGACATCCCGCAAGATTAAACCGTCTAGCTGCCAAACTTGCACGGGCGGAAAACTGCCAGCATAGCTGCTGTAGCGATAGAGAAACCGATTATCACTGGTGACATATTCATAAATACCGTTGTCGTCAGGATCTTCGACGGGAATTGGCCCCCCATCAAAGGCCCCTAAATCGACCACTTCCCAGGTATTGTTGTCGGGATTTTGGGTGAAAATTTGCACCATGGCACAGCAATGGGCACCACCGGAATATTGGGAAAAAATCACCTCTGGGAAGTCATTATTCGGATCCATCTCCGCGATTTGCACCAGGCTATACATCATAAAGGAACTGTCTTCTGTCCGCCGTAACACTTCTCGCTCATCCACCTGAATGGTCAAAGTCGGGACATAGTTGCTCCAGCCCTCTGGATTGGTTTGTTCGGCATAGCTGAGATTCGCCGTTACTCCCTGGCTGGTAATACTTCCAGAGTGATCGGGAGTTTCGTAATCAAATTCTAGGGTTGCGACCTTGGCCTGGGCACCACTGCTGAAGCCTAGGGGAAAAAGTGCTGTGCTAATAAAAAAAGTGGCGATCGCCTTTTTGATACCCATTGCTATCTCTAAATTCTCAGGAGTTTTCTTTCAAATGGTAGGCAACGCCGTTGGGCCACTGACCCAAAAGTTCAGAAAATGTTGTAGTCTCCCCCAAGCTACAAAATAAAAAACACCCCCATCTAGGAGGTGCCACCATAAATTCCAAGCCGTCAATGCGTTCGGTAGACCTTAATAAGCGTCCTGGAGTTCGTAAAAATCAGGGGAAACATAGTCTTTCCGCAGCGGCCAGCCGATCCAATCTTCCGGCATCAAAATCCGCTTAAGGTTGGGGTGTCCTTCATAGACAATGCCGTACATGTCATAGCTTTCCCGCTCTTGCCAGTCGGCCCCTTTCCAAATCCAATACACCGAAGGTACCACTGGATTTTCTCTCGGTAGAAATACCTTAACGCGGACTTCTTCTGGGTCGGTCACGTTGTCTCCGACCTTCAGCAAATGGTAAAAACTCACCAATTCTTTGCCTGGCCCCAAATCATAGGCCCCTTGACATTGGAGATAATTAAACCCAAAAGCATAGAGGGCAGTGCAGAGGGGAATTAGGAGATCAGCATCGACTTTAATAATCTCGATACCAGAGTGATCTCGCTCTAAGGATTCGTGGCTAAAACCGTTTTCTGTCAACAATTGGGAGACAGCACCCGCCTCAACAATGGCGGCTTCTTCGGGGGTGGGGTTTTGATTTTCTTCTGCCATCGCTTAGGCCTCCTCTCTTTGTTTCGCGGTCAGCAGTGCAGGGGGAACAGGCATTCCCATCGCTTCGGTGAGTTCTTTCGGCGGGTTGTTCCAGGTATCCATACCCAAATATTTCCCAGTGAGAATTGGCTCTACCACTTTCATGCTGTGGGCGGTGCTGTAGTAGCGGTGAGTCTGTTCTGTTTTTAAAGACCGCTCTTGAATGGTTTCGTTAGAAACTTTTTTGCGCAATTTGATAATGGCATCAATGATGGCTTCTGGTCTGGGGGGACAACCGGGAATATATAGATCCACCGGAATCAGCTTATCAACGCCCCGGACAGCGGTGGTGGAGTCGCTACTGAACATCCCGCCGGTGATCGTGCAAGCACCCATGGCGATCACATATTTCGGTTCGGGCATTTCTTCGTAGAGACGCACCAAGGCCGGAGCCATTTTCATGGTGACGGTACCAGCGACCAAAATTAGATCTGCCTGACGAGGACTAGAACGGGGCACGAGGCCAAAGCGGTCGAAGTCAAAGCGGGAGCCAAGGAGGGCGGCAAATTCGATAAAACAGCAGGCTGTCCCGTACAAGAGCGGCCACAGACTAGAGAGGCGCGCCCAGTTGTAGAGGTCATCAACGGTGGTGAGGATGACATTCTCCGAGAGATCTTGGGTGACCTGCGATCGCCCCATGGGGTTGAGCAGTTTTTCGGTTTGCTGTTGTTCAAAGGATGTCGGATTCATGACCATTCAAGGGCTCCTTTTCTCCAGGCGTACACAAGGGCAATCACGAGGATTGCGATAAAAATGAGGGCTTCAACAAAGGCAAGGAGGCCGAGTTGGTTAAAGGCCACCGCCCATGGGTAAAGGAAAACGGTTTCCACGTCGAAGACAACGAACACCAAGGCGAACATATAGTAGCGGATGTTGAACTGAATCCACGCGCCGCCGATGGGTTCCATCCCTGATTCGTAGGTGGTTTTGCGTTCAGGCCCGCCCCCTTTAGGACGCAGCAGTTTCGATGCGGTGAGGGCAAGGATCGGGACTAGGCTACTGACGATGAGAAAGCCTAGGAAATATTCATAGCCGGAGAGGACAAACACTGGTGTTGTAATACCTCGCAGTTTTTTGACTTGGAATTTTTATGTCCTATCCAGTATAAAACCTATCCCGGCGGGATCATAGGTAGATGCTCCTAATCAATGACATAAGTGAGAGTTGAGGATTGGAACGCTCTTGCACTGGAGGCGATCGCCTTTACTGGCTAAGCGGAGCCAAAACCAGCGACCGGGCTTCGACAATGCTCAACCCTCATTAATTTGTCAGCCCTCGTTAATTCTTCGTTTTTGGTAATGTGACTCGTTTTGACATTCCGCCAAAACATGAAGACGATCCCAGTCGCTATTCATCAAAGCTAACTTTTTCGCCCGACTCCAACCCTGCACCTGCTTCTCCCGATAAAAAGCATTGGCCACATGATCATAATATTCCGCATAAACCAATTTAACAGGCAAACGTTTCTTCGTATGATTAGCCCCCTGCCCATTTTGATGCTGCCATAAACGCCGCTCCAAATCCTTTGTACTACCCGTATAAAACGATCCATCGGCACATTCCAAAATGTACATATGGGACATAGTTGAACTCCTTGTTGTCAAAAGATCGGGCTTCGACTCCGCTCAGCCCTCATCCGTCTTAAAAGCTGGTTGAGCGAAGCCGAAACCAGCGACAAACCCAACATCGACCCAATACTAGCCAAATTTTCTTCACTCTCTTGGTCAAGCTCCGCGATCGCCTTTAAAGTATCCTCTGGTTTGCGTAATGGTTCTTCCTCCGGTGCATTGGAATTTTTGCCGACAGATCAAACGATTCCAGATCAACTGGATAAGAGGCAAAAAGACGTCATTCAAGAAGATTTATGGTTTCTTCGGCTATGAAAAACGTTTTGAGGGAATTTTTCGGCACAATCACAGTAGAGGCATTCGGCAGTAGAGGAGAAAAAAGCCATGGCGAAAAAGAATGATACGGCGGCATTGTTGGGAGCCTTGGTGATCACCTTGGGATTACTAGGCGCTGGGGGCTGGTGGTTTCTCCAACAAAATCAATTTCTCCAGTTACCGACTTCCCTGGGAGATGTGATTGGCCAGGGGGAAATAGCAAGTCACCTTAGTCGAGGGGAAAAGTTACTGCTACAAGGCGATCGCCAACCGGAAAAAGAACAAGGGATTGCGGCCTATGGAACAGGAGATTTCCCAGAAGCAATTCGTTTATTTCAAGCTTCTCTCCAGGCGAGCCCCAATGATCCTGAAACTTTAATTTATCTGAATAACGCCAAAATCCGCCAGCAAACTGCCAATCCCCAGGCGATCGCCGTAGTGGTTTCTTTACCAGTGGATACCGATACAAGCGGCGCAAAGGAAATTTTGCGGGGCGTAGCCCAGGCTCAAAAGGAAGCCCTTGATGGGGGTCGCGGATTTTTGGTGGTCATTGCCGATGATGATGGGGATCCGGCGATCGCCGCTGAGGTGGCCCAAGCCCTCGCGGATCAAGCGGATATTTTAGGGGTGGTGGGTCATTTTAGTAGTGATACCAGTTTGGCGGCGGCCCAAATCTATGAAGCCGAGAACCTGGTGATGATTTCCCCCACGAGTACGGCGGTGTCTCTCTCTACGGCAGGGGATTATATTTTTCGGACAGTACCGAGTGATCGCTTCACGGGGACAGCCCTGGCCAACTATCTTTTAGAGCGCCTGAATCAGCGGCAGGTGGTGGTGTTTTTTAACAGTGCCAGTGGCTATAGTAATTCCCTCAAGGACAGCCTCGCCACAGAACTCTTTACCCGTGGTGGCACCGTGGTGGCCGAGGTGGATGTGAGTCCAGGGGGATTTAATGGTGCCCAAGCTCTCACGGACGCGAAAAATAAAGGGGCAACGGCGATCGCCCTCGTCACCGATACCCCGACCCTCAACCAAGCGCTCCAGATCATCCAGGTGAATGAAAATCAGCTCCCCATCGTCGCTGGGGATAGTCTCTACAAGCCAGAAACCCTACAAATTGGTGGGCGCGATGCCTTGGATATGGTGGTGGCGATTCCTTGGCACATTTTGAACCATACCAATGGCACCTTTCCCCAGGTTTCCCGCGCTCTGTGGGGGGGTGATGTGAACTGGCGCACGGCCCTAAGTTACGATGCGGCGATCGCCCTCATGACCGGGATTCAACAAAGCCCCACACCCGATCGTCAAGGTTTGCAACAAATTCTCGCTAATCCAAATTTTTCCGCAGCGGGGGCGGCCCAAACGATTCAATTTTTGCCGTCGGGTGATCGCAACCAAGCCCTAGAAATGGTCACCGTCCAACCAGGGGAACGGTCGGGCTTTGGCTATGATTTTGTGCCAGTGCCCTAGGAAATACTGATCTGGGCTTGGCTTGCTGAGGACTTAACAATCCGGCCAATGATTGCACTTTGGGCATAGCCGCTGTTTTGTAGGACTTGTAGACAAGGCTGGGCTTTTTCTGGGGCGATCGCCGCCAAGAGTCCGCCGGAGGTCTGGGGGTCAAAAAGTAGTTCATAGTCTGGTCGTTGCCGTTGGGCTGGGGTGACTTGAATAAACTGTTCGGCGGTGTGGTTTTGGGGTGCGAGGGAACTGGTTAAACCCCGTTGCAGAGTCTCCCTGGCCCCCTCCAAAATAGGCAATTGATCAAGGTAGATTTCAGCCCCTAAACCGCTGGGTTGCAACATTTCCAGAAGATGGCCTGCTAGTCCAAACCCGGTTACATCGGTACAGGCCGTGGCCCCATGGCTTCGTAAAATCTCCGCCGCTATTTTATTGGACTGCACCATTGAGGCGATCGCCCCATCGAGCCAATGTCCTTTTGTTTTTCCTTGCATTTCTGCGGCGAAAAGAGTGCCTGTCCCTAAGGATTTCGTTAGAATTAATACTTGACCTCGCTTTAGCTCAGTTTTGCGCCAAATTGCGTCTTTTTGCAACAAACCATTGCAGGTCAAGCCCAGCCCCAGTTGATCCGCTTCATTGGTATGGCCGCCAATTAAAGCAATGTTGTCCCGATTTAAAATTTCGACAACCCCTGCGAGCAATTGTTGCAACATTCCCTGTTGTACCCTCGCTTTCCCGTGGGGCAATGTGGCAAGTACAAGAACACTGTGGGGAGTTGCGCCCATACTGTAAAGATCACTCAAGCAATGATGGGTGACAATTTGGCCGAGTAAAAAAGGGTCGTTGATTAAGCTCGGAAAATAATCAATAGTTTGGACGAGGAGTTGATCCCTGGGAATTTGGATAATCGCCGCATCATCGGGTTGATCTAGACCGACGATCACATCAGCATGGGTGGGTAAATTTAAGCCCTTTAAGCTGCTCGCTAAGATATCTTTGCCGACCTTAGCACCGCAACCAGCACAATACATTTTGGGTTGTTCTTGGGCTGGAAATTTGCTTGTCCGGGACATCTGAGGCAAGTCGGCAAATTGCGCCATAAATTTGCGATCAATGTGATCTTTCCAGCGCCACAACAGAGGCGATCGCCAACTCAATTTTCCCCAGGTTGCAAAAGCCTGTTTGTCCCCCGTGCCAATGAGCGCAAGATAACGTTTTTGGGGATGGTAGGCTTCTAATGTTTCGCCCAGGATAACCCGCTGTAAATTCCGCAGTAATGGTTTCCCCTGGCGCACCGCAAAAACCCCCGCTTTGGGTCGCGGTTCGTCGCGCATGGTGGCAATATCGCCAGCGGCAAACACAAAAGGATGGGAAGGCGATCGCAGGGTTTGATCTACCAACACAAAACCGCGGTTATCAGTTTGCAGACCGCTTTCTTTGATCCAAGAGGGGGCTGCTGCCTGGGTCACCCAAATCACTTTGCCTGTCAGCACCAATCCCGACTGACACCGTACCCCCGTAGGTGTCACTTCAACGACCGTTTCCTGGAGATGGACTTGGACATTCCGCTGTTGCAGCAGCTTTTGCGCTTGGCGACTGACTTCAAGATTTTGGTTGGTGCCCATAAGTTGCTGGCCCCGGTGGACGAGGTGCAACTCTAATAATTCGGGCAAAGCTAAACGTTGGCTGAGGGCATGGTGAATATTAAAGGCGAGTTCTGTGCCCCCAGCCCCGCCCCCGACAATGATGATCCGTTGGGGTTGATCAGGCGCTTGGTTTGCCGTGTCGAGAATTCGCTGCCAAGCGTCGAGAAATTGGGGGACAGGTTTCGCGGCGATCGCATAGGCTTTTACCCCAGGAACCGTTTCCGTGGCCGGGGTACTGCCAATATCCAGGGAAAGGTAATCAAAGCGTACTGGCGGCCGATTTTCACAATGGACAACTTTTTGGTCAAGATCAAGGCCAATTACTTGATCTTTTAAAAAATCTGCCTGGGCGAAGTGGGCCAAGCGCCGTAGATCGATGTGGGTTTCTTCGTAGCCATAAAAGCCCGCCACATAGCCCGGTAACATCCCAGAATAGGGCGTATAGGTGACATCACTGATCAAGGTTAACCGCGCCTTGGCTCGCGGCTGCATCCCCCACATTTTTAAGGCGATCGCATGGCTATGACCTCCCCCAACAAAAACAACATCACTCATTTTTTTGATTCTCAGGCCCCGGAAACGATGAAAAAGCTGCTGCTTGCTACCCTACCGCAAGCCAAGGTCAGAACGCTTAAAATCAAGAAAAATCACCGCCATTGACCCCCATGACAACTTCTTCTCGTTTTTCTGCTGCCGAACGCATTGCCTCTTTAAAAACGGCGATCGCCGGTGGTGTGACTGCTGGATTACTGAGCTTCGGACTTTTGCTACTCCATCGTTTGGTTGGTTCTGAAGGATTGCCCCTAAATTTTGGGGGCGGCCTTGGCACCCTCACCTTGCTGGTTAATCTGGGTACTTCCGCCTTATCCGGTGCCTTGTTTGCCCTGACTTACCGTTATGCGGTGCGCACCGATGACAATCTCCAATTGAATGCTGGGGTGATTGCGGCGTTTGCCCTGGTGCGGGGGGTAGCCCTGGTGGATGCGGGATCGGCGATCGCCCAAAAGGGTTGGCCCTTTGTGGCGGCCTGTGGCGAAAATTTTGTGGTCTTTGGTTTGACGGCTTTGGCGTTGAATTTTGGGAGGCAACAGGGCTGGCTTACACCGTTTAAATAAACTTTTAGAATTCGGTAGCTCGGTAAAATAAGACCGTTCTTTCCCATTGTTTGCCTGTGTTGATTTCTGGCGATCGCCCGTCCCGTCTTTGTCCCTGCGGCAGTCAAAAGCTTTTGGCCCAATGTTGTGCCCCTTATCTTCAAGGTCAACTGGCTGCCCCCACCGCCGAAGCCCTGATGCGATCGCGCTACACCGCCTACTGTTTTCGGGATGTGGATTACCTCCTGAAAACAGAACATCCCAGCCGCCACACTGCCGATAGTCGCCAATTGATTACAGCAACGGCGAATAGCATTTCTTGGTTGGGTTTAACTGTTCTCGCGACGGCAGCGGGACGCCCCCAGGACGAAACGGGCATGGTAGAATTTGTCGCCGTGTACCAGGAAGGAAAAATCATGGGACAACTCCACGAGCGATCGCAATTCATTAAAGAACAAGGCCGTTGGTTTTACCTCGAAGGGGATATCTTGCCACCCCTACAACCGAAGAAAAATGAACCCTGTTGGTGTAACAGTGGCAAAAAATTCAAACAATGCCACGGCAAAAAACGTTAGATCGGCAAGCTTAATTGAGAATCTTGCAACTGTTCAATGATTTTCAAATGGGCTTTTGAGAAAGGATAATCCTTAAGATTTTGGAACGATACCCAACCCGACCCTGATAAATTTACCCGATAAATTTGCGGTTCCACCTGGATTTTAAAATGGGTGTAGGCATGGAAAACCGTGTTTAAACTGCGTTCGTATTGCGCCCCTGGAAATAAATCCGTGAGTAAGGGCTGAATATTGCCTTCCTGGTTCGGAAATTCCCACAAGCCTCCCAAAAGTCCGTCCTGGGGCCGCTGTTGAATAAAAACTTGATTCTCCAGATTAAAGGCGATCGCCGCTACTATTTTTTTCGTGGGAATTTGTTTTTTCGGGGCCTTGCGAGGGAAATCCGTCGGTTGATGCTTGAGATAGGCAGTGCAATGATTTTGCCAAGGACAGCGGGGACAATTTGGTTGTTTCACCGTGCAGAGGGTCGCCCCCAAATCCATCAAGGCTTGGTTAAAATCCCGGGGATTTTCTGGATCGAGCAAGGTCTCTGAAGCATCCCATAGTTCATCCAACGCTTTAACGGGCGGCACCTCTAGGGCGATGAGCCGCGCCAAAACCCGTTTCACATTGCCATCGAGGATTGCAAGGGGTAAATTGCGAGCCGAACTAAGAATGCCTCCAGCCGTCGTCCGCCCGATTCCCTTGAGGCACAGAATCTTGTCTAAATCTTCAGGAAACTGCCCTGCAAAATCCGTCACCACCTGTTGCGCGGCCTGGTGGAGATTCCGCGCCCGGGCATAATATCCCAACCCTTCCCACTGCTTTAAAACAGCCTGTAAATCCGCTGCGGCTAGGGCTTCCACCGTCGGGAACTGTGCTAACCACCGTTCGTAATAAGGAATCACCGTTTTTACCTGGGTTTGCTGGAGCATAATCTCCGAAACCCAGACCCGATAAATATCCGGTTCGTTGCGCCAGGGTAATGTACGGCCCGCCTGTTGGTACCAATCCAAAAGCGATCGCCGCATTTCCGCTAAGATTTCTGCTGTCCACAGGGCTACCATGGTCAAAAAAATTCTCCCTTAATGCAAAAAGAGCCTCAGCCAAAACTGAAGCTCTCTTTAGGTTTAGTACCCCCAAGGGAATTCGAATCCCTGTCGCCTCCGTGAAAGGGAGGTGTCCTAGGCCACTAGACGATGGGGGCTTGCGGACTGAGCAGAAGCGTTTTTGTTTGTTTCGCTTGCGACTCACAGTTATACAATCTAACTGAAGAATTTTGAGATGTCAACCCTTTTTCCAAAACTTTTTGAGGGGATTCATCTAACGGGAAATGGCCTGCTGGGTTGTCCGATTTTCAGCCACTGGGTTGCCCTCGCCCCGCCCCGCCTGGAACATCCCAAACCGACACAGGCCCGTACCAAAGGCTAGGCGCATGAGCAGAATGGTCGGAATTTCCCGTACTGACTTGATAAAACCGGGTAGACCATATTGCAGCCAACCCCAGGGCCGAATTGCGCCGACCCAAATTGTGTGCAACCAGGAAGGAAGGGTTTCTCGGCTCCAATCAGCGTTAATTACGTGATCTTGAACAAGACCTGTCTCCTCTAGCAGTTCCGAAAAGCCTTCGATGCTCGAAAATTTCGGGTGAGCCCATTGGTCAAGGAGTTGGGTCATCACGGGTTTTTCCCACCAGTTGAGGGGAGTTTGGCGATCATCCCGTTGGTTCCAGTCGGCGACAACTAATTTTCCGCCGGGCTTCAGTACCCGGAGCAGTTCCTGGGCAAAAATCGCCTTATCGGGCATGTGGGGGCCAGCTTCTACAGACCAAACCACATCAAAGCTACCATCGGCGAAGGATAAATTCATCGCATCATCAACGGCAAATTTCGCAGTCAATCCTGGGGGCGTAAGTTGGGTTGCCCGCTCCACTTGCTTGGGACTGATGGTGATCCCAGTCACGTCAAAGCCATAGTCTCGCGCGAGGATGCGGCTACTGCCACCGATGCCACAGCCCACATCCAGCACTTTGGTTCCAGGGGGTAATTGATCCAAACCGCCCCAGCGCACCATCTCATGGACAAAATCAGCCTTGGCTTTGAGGAAATTTTTCGCCTTCGGGGGGTTGCCGTAGTGACCAAGGTGAATGTGTTCGCCCCAGTAATATTCAAGGATGCCGTCCTCGGTCCATTCGTCGTAGGAGTCGGCGACGGTGTCGGCAGATTGGTAACGGCGGGCTGTCAGCAGATAGCTAATGAGGGCGATCGCCAAAATTGTGGCACTAATCCCCAGGGCAAGGAGCAAGATATTCATGGGTTGAGTTTGCGTGAACTGCGGCAAAAAGGGCTCAAATTATCCTAACTGATCCACGCCGGGAGACAGGCGATCGCCTTTTTTAAAGCTTGGAGAATCAAAAAATCTATCCCAGGGAAGATTGCTTTTACATCGTTGACTAGAAGCGGATTCTATATATTTTTGTTAAGTTAGACGGGCATCTACTGCAAAATATTCACTTTTTTTGATTTTTACGCAGCTTCAAGCATCTTTTTTTATGAATTTAGACTTTCTTACCCGAAGTATTTTGGGGAATACCCTCGCCGCCTATGCCATGGCGATCGCCGTGCTGGTGGTGGGCTTTCTCTTAATCAATGGGTTCAGGGCGCTCATTCTCAGTTCACTGCGGCGCTGGGCCAAAAAGACCCAAACGACCCTCGATCCGCGCATCACAAAAATTCTCAGTCAGTCTTTAGTGCGTCTCCTCTATGTGGGGAACGTTTTTTTGGCGATTGGGAATCTCAACTTGCACCCCATTTTGAACCAAGCGGTGCGGGCTTTAACGGTTATTGCCACGACGGTGATCGGCATTCAGCTCATTTCCCAATTGGCAGAATATGCGATTCGCTCCTACCTCCTGCGCAAAGGCGACATTGAGCTAGAACAGAGTTTTAGTGCGCTGATGCCCATTTTGCGGGCCATACTCTGGGCTATCGGTGCGGTCTTCCTCCTGGATAACCTTGGCTTTGATATCTCTGCTGTGGTCGCCAGTCTGGGGATTGGGGGTTTGGCGATCGCCTTTGCGGCCCAGGGGATTTTAACGGATTTATTCAGTTACTTTTCCATCGTCCTCGACCGTCCCTTTGCCCTGGGAGACTTTATTATCGTGGGCGATTTTATCGGTACCGTGGAATATATCGGCATCAAAACTACGAGGCTCAAGAGTCTCAGCGGCGAAGAAATCGTCATGGCCAACACCGACCTCACAGGCTCCCGCATCCGCAACTTTAAGCACATGAAGCGGCGTCGGATCGTCTTTAGCCTCGGTGTACTTTACGAAACGCCTAAAGAAAAATTAGAAATTATTCCGGCCCTCATCCAGGACATCATTAGCGCCCAGGAACAGGTTAGTTTCGACCGGGCTCACTTTGCCAACTATGGCGATTTTAGTCTGAACTACGAAATTGTCTACTACGTTGAAAGTAGTGACTACGCCCTCTACATGGACACCCAACAGAAAATTAATCTAGCCATCTTTGAGGCTTTCAGTCAGCGGAATATTGAATTCGCTTACCCGACGAATGTGACCTATGTCCAAGGCTTAAATACCAACGCCGAAAAGGCGATCGCCCCAGAAACTGCCACGAACAGTTAATTCCTTGAATTATTGATCACAGTGCTGCCCCCAAGTTTTAAATTTGGGGGTTTTTTCTGACCAGATATCGCCCCCAGCCACAAAATTTCGTCATAATAATCAACTGTTGCGTATTTCCCCAAAAGCGATGACCCTTGCCCCCCTCAGTTGGCCAGAACTCGAAGCCCTCACCGATTTTCAGCTTGACTACGAAAACGGCCCAACCAATGCCCAATCCTGTTTACGGCTCTTTGGTCAGTCAGAAAGCGATATTCGGGTCACTCTCTACCGCGATAATCATGCCTGGTGTCCCTACTGCCAAAAGGTCTGGCTCTGGCTAGAGGAAATGCGCATCCCCTACCGCATCAAAAAAGTAACCATGTTTTGCTACGGCGAAAAAGAAGCCTGGTACAAACAAAAAGTCCCCTCTGGCATGCTGCCAGCCCTGGAACTCGATGGACGCATGATCACCGAGAGCGACGATATTTTACTCGCCTTAGAACAGGCATTTGGGCCGCTTACTTTCAGTCTGACGGATCCCAGAGTTTTGCCCCTACGCCGCTTAGAGAGATTACTATTCCGCGCCTGGTGCAATTGGCTCTGTCGGCCACCGCTATTCCCCGGACAAGATAAAGAAGGTCGCCGCAAGTTTATCCAAGTGGTGCAACAGGTAGAAGATACTTTAGCCGCTACCCCAGGCCCTTACTTCCTCGAAGAATTTAGCGTTGTTGATGTGATCTTCACGCCCTACGTAGAGCGGATGAATGCCAGTCTCTACTACTACAAAGGCTATTCCCTGCGGGAGGAAAATCCTGGGTTTGCCGCCTGGTTTGATGCCATGGAAACTCGCCTAACCTATCGGGGTACCCAGAGTGATTTCCATACCCATGTCCATGACCTTCCCCCACAAATGGGCGGCTGCTATGCCAACGGCGAACCCCAAGCTTTAGAGAATCAGCTCAAAGTTGATGAAGGGGATTGGTTCGGGCTGCCGGATGTCGCTTACCCTGAGCCAGCCAACGCCAAACAAGAAGCCCTTTACCGGGTGATTAAACATCGTCGCAATATCGTGAAGGTTAATCCCGCCAACGATCAATTTTTTGACCAGGCGTTGCGCTGTGCCCTGACCGCCATGATGACGGGAGAAGTTTGTGAACCGCCTAAGAATTCTGACAAAGCCTTGCGGTATCTGCGCGATCGCCTGAATGTACCGAGAGATATGTCGATCTATGCGGCAAAACATTTACGAACAGCTTTGGAAAATACCGCGAAACTGGCTGGGGAAAGACAGGGGGAACCGATCCCCGTGCGCCACCGCCACGACCAAGATCCGGCCAATTTTCGTTAGAGATTGATAATTTCCACAGGGTCGAGGGCATCGGCCGGAGTAAAGCCAAAGATTTGACTGTAGAAATAAAATTCGCTGTCGAGGGCTTTTTTGATATTTTCGGCCTGGCGGAAACCGTGCTGCTCTCCTTCAAAGGGAACATAGGCAACGGGTAAACCTTTGGTTTTAATCGCTTCTACCATCATTTCCGCTTGGTTGGGGGGGACGACTTTATCCTCTAAGCCCTGGAAGAAAATCACGGGACAGGCGAGTTTTTCGGTGAAATGGATCGGCGATCGCCCGACGTATTTTTCCTTTTCTGCGGGATATTTACCGATGAGGCGGTCGAGGTAGCGGGCCTCAAATTTGTGGGTATCGGTGGCGAGTACCTCCAGGTCAGAAATGCCATAATAGCTGGCCCCGGCCTTAAAGACATCATGGAACGTGAGCGCGGCTAAGGTTGTGTATCCCCCGGCACTGCCCCCGGCGATCGCCAATTTTTCCCCGTCAGCTAACCCCTTTGCCACGAGATATTTCGCGACGTTGACGCAATCCTGCACATCGACAATGCCCCAATTCCCATCAAGGCGTTGGTGATATTCCCGACCATAGCCCGTGCTGCCGCCGTAGTTCACATCCACAAAGGCAAAACCCCGACTCGTCCAATATTGAATCCGCAGATTTAAGCTCGCTGCAGCCATCGCCGTGGGGCCACCGTGACTTTTTACCAAGAGAGGTGGTGCCGTGTCCGCAGGGGCTTGGAAATCTTGGTTCGTTGGGGGGTAATACCAGGCGTGGGCGGTGAGGCCGTTTTCCGTGGGAAATTCAATCGCCTGGGGTTGGGACAGATAATCCGAATTAATTTTTAACGTGCTGGCTTCCTTGACCCGTACCGTTTCCCCCGTAAACAGATCCAGGGTGACGACGGCAGTAGGTTGGGTGGCAGCACCGCCGATAAAGGCAATCATTTCCCCCTGCACCTGGAGATCACTAATGCTGCTGTAGGGAACGGGGATTGGGGTGAGGGCGCGGCGGTCGGGGTTGAGGGTCGCCAGCTTCCAAGTGCCGTGGTCGTTGTAGGTGCAGACTAGGGTCGTTTCATCGATAAAGCCGAGGATCGATTCCCCAAATACCCAGTGGGGATAGCCAAATTCCGCTTTGGCAGGATAGACCGCTTGGGCAGTACCCTCAACGTAGCGATAGAGGTTCCAATAGCCGCTGCGATCGCCACTGAAATACAACACACCACCGGGCGACCAACGGGGTTCAACGACGGATTCACCATTGCCCCCAGCCACTAAAAATTTTTCCCCTAAAGTGCCATCGGCTTGAATCTCAGCAAGCCAGAGTTGGCTGTTGTCCCAGGGCATATCGGGGTGATCCCAACTAACCCAGGCGAGGGTTTTACCATCGGGGGAAAGACGGGGCGAAGTGTAGAAATCATTGCCTTCAATAAGGACTTGAATGTCGCCAGAATCGAGGGCGATCACCACCAAATCGTTTTTGGGTTCGTGGTCTGGGACGCTGTGGTCTTCGCTAACACAAATTAAACGGTTGCGGGCTGCATCAAGAATGAAATCAGCATAGCGGCGTTGATTTTCTGGGGTGAGGGCTTGGGGTTCCTGGTTTGGCTTTTGGACATAAACGCGGCGATCGCCATCGTTGGAAAAATAAACGGTGCCAGTTTCCGTAATTAGAAAAGCACCACCACCATACTCATGGACACGGCTACGCACATTAAAACCCAGCGGCGTAATATCAACTGTCGTTCCGTCGCTATTGCGTTTTACCAGGACATTGCGCCCTTTTTCCTGGGGTCTGCCCTCAAGCCAGTAAAGATCTGTGCCAGCCCAGGCCACTGCCCCCAAACCAATGCTGCTCGAAACAATCAGGTCGGAGGTAATCGGCGATCGCCAAGTGCCGTAGGGGGCGGTTTGTGGAGTGGCCATGGTAGAAAAAACCCAAGAAAATTCAAACTGACTATTACTCTACCCCTTGGGAAGCCAGGCCCACAATGGTTATTGGCTCGTACAAATGGAATCGACCACCTCACAGCCGGAGCCAAAATCACTACATACATCGAGGGCTGCTGCCTCGGCGCTCTCAATATCAGCCCCCCAGCCGCTGCCATAGGCCTCTGGCCCCATGGCGATCGCCCCACAGGCATTGCGGAACCAGACCAGGGCTTGGCAATCACCAGACGCAGCAAAAAATTCACAATCTTCCACAGCGGCTTGCTCGGCCTCTGCTTGGGTCGGCACATCAATCACATAGCCATATTCCCCGGTGGCCTCCGAAAAGGCGATCGCCCCAAAAAAGACGCCATCAGTCGGGGCGGTAATAACCGGATCGGGTGTTGTTGGTGTGGGAGTTGTCGGGGTTGCTGGCGTGGTCGGATTAGTGGGGTTAGGATTTGGGTTTTCTCCATTTCCCGGTGGCGTTGTCCCCGGATTTGGATTACTGGGCGTTACCCCTGGTTGGACTTCCCCGGCAATTTGACGTTGTTGCACCACTTGATAAAGTTGGTAGCCACCCAGTCCCAGTAGCCCTAAACCCAGGAGTAATCCCCAGGGAGCGCCGCGTTTTTTGGAACTGTTCTGTTGTAGATCTGCCGCCGAAAAAGAAAGCTCTTCGGCCACGTGATAGGTCGGTGGGGCTTGGCCTCCCCCGGTAATCTCTGTTGGCGGTGTGACCGGCGTACCAGCCGCAGCATTAGCATTGGAACCCGTGCCAACTGGTGCTGTGGCAATGGTAGAGGCAACGATGGTCGGTAAAATTTCTGGCATGACCTCCGTGGCTTGATTGTTGGGCATCGCCGCTGTAAGGGCTGCCCGCATTGCCTTAGCCGTCATAAACCGTTCTTTTGGATTAGGCTTAATGGCAAAATTCAGCACCGCCACCAGATGTTGATCCGCGATATTTTGACTGGGCCAGGTTAATTCGCCGGTGATGGGATCATGTTGAAAATCTTGGGGCATCATTCCGGTGAGGAGATAGACCATCGTCAGGGCGAGGGCATACAAGTCACTCGAAAAAACGGGCCGACCGGATGCCTGTTCCGGGGGCATAAATCCAGGGGTACCGATCACGATGGAGCTTTTTGGGGTGGCACCACTGCTCATCATTTGGGTGCCCATAATTTCCCGGACTGCGCCAAAGTCAATCAGCACCGGTTTTTTGTCCGCCTCGCGCAGAATGATATTTTCTGGCTTAATGTCCCGGTGGATAATTTGTTTGGTTTCGATAAATTCCAAAATATCGAGGGTGTCCACCAAGATTTGCCGGACGGTGGCGGCGGACTGGGGCCCTTCATTTTTTAAAAGTGCCTCTAGGGTTTGACCTTCGATGTACTCCTGGACGAGGTAAAATTTGCCATCTTCTTCGAAATAGGCATAGAGGCTCGGAATTTGGGGATTGCTGCCGAGTTCTTCTAGTAATACGGCTTCCCGTTGGAAACGTTCCTGCACCAGACGATAGATTTCGGATTGATCCTCAATGGGCCGAAGCTGTTTTGCGACCCGGATGGGCTGAGAGGGCATGTAGCTGTCTTTTACGAGGTATGTGACGCCAAATCCTCCACTACCCAACTCACGGAGAATTTGATATCGACCAGAACCGATTGTCTGTTTCGTCATGGCTTCAGGTTATATTTCGCGATGTCAAAGGAGTACTTGGGGCCTTTGATGCTTTCATCATAAACGGAGAATCTCAAAAGTCTGGTTAGAGGTGAGAAATTCCCACTGCAAAAAGGCGATCGCCCTCTACTTACCGTCAAATATCAAGGCCGCCCCTGGGAAAATTTCGTTTCTAAAACCAACGTCCACCATGGAAACGCCACAGGGGAAATAAGATGCGCATCAAACTCTGGGACACCACAAAGATCCCCAGCCAAACCGAGCCGTAGTGAATCACAAACCAAGTTAAAGACAGATCTGCCGTTAGGGGTAAGGCGACGCCCGCAAAATTCGGTAAGCCAGCCCACAAAAATAAAAAGAATATCCCTTCCCAGAGGGCCGCCAGCCATTGTAGAATCGCCGGCCAATCTTGATCCCAACGGTAATTTTGTAAATAGATGTAAAGACAGTCCCAGCCAAGGCCAAAAACGGTGATGTAACCCCAAACCGCCCAATAGACAGCACCAACGGGATTACCCCAGAGTCCCTCTGCAAAGCAGACTGTGAGGAGGGCACCCACCGTACCCATCAAAAGAAGTCGAGTTTGCCAGCGGCCAAGGAGTGTTGGGGTCATGGGGCTTGATTGTTAATCCATTTAAACCATTGAGATAGGGAAGCCAAGGGATGCAAAGGGCGCACCTGGGAAGCATTTTCCTGAGCCAAGGCTTCTACTGATTTTAGGGCACAGTATTGCAACCCCAAAAAGCTATCGACGGCGGCATGGGGGCCACCAAAGGTAATGGCTCCGGCGGCGTACATTCGTCCTGAGCGGTTACGCATTTCCGGCATTTCAAAATCATTGTTCACCTGGAAGCGGCCAAGGGCATTCAGGGTCAGTTGGTAATGGGTCACGAGGTCATTGAGCAGGGGGGTGGATTTGACTTTACCATCGAGACCCGTGGCGTCAATGATGTAGTTGGCGGTGAGGGTGAGTTCCCCTGTGATGCCTTTTTCGCGAATCCGCGTCACCGGACGTCCTTGGGCATCGGGTTCGACGGCTACGACATCCCCAAAAACGATTCGATACCAGCCTTTATCTAAACCCGTTTGGATAATATCGCGCCAGTCGTGGCGATCGGCGGTGGTGGTGCCGCCCCAATCGGCCAGGAGGTTAGTGCGTTCCCTGGGGGCAGCGTTTTCTAATTGTTCGCGCAGGGTGCCGCCCCAACAGGCCTTAGGCCAATTAAACGGTTGCAGTTCAAAATGGTTGCTCACGGGTCGCTGGGCCAGGCCAAATTTATTTCCCACGGGTTTTGGCGATCGCATTAGGTGCAAAATCGAAATGTTGGGGTTACGGCGGCGGGCTTCGTAGATGCGCTGGATCACCCTAGAGGCGACAATCCCCCGACCCCGAATCAAGACTGTCCCCCCCTGGCGTTCGAGGGTGCTATAGACGTGGTCATGTTCCTCGTAGGCATTGACGACCGTTTTAAAATCCCCTGTTTTTTCGCGGTAGTCCTGGAGATCTGGCAAAAATTGGATCACCGGATATCCGGTACACAGATGAACATAACGGCCAATGACAAAGGCATGGCGGCCCCGTCCCGTAGAATAGGCGATCGCATAACGACCATCATCGGTTTTCCGGATTGCCCGTACCCGCCCAAAGCGATAAATATGGTGCCACCCAATCCGTGCCGCCTCCCGGTCGATAGATTTGAAGACATTGCCAGAACGAGGCGTATAGGTTTCCGTCAAAATCGGTTCCGTAAAGACTTGCCAGAGATGCCGTAGAGCTGCCTGGAAATGTCCCCGCAAAAAATCGCCGTAGGCTTCCCGTAGCGCATAGCTCGGCCAACCCCAGAGATTATCCGGACAAGAATCCGAGTTCGACCGCAACCGCTCGTGGGCAGGAATTTGCGAGTTTAAGCAGAGCCGTTGGTAGCGGCCATAGGGTTTTCCTTCTAGGCCCAAAGCACGAACTTGCTGGGCCGGCACCCCGTAAACCCGTAAAAAATCAACCCAGATATAACTGCCAAGCCCGGCCCCAATGGCCACATAGTCTATCTCTTCGACGGGTAATCCGGTGGCATATAACTGTTGGGGGCTGACATACTGCGCTTGAAATTCTGCGGGGGGAAAGGTTTCTACTGGGGAACTGCTGCTGGGGGGATCCGGCAGTTGTTGGTCTGGCACCTGAATAAAAGAATCGCTGGAGCGGCGCTGGGTCGCAGGTTGGTTGGGGGCGGTGGTGGTAATCGAAATTTCATAGGGGCCAATCCGCACCACATCCCCAGATTTCAAGCTCCTTTGGGTTTGGCGCTGGCCATTCACAAACACGCCATTACTACTATTTTGATCCCCAATCCACAGTTGATCGGCCTGGAGAAAAATGAGGGCATGGTACCGAGAAACTTGGGAGCTATTGAGGGTTAATTTGGCGACAGGTTGTCCATTGGCGATCGCCGTCGGCATACTGTTGGCATCACGACCAATGGCAATGGGTAACCCCAGGGCTAAGGTTTGAATGTCACTTGTGAGGGGATCTTTCCAGCTTAACCAGACCTGCTGCAATGTTGTCATATCAATGAATTCTGAGGAAAAACAAGAGAAACCCTAGGACTGTGGCCGCACCATCATCACCGTATTTGCGGCGGCTAAGGAAAATCCACACCAAGGACATCCTTGTTTAAGCACCTGCTCATCATATCGAGAAACCTTGCCACAGGACGGATTAGGGCATTTTAAACCGTAGGCTGAGGCCGTATTGGGTACTTGGGGTTGGGGTGGGGCTGCCACCTGAGCCTGGCCTGGTAGGACTAACTGGGATACCTGCAATTGAATGCGACCCAGTTGAATCTGGCTGCCCTGGGATAGATTGGCTGTTCCTTGGGTCAGTTGGAAGCCATCAATGAGGGGAGGATTAGAGGGACGCAGATTCTGAATGAGCGCAGCATCTAAGGCCGCACTAAAAAATAGCTCAACATGGAGGGAAGAAACACTGCGGTCAGCAAAGATAATGTCACACTGGGCTGGGTCTCGGCCAATCCGCAATTTTTGGGCAACTTTTGTGGTTGCAGCTTGGTGGAATGTGTAGTGGTGTAGATGATTTTGTAACGACCACGCTAGGGTTAATTTTTCCATTGTCCTCAAGACTGACTGCGCGTAGCTGTCTAAGTATAGATTGGCTTTGTCTTCTGTCAAATTATAATAATCATCCGCTAAAAAGAAGCAGAAACTTTATGGTTTTTAATGGCCAGATGTTAGCTTTGTTCATGCCGATTTAGTGATGCTCTTTGTCAAAAATTTAGTTTTTAAATCAATAGTTTTTTGAACAAATCAACTCTTTTCTATGGGAAATTGATCGACATTTAAAGGTGAATCTATTTTTCAACGACTGTCCTCAAGGATTTCTAAAAAGCGAATTATTTTTTTGGAGAAAAGACACTTTTTTTGATCCAGGCCAATGCTGCGGACGTATTTTGTTGGGGTCGATTCCCGATAAAATAGGCTTGAGTGAACTTTACGAAAAGAGCTTGGGAGCTGACTGGTATGCTAGCAATGTGCAAACGGCTAATGGCGATCGCCTTGGTTGTGGGGATTATAAGTTTCGCCTGGGGCAATTTTGACCCACCAAAGGCCTGGGCCGTAGACTACAACAAGCGCACCTTTATTCAAGAAGATTTTTCCCACCAGGACTTGCGGGACAATAGTTACGATCTCTCCAGTCTCCGGGGCTGCGATTTTAGTTATTCAGACCTGCGGGGGGTGCGTTTTTTCTCGGCTAATCTCGAATTCGTCAACTTTGAAGGGGCTGATCTCCGGGGAGCCGTCTTAGATTCTGCCCGCATTGGCCACGCGAACTTTAAAAATGCCAACCTAGAGGGGGCTTTCCTCGCCAGCGTCAAAATTACGCCATCCACAGTTATTGAAGGGGCCGATTTTACTGATGCCCTGATCTTGGCGCGGGAAAATGACAAGCTTTGCGAACTGGCCAGCGGCACCAATCCCACCACAGGCCGTGATACCGCGGCAACCCTATACTGCCCCTAGGTTTTCTGCGCGATCAAGTTTCATCAAAATATTGAATCACTGCCCATTGACCACCTGAGCGACCCTGGCGAGGTGGTTTTTGTTTGGGGTTTTATTGACTTTCAACGATCAATTCAGGGAAGCTGAAACAAAATATCTTGGGGTTTACCATGGCTGATTCTGGGCGCAATCCGTTGCAATATCTACCGCTTACCGTCGGGATGATCGGGGGCACTATGTTGATGGTTAACCGTTTACTGACTCCCGCCCTCAGCGATTCCCAGGCCCGTTCCGACGTGGTGGGGGTAATTCTCAGTGCTGTTTTGATTTTGACCACCTTGCTATGGGAACAGATCCAGCCCAAGGCTCCAGAAGCGGTGATTCTAGAAGGAGAAGAGCAGTTTGAATTGGCCGAGGATCTGCCGGACGCTGTCAAAACAGAGTTGGCTTGGGCATCCCACCTACTCTTGACCAATACGGTGACGAAATCGGTGGTGGTTTACCGTGATGGCGAGACAATTCTGCGGCGGGGCATTTTTGGGGCGAAAAAAGATTTTAATGTTGGGGCGATCGCCAAACGGGTTCTTGAAACCCAAAAGGCAGTGTATCTGGTGACCTTAAAAATGTATCCGGGGCGGGTTGAATTTGATTATTTGCCAGAAAATACCCAGGGCATTATTTGTCAGCCCCTCGGTGAAACAGGTCTCTTAGTTTTGGGGACAAATATTCCCCGTAGCTATACAAAACAAGATGAAAATTGGGTCGCAGCTCTTGCTGAGAAATTGGCGATCGCCCTTGCGGAGGTTTAGGGATTTTTGGGTGAAGAGTTTCCCATACAAATTAAATCTTAATAGAACAAAACCACCCAGAACCTACTTTCCTCAGAACTTCCGGAACCCTTTAACTAAGACTCTCTGGAGACATTAACTGAATCATCTTGCTGCCCGACTTGACAGTTTATTCAGTTAGGTTGCTCCCTGTTGCTACAGGTGGTTGGAAGTATGGATTTCGCGCTTGAGTGGTTTTGTTTCGTTCGACGAGACAGATATGCAAAGAAACAGCTTGGTTTATCTCCTTAACTAACTTTACTTTACTCAGACAGTGGCTGTTTTATCTGCCAGGGAAGTTAAGTTCTACCTAACTTCAATTCTTAATTTAACAGGGTTTCTTGACCAAAACAATTACTTTCAATGAAAGTTTATTCTTCACTGAGTAAAAACAATTTTTTCTGTGAAGAAAAGTAAATACTTAGCCTCAAGTTTACCCGGTCGATTTTCCAGGCGATCGCCCCCTTACACAAACGGCTATGGTAGCTTGGGAAAAGATTTCTCTTTGGGCCTGTCAATGCTCTACATCCAAGATTTGGTGTACCATCCTGCGGCAACGCCTGAGCCGATTTTGCAGCAGGTTAACCTCAAGTTAGCTCCCCAGGAAATGGGAATGATTGTGGGGCCGAGTGGCTCTGGGAAAACGACGTTACTCGAAATTTTGGCGGGCTTGGCCCAGCAGACCCAGGGGCAGATCCGCTGGCAAGAACAAACTTTAACAAATCTCCACTTGCAACAGTTGGCGGGCCTCGTGTTTCAATTTCCGGAGCGTCACTTTTGCGCTTCGACGATTTTAGAGGAAGTCCGGTTTGGCCATCCAGAATTACGCCTAGAACAAATCCAAGATGCTTTGGCAGAGGTGGGCCTCGAAAATTTGGATCTCAAGGCTTCACCCCATGCCCTGAGTGGCGGCCAGCAACGGCGTTTATCCCTCGCGGTGCAATTAATTCGCCAGCCAAACCTGTTGATGTTGGATGAGCCGACGGCGGGCTTGGATTGGTCGATGCGATCGCAGTTGGCAAAATTACTCGCAAAGCTAAAACAACATTGGACGTTGCTCATCGTTACCCACGATCCCCACGAACTAGAGGCGATCGCCGACCGTTGTTGGCATATTGATCGGGGCCAAATTACCGTGACAAAGGAGCCTGGGGCCGCAAATGTTCCTTAGAAACCAACTGTTCCAAGTGCCAATTGGCGGCGATTTTTGCCAGAGCTGACGCGTCTAAAAGGTTTTCCAAGTGGGGCATGATTCCAAGCACCGGGATTTGGGTGAATTGTTGCAGGATGGTCGGCGGCGTCAAAGCCTCGATTTGTCCCATGGCTTCGGGGGTACCGCAACTGAGGATGATCCCCTTGAGGTTAACCTTCCGTTCCCGCGCCAAACTCACCTGGGCGATCGCCTGACCAATAGAACCCAATTTCACCGGCACTACCAACAGCGTCGGCAACTTCCACTGCCCTGCCAAATCTGCCACCGTCAACTCGTCAGTTACAGGCGATCCTAAGCTCCCCAGGGACTCAGCAATGACAAAATCTTGAGCATTACTCAAATCCTGTAACTCCTGCCAGACGATCCCCAGATCAATGGCTTTTCCCTCTAAGCGGGCAGCCACCGGGGGCGCAACCGGGGTTTCATACTCCAAAGGCACCTTGAGAACTGTTCCCCCATCACAGAATTTTTCGTACCATTGGCGATCGCCGATCCCTGTCTGGAGTAGTTTGATTACCCCTAGCCGAGAAAAAGGAAGAAAATGACGCCAATAGGCAATCAGGGCCGAGCTGACCACTGTTTTCCCCACTTCCGTGTCTGTTCCCGCGATTAACAAGCAATTTTGCAGCATAGAAAAATTTCAAATTGAATTTAAAGGTTTATTGAGTACAATAGACCCTGAAGATCAGCACCTTCCTTAACAATTTTTTATTTTCTATTAACCCTAATCCTTTCCAGTGGCGATGATTGCCCCCAATGGTTTTACCGTATCTATCCAGTCTAAAAAATGGGGCTAAGTAATTGTACTTTGGTAACACATATCATCGAAACGACCAAAAGGAGGATTATGGTGTCTGCACTGATCCCTTGGATGTCCTTTATCAAACCGAAAGAGAGGTTTATTCTGCTGTGAGCCACTCCGCCACCCTCGCCTTACAATCTGTTCTGCAAACCCCCACCGATAGCAACCGTCTCCGGATTTTTTCGGGATCGGCGAATTTGCCCCTAGCCAACGAAGTGGCCCGTTATCTGGGCATGGATCTTGGCCCCATGATCCGGAAGCAGTTTGCCGACGGTGAAATGTACATCCAGGTGCAAGAGTCGATCCGGGGTTGCGATGTTTACCTCATTCAACCCTCCTGCCGTCCGGTCAACGATCACCTGATGGAACTGTTGATCATGATCGATGCCTGTCGTCGGGCTTCGGCACGCCAAATCACAGCGGTGATCCCCTACTACGGCTATGCCCGCGCTGACCGCAAAACCGCTGGTCGCGAATCCATTACAGCGAAACTGGTGGCTAACTTGATTACCCAGGCAGGGGCCGGTCGGGTATTGGCGATGGATCTCCATTCGGCGCAAATCCAAGGGTATTTTGACATTCCCTGTGACCATGTCTACGGTTCCCCGGTGATCATTGACTATCTCAAAAGCAAAAATTTAGAGGATATTGTGGTGGTCTCTCCCGATGTGGGCGGGGTGGCGCGGGCGCGGGCCTTTGCCAAAAAGTTAGACGATGCGCCCTTGGCCATTATTGATAAACGTCGCCAGGCCCACAATGTCGCCGAAGTGATGAACGTCATCGGGGAAGTCAAAGGAAAAACAGCGATCCTTGTTGATGACATGATCGAC
Organism: Picosynechococcus sp. NKBG042902; assembly: GCF_963864045.1. Taxonomy (NCBI): domain Bacteria; kingdom Bacillati; phylum Cyanobacteriota; class Cyanophyceae; order Chroococcales; family Geminocystaceae; genus Picosynechococcus; species Picosynechococcus sp. NKBG042902. The sequence goes on along the minus strand of NZ_CAWLTV010000059.1, from coordinate 17,457 downwards.
ACCGCTGGGACGCTCCAGGAAGGGGCCAGATTACTGAAGAAGGAAGGGGCCAAGGAAGTGTATGCTTGTGCGACCCATCCAGTCTTCTCTGGGCCTGCGGTGGAACGCCTCTCTAGTGGCCTGTTTGAGGAAGTTATCGTAACCAATACGATTCCGGTGCCTGCCGATAAGCAATTTGAAGAACTGACGGTGCTGACGGTGGCCAATCTCCTCGGTGAAACCATTTTGGCGCATTCACGAAGAAAGTTCTGTGAGCAGTATGTTTCGGTAAATTTTGGCTTGGCTAGAACAATCAATTGATTTTGGGGAGGGAAAGATCATTTGTCCCTCTTTTTTTTAGGCAATTTTCAACCAAAGGCGATCGCCCTCGGTGATCCAAAAGAATCTTCTACAATGGGGAGCGGCCGTTATTTTCAAATTGTGTTTAGAAAGTTTTATGGTAGTTGAGCAAATCCTGGATCTCGCCAAACAAAAGGGTATCGAAGCGGAGGTGTACTACCGCAGTAGCCGTGATACTCCCATCGATTTTGAGAATAATCGCCTCAAGTCCCTCGAAACGAAAGCGAGCCAAGGGGTTGCCCTGCGGGTGGTCGTCGATGGGAAATTGGGCTTTGCCAGTGCCACGGATTTAACGCGCCTCGAAGATGTCGTTGATGCGGCGATCGCCACGGCAGAAATCGGTGATCCCGTGGATTTTGAGTTTGCCAAGGATTTTCAAGGGGTTGTGCCTGAAAGCGATTATGTGCTGCCAGAAACCGCGAAACTGGTAAAAATTGGCGAAACCCTCATCGAAAAAGTACGGGCTTACAACGACGATATTCTCGTCAGTGCGGGATTTCATATCCGCTCTGGTCAGACCAAACTGGCCACTACCAGCGGCGTCTATGGCGAACGCAACAGCAAAATTGTTAGTGCCAGCCTGGGCGGAAATCTTGTCCAGGGGGAAGATTTTCTTAATGCCTACGGTTACGATGTCGCCAAGGATGGAGAACCCGATTACGACAAAATCCTCGCTACCCTCATCGAAAAATACACCAACGCCGAAAAAGCGGCCCAAATTTCCAGCGGCCAATACCCGGTGCTGTTTACCCCCAGGGCGGCCCTCAGCGCCATTGGCGGCCTGTTTGATACGATTCTCTCCGGTCAAGTGGTGGTGCAAAAAGCCTCGCCCCTCGCCGGAAAAATTGGCGAACAACTCTTTGGCGATCGCCTAAGCATTTACGAAGATCCGACCATCGGTGTTTCCGCCTGTCCCTTTGACGACGAAGGCACCCCCACCCAGAAAAAAACCTTTATCCAGAACGGTATTGTCCAGCAATTCTATTGGGATCGCCAGTGGGCCGCTCGCGGCAACGCCGAGGCCCAGGGGAATGGTTTCCGGGGCGGTCTTTCTCGTCCCAGTCCCGACATGGTGAATTTTTGTATGGGGGCCGGGAAAACCCCGTTAACGGAGCTGATCAAGGGCATGAAGGAAGGCGTGATCGTTGATCAAGTGTTAGGAGCGGGTCAATCTAATCAGCTAGCTGGGGAATTTTCCGTGAACCTCGACCTCGGTTACAAAGTCGAAAATGGCGAAATTGTTGGTCGCCTGAAAAATACCATGGTGGCGGGCAGCATCTTCGAGGCCTTTGCAGATTTAGTTGATTTTAGTGACACCTGCGAATGGGTTGGTGGTAGTGCTTATATGCCAGCGATTCTGTTTGGCAAGTTGGGGGTTGCGTCCAGGGCAGTTTAAAATTGCCATACTTGCCCCTGCATTGTGAGCGATGATGCCTGTGAAATCTTTGATCCGATTGCTGAGTCTCTGTTGTGTGTGTGTCCTCTGCCTGGCGGGTTGTGTGGACTATGATGTGGAGATCGCCTTCGACCACCAGCACCATGGCGAAATTCACCAGCATCTCCAGTTGGGGGATGAGTTTACGAACTTTAATCAGCAAGAAGCAAAGCACTGGCTCAAAAGTGTGGAAAAACGCGCTAGGGGGCTCCATGGTTCTGCCCAGCGGCTCTCGACCCAGGAGTTGGATGTACGAATTCCCTTCCACAATGGGGCAGATTTAGTAGAAAAGTTCAATGACTTTTTTAACCCGGAAGGACAAAATCTCCAGGCCACGGATCTCGATTTGGTACAACTCAAATCGGCGATCGCCCTTGAACAAAAAAACTGGCTTTTGTTTGAACGTAACCGAGCCACCCTGGACGTAGATTTGCGGGCCTTGGGCGTTTTGTCCCAGCGGGGCAGTTTGATCCTCAGTCCCGGTTCCCTCCTGGATTTAGACGTCAGCCTAAAAACGCCTTTGGGAGCACGGGTAATTAATCGCAACACGACGACTGCGCCTGTGACTCGCAAGGAAGGCGATCGCCTAATTTGGACATTACAACCGGGGCAGCTCAATCATCTGGAAGTGGCCTTTTGGGTGCCCAGTTGGGTAGGTCTTGGCTCCGGGGGTCTAGTGGCGTTGTTATTCCTGGGTTATTACCTAAAATATCGCCGTTTGCCAGTGTAGTTGCTGATCCATCGCTATTGTTAAATCAATTGCCCTTATCTTTTGCGTCCTATGGTTGCCACCCAAGCCGAACCCTTGATTGAATTGCGGGGAATTTCCAAGGCCTTCGGGTCAAATGTCATTCTCGATGATGTTGATCTGAGCATTTATCGGGGAGAAGCCCTCGTGATTATTGGCCCCTCCGGTACGGGGAAATCCACCATCCTGCGAATTATTGCGGGACTACTGGCAGCAGATGCGGGGGAAATTTATATCAATGGCATCAAGCGCCGGGGACTGATTGAGGATGGCAACGATCCCATTGGGATCAGCATGGTCTTCCAGCAGGCGGCCCTCTTCGACTCCCTCACCGTGGCGGAAAATGTCGGTTTTTTGCTCTATCAACATTCAAACCTGTCTGCGAGAACCATTCGCGAATTGGTAGAAGAACGGTTGGACATGGTGGGGTTGTCAGGGGTCGGCGATCGCTACCCATCCCAACTCTCTGGGGGGATGCGCAAACGAGTTAGCTTTGCCCGGGCAATCATGGCCAACCCCGATAATCCCAAGGACAATCCCGAAATTATTTTGTACGATGAACCCACCGCTGGCCTTGATCCCATTGCCTCAACGGTGATTGAAGATCTCGTGCGCCATCTCCAACAAATGCAAGGGGTTTGTGGCACCTACGTGATGGTCAGCCACCAGGACAGCACGATTCGTCGCACCGCTGACCGAGTTATTTTTCTCTATGGCGGTAAGATCCAATGGACGGGGACAGTGGCAGAAATTGACCAGACCGATAATCCCCTCGTGCGCCAGTTTTTTGACGCGGCGGTGGAAGGCCCGATTAAAGTTATCGGCTAAAATTCATCCTCCCCCATACAATAAAACGTAAATTTATCCCCCCTACTGACGAATCCAATGCGATCGCGTACCCTCAAAGAAGGCTCCCTCGGTTTATTTATTTTCGCTGGACTCTCCCTGCTCAGCGTCGTGCTCATCTGGCTGACAGGGGCAACCCTGGGGAAACGCACCTATTCGATTAATGTCCGCTTTGACAATGCCAATGCGATGCAAGAGGGGGCGATCGTCCGCTACCGGGGTCTGGAGGTGGGGCGCATCATTGACGTACAACCTTCCAGCAATGGCGTTGAGATCCAAATTCAAATCCAAACCCCCGATCTGATCATGCCGCGAGAGGTCGTGGTCGAGGCAAACCAAGGGGGACTTATCGGAGAAACCTCCCTCGAAATTATTCCCCAAGCAGAATTAACCCAAGCAGAAATGGCCCAGAGCCCCTTCGCAGCGGACTGCCCGGAAAAAGGAGCAATTCTCTGTGATGGTACAACCCTAGAGGGGGTGATCGGGGTGAGCTTCGAGCAGGTGCTCCGCAATACCACCAAATTTAGTGAACTGTATGGTGATCCAGAGTTTTTTGAAATTGTGCGTACCTTGGCGGACAATTCCAGTGATGCGGCGGCCCAGGTGGCAATCCTCACCGAAGAATTAGCGCTGCTATCTCAGGAAGTGCGGGGAGAAGTGGATAATTTTGCCGAGAATGCCCAAGCTATTAGTGATGCGGCAGTGACCAGTTCCAATCAACTCAACCGCACCCTTGAACAGGTGAACACCCTAACAGGGAATTTTAATAGCCTTGTGGTCGAAAATCGCCAGGCTCTGGTGGGTACCCTCAATAGCATTGGGCGCACCAGTGATCAAATGCAGCGTACTTTGGCTTCCTTTGATACGACCCTCGATACGGTCAATCAAAATCTCAGTGCGGCGAATACCGAGGAAATTTTGGATAATCTCACGGTGCTAACGGCCAACGCGGCAACGGCTTCGGAAAATCTCAAGGATATCTCAACGGCCCTGAACGATCCAACCAATGTGTTGATGTTGCAAAAAACCCTTGATGCAGCCCGGGTCACCTTTGAAAATACTCAAAAAATCACTTCAGACCTGGATGAGCTAACCGGAGATCCGCAGTTTCGGAAAAATCTGATTGATTTGGTGAATGGCCTCAGTCAGTTGGTTTCCTCGACGGATCAACTGCAACAACAGATTCAGGTGGCTAATCGCATTGAGCAACAACGTCCTATTTATAACCAGCAACGACAAATCTCGTTACGCTCCAAGTCCCAAAACCCAGACCAAGGTCAGTCCAGAAATTAACCAGACAGAAATCGGCTGGAGACTTTCGGCAAAGACAAGAACCATTTTCAGAGATTGGATAATTTTTTTCTCAAAAACTCTTGGCGATCGCCAAATGAGTATGCTATATTCGTTCAAGTCAAAACGAGCGGATGTGGTGGAATTGGTAGACACGCACGCTTGAGGGGCGTGTGGAGCGATCCTTGCGAGTTCGAGTCTCGCCATCCGCATACCATAAAAAACAGAAAGCCTTCCCAAACCTCAGGGGGAGGTTTTTTTGTGTTTAAAGTTAGCCTGAAGGATCAGCAGCAGCAAGGTGTTGCTGGAGAAATTCGCACAGGAGTTTTACCTTGGTGGAAAGATGGCGATTGATGGGATAGAGGACGTAGGTACTGAGGGTGCGGTGATTGTATTCAGGCAAGACCACCGTGAGTTGTTCTGTCCAGGGGGCTGCATCGAGGATAAATTGGGGTAACTGGGCAATGCCTAGGCCCGCCGCCGCGGCGATCGCCAATGCTTCACCGTTGTTCGCACAAAAAGAGCCGGACACGTTAACAGAAACTTCCCCCAGGGGGCCGACCAAATGCCAGGTATTGCCCGTGGGGCCGTAGCGCAGACAGTTGTGATGAACTAAATCCCCAGGACTTTGGGGGATACCATGGCGTTTCAGGTAGCTGGGGGCCGCACAGAGGACTAATTTTGTCTCACAGAGGGGATGACTAATGAGACTGGCCGATTCGACGGGTTCAGCGATCCGAATCACGAGGTCATAACCTTCGGCGATCGCATCCACAAACCGATCCTCTAGGGTGAGTTGGATTTGCACCTGGGGATATTGGGCCATAAATTGTGCCACGAGCGGAGCCACCTGCATCCGGCCAAAGGTCATCGGCGCGTTTACCCGTAACAGTCCTTTGGGTTCCCCGTGTAGCTGCGAAGCTGATAGCTCTGCCTCCTCTAAATCTGCCAAAATCTGGACGCATTTTTCATAGAAGGCGAGGCCCGTGGGGGTCGGTGTCACCTTACGGGTACTGCGGTGGAGGAGTTGAACTTGGAGGTGATTTTCGAGGGCAATCACTAGCTTATTCACTGCTGATCGCCCCACATTCATCTGTCGTGCCGCCGCCGCAAATCCCCCTGCTTCCACTACCTGGGTAAATGCATACAAACTGGCTAATTTATCCATGGCCTATTGTTTCTTTTCAGGATACATTCTGTATATAAAATAGCTTATTGTCTTTTATTTGGCGGCAATCTACAATAGAAGCAATCACCTAAACCCGCTAAAAAACGCCTCGGAGGTTTTTATGATTCAACTCCGTCCCTCTGCTGAAAGGGGTCGTGGCAAACTAGATTGGCTAGAGAGCTACTTTAGTTTTCGTTTTCCCAGTACTACGATCCGGCCCACATGAATTTTTCTAACCTGCGGGTGATCAATGAAGATTACATCGCCCCAGGCAAAGGATTCGCCACCCATGGCCACCGCGATATGGAAATCGTCACCTATGTCCTCGAAGGGGAACTGGCCCACAAAGATAACATTGGCAATGGTTCGATTATTCGTCCTGGGGATGTGCAACGCATGAGCGCGGGCACAGGCATTTTGCACAGCGAATTTAATCCTTCGTCAGAACAGCCTGTGCATTTACTGCAGATTTGGATTACCCCCGATCAACTGAATGTAGAACCGAGCTACGAGCAAACCTACTTCGCCCCGGAAGAAAAAGAAAATCAATTGCGAATTGTTGCTTCCCCCGATGGGCGCGATCACTCCGTAAAAATTCACCAGAATGCCTCGATTTATGCGGCGCTGTTGTCTTCTGGAGCCACGGTCACCCATCCATTGGCAGAGGGCCGTCGGGCTTGGCTACAGATTGTCAAAGGAAGCCTCACGGTGAATGGCGTTACGATGGAAGCGGGCGATGGGGCTGGCATCAGTGGCGAAACAGAACTCATTTTTGTAGGTCAAGGGACCGAGACGGAATTTCTATTGTTTGATTTGCCCTAGGTCAGCCGAGTTTGTTGCCCAAAGTTTATAGAGGAAAAATGAATATGGCTAAACCAACGATTGCGGCGAAAAAGCCCATGACGCTGGAACTTGAGGCCGGCGATTATTTCTGGTGTGCCTGCGGTAAATCTGCGGATCAACCCTTTTGCGATGGCAGCCACAAAGGTACAGAATTCAAGCCCCAAAAGTTCACCCTAGAAGAGAAGAAAAAAGTGACGCTGTGTCTTTGTAAACACACCCAGGATGTGCCGTTTTGTGATGGCAGCCACGCCAAACTATAGGATGATCCACACACGGTGACGCAGCCAGGAATCATCGGTTTGACGGGGGGCATTGCGACGGGAAAAAGTATAGCAAGACTTACTTGGCCCACCGCGATCAGCTCCCCATTTTTGATGACGATATTTATGTCCGTAAGGCGATCGCCAAAAATCGCCAAAATGAAAAACAATTAGCATATCTGTTTTTTCTGGGATGACTTGTTGGAAAAGGCAGCGGCGCTCATTTGTAAGCAACGGCGACTGAGTTAAATGATTTGCAAGCTATCTGTGATTATGGTATTTACCTCTTGACTGCTATTCTGTAGCCAAAGTCTGCGGTAATATTCTGGTGGACTTGGGTTGTTATGCTGCAAGTGCGGTATGACTTCTAGTTAGCTTCTCAACCACCAACATTCTGCCCAATAGTGATTTTTGATATAATATTGAACCTTTGTTGAAGAAAACGAGCAAAAATCAATGAAAGTTCTTGATACATTCGCTGGAGCTGGTGGGTTTAGCCTTGGCTTTGAGATGGCAGGTTGTAAAATTGTTGGTGCAATTGAAACAGACGCATGGGCATGTGAGACATTCCAATTCAATCATCCAGATGCAACTGTAATAAAGGGAAATATTGAAGATCTGTCGGATGCAAAATTATTAGCATTGTTTGAAGGCAATGAGCCGGACATTATCCTTGGTGGCCCACCCTGTCAGGGTTTTTCAATATGTAACAAAAACAATGGTGATCCAAAAGACCCAAGAAATAGTTTATTTGAAGAATTTGTAAGATTAGGTAAACTGTTTAAGCCTAAAGTGATGGTCATGGAAAATGTCCCTAATTTAGTAAAAGCAAAAACAAAATCAAATGAATTAGTAATAGATATTATTAGGAGTGAACTGCACAACCTTGGATATTTTGTGTATTCAACAATACTAGAATCTGTTGATTATGGAGTCCCCCAAATCAGAAAAAGGCTATTTGTTATAGCCTCTATGCAAGAGCTTTGTAATCCGTTTCCAAAGCCAACCCATTCACCAAATCAGAGTGACTTGTTTTCAGTGTCGTTAAAGAAAACGCCAACTCTGTGGGATGCAATATCAGACTTACCTGAAATTGAGGCAAGAGAAGGCGCTGAAGAAATGGAATATGTATCTAAGCCACTAAATGACTTTCAAAAGACTTTGCGTAACGGTAGCATGAAATTACACAACCATCTAGCAATGAAACACTCAAAGCGTATGGTGGAAAGATTTAGCTCAATGAAATGGGGACAGTCAGGATCAGATGTTCCTGACCATCTAAAACCATATAAGCGTAATTCAAACGGAGTTTTTAGTGATAAGATTTACGACCAAAATAATCGACGAATGCACCCAAATAAGCCTTGCCATACAATTCCTGCATCTTTCTATGCTAACTTTGTTCATCCATACAAAAATAGGAATTTTACTGCTAGAGAAGGCGCTCGCATTCAAACCTTTCCTGATACATATGTATTTAAAGGAAAGCCAACCGTAGTTAGCCATAAGCTATTAGCAAGAGAAGGGCGTTTTGATGAAAAGTATTTATGCCAATACAATCAGATAGGTAACGCAGTGCCTCCTCTTTTGGCAAAAGCTGTTGCAGAGAATGTGTTGAACCAGTTTATTGAGGAAAATGAAGAATGTTTGTACATGGCAACAATTTAGAACAAAAAGAAAATCATAGGACAAAATACCGTGACAGAGAATCAAAGTGCTATCTTGCAGAAATAAGGAGCCGATACGATAAATGGAAAGATAATAATGAAAATCTAGTCGGCCCTATAAAATTTCATGCGGATAATGATGATGATATTCTCAAGAAAAGAGTAGAGTTGCTAAATAATTACAAGGAGTTCTTGGATCAGCAACATTATGCAGAAAAGTTTGACTCCCGTTCAAACTTACATTCTTCTGTTCTTGAAGAATTTTTGTATTATCTGTTTAGAGATTTAGTAAGTAGCATTTCAGAACATGCACTTATAGGAAAATCACATTCATTCAAAGATATATTTTTTAGATCATCGAATTATGCAGATATGTTGAAAAAGCCAAATGCTCTAATTGAGATCAAAGATCATGATTTTTCGATTGGGTGCAGCATAACGTCAGAAATGCTATGCAAAGGTTCTGAAGAATCTGAAATTCATAAATGGGACATTCCAGCAGTTGCGATTGAATGCAAGACATATCTTGATAAGACCATGCTTCAAGATGTTTCTACCGCTGCAGAACAATTAAAACAAAAGAATCCAAATGCGATGTATATGGTAGTAGCCGAATGGTTAAAGCTAACTGAGTCAGTCAATTTAAAAAATATAAAATAGATCAAATTTACGTATTACGAAAGCAGAAAAACACCGACCGCGAATTTCGATATCGCGAAGGTTACGTCAAAAACCCAATTTATGATGACGTTGTAATCCACTTGTTCAATTCTGTTCGTAACTATCTCACATCAGACTGGGAAGGTGGTATTACACACGGTCTTGAGAAAGGTTACTTAATATAAAGCTAACAATCACATGCACTCGGACAGCAAAAAGCGGGGGCCTGGAGCGTTATGGTGCTGAAAGAAAATGAACATATCTGAAATATTCGAAGACGAACCCAAGCAATGGGGATTCCGAGGGGATCCATATCTTTGGCGTGAGTTGAAAGAAAGACTAGATAACGTTGATATGCCAGACACACCCGAACAACTCAAAAGCATCATCGAGAAGGAATACGAAGTAGCGACAGGTCACTCCATAAACTATAGAGAACATTTCACCGTCGAAAGATTTATGCATGGCGGCATGTCTAGCGGCGGGATAAGCCCTGAATTTTGGCATGACTGCGGGATTCCACTGTTGGTGAAACGTCATGTCGCACCATAAAGTAACAAAACCAAGAATCATTGGTCTGACGGGGGGCATCGCGACGGGAAAAACTACAGTAACGACTTACCTGGCCCAACGTTACCAACTCCCCATTCTTGATGCAGATGTTTATGCCCGTGAGGCGATCGCCCCGCCCTCGGCAATATTGACGCAAATTTTTGCCCGCTACGGTGCAGGGATTCAAAACGCCGATGGTTTCCTCAATCGCCAAGCTTTAGGGGACATTGTTTTTAACGATCCCGACGAAAAACTGTGGCTTGAAACCCAGATTCATCCCTACGTGCGCCAGCGTTTCCGTGAAGCCTTAGCAACCATTCAGGAGACACAAGCCACGGTAATTTGCGCGATCCCACTGCTGTTTGAGGCGCAGTTAACGGATTTTGTCACGGAAATTTGGGTGGTCACCTGTACTTCTGAGCAGCAGTTGGCGAGGCTCCAGCAGCGTAACCAGTTAAGCATTGCCCAGGCCCAAGCGCGGATCGCCAGCCAGATGCCCCTCGCCGAAAAAATCCAGCGCGCTGATGTGGTGCTTGATAATTCTTTGGATCTTGCAACACTCCATCACCAAGTTGATCGAGCCCTCAAAAGAGGTTGCTAGAATGAGCGGTGAAATCATTTTAAGGTAGCTGCGATGACCATTTGGGTAAATGAACAAATTGATCCGACGGGCATTCTTCAAGCTTGTATCGCTTGTCAAAATGAAGAAGCCGCGAAGGATTGCCATGAGCAATGGAAACAAAAACTCGCCACGGATAAAACCACCATCGGCTGGGAAGCAAAGATCCGCACCGTTGATTCTTGGGATGATGTGCCCGTTAATGCCCTAAAGCTTAGTTTTTAAAATGTATTTCAAAGGCGATCGCCTTTGAATTTTTCGTGACAAATTTTTCGTTGTAACCCGCCCCGAAAAGCCATGAGCCCAAAACGACGGATGCGCTGGAGTTGGTGGAAGGACGCGCCGCGCAATGTCAGTGAAAATGAATATGCCAAATTTGAATTCCTCGTGCTGGGGGCGATCGCCAGTGGTGGTTTAGCGGTGATCTCTTTACTGATGGGGCTAACGGGCCAAGCTCTCAAAACATCCCAGGAACTTGCCCAGGTGGAGTCGCTTTCGGTACAGGCCGCCAGTGAAGCAACGACGAATCGTGATCTCGTGAAGCTCGAAGGCTACCTTGTGGCGGACAATCCCCCAACGCTGCCCGATGATCCCGCCCTACAGATCATTCAGGGCAAAATTGAACTGGTCGCCCGCAATGGCCCCAGCACTGCCGAAGACACAATTCAAAAGGTGCTGTTTACTTGGGAAGCCGCCGTTGAGCAGGTCTTTTTGAGCGATGGAGAAACACGTATTCCCTTGGCGATCGCCCTGGAGCAATTTCTCCTCCCGGCAGCGCAACCAGAGCCTGAGCAACGCCCCAAGATTGAACGCACCGGAGAATCGGCCCGCTTAAGTAAACCCAAAGCCATTACCTACGCCGATCAAACCTTCCCTCTCACTGCCGCAGATTGGGGCAGACTTGATTACATTACGACGGATTTAGATCGTCGCGTCCTACCCCACGGCCAAACAGTCACGGTGGTGGCCGCCCTGCGCGATCAACAATTGGTCGATCCCCTGGGAGGTCGCTTAAAAATTGCCCTCGGCACCGAGGCAGACATTCGCCGCACTGGGGAACGCTTTGGTCGGCTGTTGACGGTGATTTGGCTGCCCTTGGCGATCGCCAGTTACCTCTGTGGCAAAAAAGCAGCCCAGCTCAACCAAGACTTTCTCGAACGCTCCCAGCAGTAACCCAAGCCATCGGTCAATCCTGAGAAAGTACGCTAAGTTGAATAGGAGCTGTTGTTTATCTTTCCCGACACATGGCAAACCAGAGCCCCCCAAATTTGGCGATCGCCTATGTCCATTTCTATGTAGACGATCTGGATTATTGGCAGACCTGGTTTCAAACAAAATTTCAACTCAACATCAGCAATCCTCAAGCAACATTTCCGTTTTTACCTCGAAACACCATTCAACTTAATAGCCCAGAGTTAACCCTGATGCTCTCGGCGCCCCAAACCCCTGCCGATCCCGTCGCCCAATATTTAACCCATCATCCCTGTGGTGTTGCGGATGTCGCCTTTTATATTGACCAAAAAGCTTTTTTTCAGCCAAAAAATACTGATCAATCTGTTACTGTACTACGCAATAATGTCGGGTTTCAACACACCCTTATTTATCGAGATACAGTTCCTAAAACGAATACCCAAATCGATCATTTAGTGCTTAATGTACCAGTAGGAAAACTTCAAGAAACGGTGCAATGGTACGAAGATAAATTTGGGTTTAACCGTCAGCAAACTTTTACGATCAAAACCAATTATTCCGGTCTCGCTTCCCAGGTTCTTTCCCATCCCAGCGGAATTCAACTACCCATTAATCAACCGGGAGACTGCTGTGAAAATCCAGAAACGGCACAGCGTTCCCAAATCCAAGAATTTATCGAGTTTAATCGTGGTGCCGGGATTCAACATATCGCCCTGAAATACAAAAACTTACCGCAGCAAATCGGGCATTTTCGCCGGACAAATGTGGCATTTCTCGACGTTCCGGCCACCTATTACAAAAATCTCTGTGATCGCTATCCCCACCTAGAAACATTACCCCATTGGCCCCAAATTCAGCAGGAAAAAATCCTTGTGGATGTGGTGCGATCACCCAAGGAAATGCTCCTGCAAATTTTCACTCAGCCCATTTTTAAAGAGCCGACATTTTTTTGGGAATTTATCGAACGCAAACAACAGGCCCAGGGCTTTGGCGAAGGGAACTTTCAAGCATTGTTTGAAGCCATTGAACAGGCCCAACGGCAACGGCTGGTTTCCCCTCGCCCCTAAATGTCCGGCCAATAGAACTAAGCCGCTTCGGGATGTTCGATAATGCCGCCCCCCAGCACCCGATCGCCGTCATAGAGCACAGCCGCTTGGCCAGGGGTAATGCCAAATTGGGGTTCTTCGAAAACGAGTCTAAGGCGATCGCCTTCTAGCGGAATCACCGTCACAGGCACCGCACCACTGCGATAACGCACCTGCACCTCTGCGCGGATGGGGCTTGTAATGCCTGGGAGTGCCAACCAATTCATGCGCTGCACCGTACATTCAGACTGACCAGCACGATCGCGGGTACTTACTACCACCCGATTCATCACATTATCTAGCTTCACCACATAGAGGGGTTCCGGGGCGGCAATGCCCAAGCCCTTTCGTTGGCCGATGGTGTAATGATGGATGCCTGTATGGTGCCCCAGCACTTTCCCGTCGAGATCGACGATTTCTCCTTCCCGCTGTTCAATGTATTTGTCTAAAAAAGTTTTCATCGAACCATGGGCTTCAATGAGGCAGAGGTCTTGGCTTTCTGGTTTTTTCGCCGTCGAAAGCTGCATTTCCGCCGCAATTTGCCGGGTTTCGCCCTTGGTCATTTCCCCCAAAGGAAACAGCGTCCCCGCCAGCATTTCCTGGGTGAGATCATAGAGAAAATAGGATTGATCCTTATGGCGATCCACCGCCCGCAACAGTTCATAGCGTCCCGTTTGGTCGTTGTAACGAATTCTGGCATAGTGGCCCGTCGCAATCTGATCAATGCCCAGCTCTGCCTTGGCCCATTGCAACATTGGCCCAAATTTCACCATCCGATTGCATTGGGAACAGGGTAAAGGTGTCACCCCCGCTTCATACCCAGACACAACATAGTCAACAATGTATTTCTGAAACAAATCGCGGCTATCCACGATGTGGTGGGGAATGCCTAATTGCTCACAAATATCAGCGGCATCCACCATCCCCTCCGAGCAACATTGACCTTTGCCTTTCATCAGCCAGAGGGTGACCCCTTCGACGGTATAGCCCTGGCGATGGAGAATCCCTGCGGTGACGGAACTGTCTACGCCCCCTGATAACCCAACTGCAACTTTACCCATGGCCTTGTCTAATCTCAATATCCTTTTTGGTGAATTGCCTACAACTAGATAAATGCACTGCCTGATGTGCCTAGCGATTTACCATTGTACTGGTATCCCCTCGCTGCTGGGCTGTGTCGTCCCCTAAGGATGTGCTGAACTTGCTGATCACTTAGGGGATGACTTCCGTGGTGACTTGTTTTTGGGCCGACCCTGTCACCACCAATTGATTTTGTCTAAATTTGCCCACGGCGCGATCGCCATTGAGTTTGACCCGGGGGTTGGTCTGTTCATAAACCACATTGCCCACGGCCACCACTTCCTCGGCGGTGAGATTCCAATCCACTTGGTTGGCCTTGAGAGAAGTGGGCGGATCTTCGCCCGTTCCCCTGACCGCGCCGCTCAGTTGTGCCTGTTGGGTCTTGAGATTGTAGCGTCCTTGGTTGCCCCGAAATTGGACTCGTTCGGCGGTTTGGGTGAGTTGTACAGAATCTTGACCTGTAATGATACCCGCTTGGATATCCCAGGTGGCGGCTCCGCTGGCAAACTGAATCTCTGGGTCAAGGCTATTTAACAAAACATTGCCACTGACAATAATTTTCTGGGCTTTGAGTTGGGCTTCACCTTGATCTGCCCGGAGGCGATCGGTGATCGTTTCTGCGGTGTAACGCTGGACAGTGAGGCCCTCGGCGGCGGTGATTTTATCTTCAGCTACGAGCCAATTGAGCTTGCTGCCCTGGAGTTGCAAGGGGGGCTCCACAATGACCACTTCGACGGTATCGGCGAGTTCTAAATCCTGGCGATCGATAAAATATTTGCCCTGTTTGGCGCTGAGTGTGCCGTTGGGATATTTGGCTTGGAGACCCGTGGTGATCTGGAGGATGAAATTGGCGGGTTCCCACTCGGCTTTCTCGGTTTCAAAGACGGCCCCCTGACGATTATCCGTGACCAAAACCCCTGATTCGAGGATAATGCGATCGCCATCGTTAATCACCTGGCCCTTGTTCGCTTGGAGACTGAGGATCACTTCCCCATCTTGGTAGAGGTTCCCCACGAGCTTGGTGAGAGTGGCGGCTTTGCGGTCTTGGCTATAGATGGCTTCTTCGGCCTGGATTTTCCAGAGAATATTTCCCTCGGCATCGGATTGTTCGAGGAGGGCATCTTCGACGATGAGGCGATTTTCAGAATTTTGGCTTTGGGGTTCTGTTTCCGTCGCTGGCGGGCTATTGCGACAGGCCGTTATTCCCCCAAGATTCCCCATCAAGAGTAGTGCTAAGGCGAAGATTTTTGGCGATCGCCCCCATTTCCATCGACACAAACGCACCATCACATTTACTTACTCATGACTGGGTAACTCAATTGTGCCACCACCACGATCTTCCATCAGCCTCGGTTCCGAAAACTGGCCCCGATGGAGCTTTTGGATATCCGTCTGGATTTGCTCTAGGTCAATATAACGGTCTGCTACATTAATCAAACTATCGCTAGTCATCGATCGCAGGCTAACCACCTCGACCCGTGCTCCCCGATAGCTGACCGCATCCACCGCATAGGCCAGATCCCCGTCACCACTGACGAGCACCGCCGTATCATAGGAGCCCACGAGGGCCATCATATCCACCGCAATTTCCACATCCAAATTGGCTTTTTTCGAGCCATCTGGCAGTTGCACCAAATCCTTGGCAATGACCCGATAACCATTGCGGCGCATCCATAACAAAAAACCTTGCTGTTTTTCATTGGCCCGGTCAACCCCTGTGTAGAAAAAAGACCGCAGTAGCCGTGACCCGCCCGTTAAACGATAAAGAAGTTTGCTGTAGTCGATTTCGATGCCTAATTGCAGCGCTGCATAGAATAGATTAGAACCATCGATAAAGATCGCAACACGACCTCGATTTTCAAGTACCTGTTCAGGCGAGAAAACCGGATCGCTACCAAAGTGATCCAGCATTGTGATTATGCCTCTTGAGATTTTATTAAAACGAAAATATTTATGAAACAGTTTTTATAAAAAAATAGATGCCCCATTGTAAAAAAGGGAAACCCAATAACTAAGCTTACTGAGAAAGCTGGAACTTCGTCAAAACTTTTATCATTCCCTCGGTTTTGGGGCTGCGCTTAAGCAGAGGCTTCAGGGACTTCAAGGCGGGCAAAGATAGGCTGGGCTTTCGTTAGGGTACGTTCAGACCAAGGCAGACCCCAGCGGCTATGGCTGGCAAAGGGAGCCAGATTTACAAGGTCATCCGAGCGATTGAAGTCGCCAGGGAAGCCTAATTGACGATAGATTTGATTGCTGAGATTGGGGATCACCGGAGAGAGTAAATAGGCCGCCAGACGTACGGATTCTAGGATCGTCAAGAGAATTTCTTCGACTTGGGCTTGTTCTCCCGCTTTAAATAAGGCCCAGGGGGCGCGGTCATCGATGTATTTGTTACTGGCTTGGATGAGTGCTAATACCTGATGACAGGCGGCGGTAAAGTTGAGATTGTCGTAGGCGGCACAGGTGCGATCGCCAAGGGTTTCTCCCAGGGCTTTGAGGGGGTGATCGGCGGGAATGGCAGCCAGATCTAGGGACGGAATTTCGCTTTTGCAGTATTTTTTCAGCATGCCTAGGGTGCGGTTCAACAAATTCCCCAGGTCATTGGCCAGGTCAGCATTGACCACATTCACGAAGCGAGTTTCGTTAAAATCACCATCTTTACCCAGTTCCACTTCCTTGAGGAAGTAATAACGCAGGGCATCGGCACCATATTGATTGACCAGGGCGATGGGGTCGATGGTATTGCCGAGGCTTTTACCCATCTTGAGGCCATTTTTGGTGAGAAAGCCGTGGCCAAATACTTTATCGGGCAGGGGCAAATTTGCCGACATGAGCATCGCTGGCCAGTAGACCGCATGGAAGCGCAGAATATCTTTACCAATTAAATGGAGGTTGATGGGCCACCATTTTTTCAGGGCATTTTCGAGGGTGGCTGCTTCCCCGTCTTCTAACAGGGCCGTGACATAACCCAACAGCGCATCAAACCAAACATAGATCGTGTGGTTCTCGTCGGTGGGTACCGGGAAACCCCAGTCGAGATTGACGCGGGAAATTGAAAAATCCTGCAATCCCTGTTTCACAAAGTTGATCACTTCGTTGCGACGGCTGGCGGGCTGGATGAAGTCGGGACTTTCCTGGTAGAGGGCTTCGAGTTGGGCCTGGTATTTAGACAGACGGAAAAAGTAGTTTTCTTCGTCCCGCCACTCGGCCTGCTTGTTGGTGTGGATCGCGCAGTGGTGGTCTTCGATCAGGTCTTTTTCTTCTTTAAATTCTTCGCAGGCAACACAATACCAACCCTGCTGTTGGGCGAGGTAAATATCGCCGTTGTCCCAGACCCGCTGGAAAAATTCAGCAACAATTTTCGCGTGGTTAGGGGCGGTGGTGCGGCTAAAGCGGTCGTATTGGATGTTGTAGTGCTGCCAGAGATCCTTGAAGCTGCCGATAATTTCGTCGCAGTGTACCTGGGGATCGACGCCTTTTTCCTGGGCGGTGCGCTGGATTTTTTGGCCATGTTCGTCGGTGCCTGTAATGAAGAGCACGTCATCCCCCTTAAGGCGATGGAAACGGGCGATCGCATCGGCCACCATCGTTGTGTAGGCACTGCCAATGTGGGGCACGTCATTGACGTAATAGAGGGGAGTTGTCAGGGCAAAACGAACGGGAGAAGTCATACA
>NZ_CAWLTV010000058.1:0-59494 GCF_963864045.1 Picosynechococcus sp. NKBG042902 | reverse complement strand
TGGCTCCATATACTCTCTCACTAGTCCCTTCATCGTAGGGAGTATAGAATGCACTGAATGTCACATTATCTGAAAGTTTTGAAATTAAATTCAGCGTAATATAGTTTTCGTCAGCATTATCCAAAAAACCGCCAATGTTACTCGCAACCCCAAGCACTAAATCTTCAATGCGAGCTGCCGCACTAATGACCCAATTGCTACCTCTGGCTTCGCTGAAAGTATCATCATCAAAACGATCAGGTTGGTCGAAAGCATACTTGAAACTTGATGCCAAGGTGAAGCTTGTATTAATTTGATTTGGATCCTCCTCATCTGCTTTAAACATTTTTAGAGCATTGAACCAGGCGTGGCTATAGTAATCTCGATCTGGGTTGAAATACCCCATCACACCGACAGAAGTCCGTCCATCTTTTTCTTGATTAATAAAGCTATGATCAAGTCCTGCATAGGGTTTGAACGCTTGACCAGACTCCCCGCCGGTATAGTCAAATAAAGCGCCTGTGTAATATCTAAAACGGTTTTGGACTTCAGTAACATTACCCGTGTAACTAATGTGCGGGACGTAATTTACTTCTTCGCTGTACCGAACAACATTACTCGCAATGGCTTCTCGCTCCACAACAGCGAGACGAATTTGAGCATAGACATCCGGAATATTGTTAAAGTTAAAGTTCTCTAGATTCTCGATACCAAAATTATCAAGAATACCCTCAGGAATTTGTGCTTCAACAAAGATGTTTTCATCGATACCTCCTTCAACTTCGAGGTCTAGTCCATCAATAATGCGGGGTTCACCGACATTCTCAAATCTTTCCCCTGGTCTCTCAATGATTTCAATACTCCGCTTGGTGATTGGCGATAAACCAATCCAGAGACCGTTGTAGATCCCGGCTGGCACGTCGGAGACTTCTAGGCCATCTGCAATGCGGGGAACATGTCTTGCCCTAGCAACACCTGCCTGATACCAAGTAAAGCTGTCATCCGGCAAGCGTGCTTCATTAGCGGCTCGAAACAGGTTTCTATTAATATACGGGCTGGCTGGCTGATCACTGGCATCCATGCTGGGTACAGCATCAGGTAACCATACAGTCGCCAACTGGGCCACAGCGTCTAAGTCATTATCTTTGTCATTGGGGATAAAGGTAAAAGCACGAATTGTTCTCCCTAAGGCCGCCTCTTCGCTATTTTGTTTAATGACTTGCCTGACATTCGCAAGTCCCACAGTGAAAACATTGTCTAATTCTTCGAAACGATTTGTGAAGCGATCACGCGAAAAATCTTCACTAAAGCCAGTGTTCCGTACATCGATGTCTAGGGCTGTGTCACCATTAAAAAAGCCGGGCTCGGTGATGGTATCAAAGGTTTCTTGGGGAATGACTTCGCCAAATCCGATTCCATAAAGCTCGAATCCGGTCGGAATAAGTCGCTCGTCATACCCTGAGAATCTTAAAGGAATTAAATAGTTACATTTTGTTTCAGCTGGTTCTTGGGGTTGTAACTGACCGCAATCACCGGCAAGGGTTAACTGAAATTCAAAGCCATTGACAAGCACTGGGATATTGAGATCTGTATCAACAGTACGACTTGTCCTTGCTGTTTTAAGTTGGAGATAGTTGCCACGAAAATCAGTTGTGACAATATTATCTTCGTTGATTTCACTCGTTAAGCTAGAACTTAGCTTTTTAAAAGCGTTAAAGCCAATATCACTAACTGTCGCATCCGCAGTCAATGCAGCTGTGGTGATCTGCCAGTCAGACAAATGAGTGATCGTTGTGCCATTGAGAATGAATGCTGTTCTCCGGGGACTATAGCCCGATGTATCGAGGGGACGGGAAGCTTTTTCTCCTGTATCGTCACTTTCGGCAGGCTGAGACAAAATTTCTTCAAGTTGTCCCTCTATATCTTCATCGTCTTCTGCAACCTCCTGGAGAGGCTCATCTTCATCTAAACCTAAATCTTCACTAACGCCTTCTGGTTCATTGAGTAGTTCCTCTAATTCAGATTCTACAGAACCCGCTGGGTCAGACACTGAATCAATTACGGAGTCAATGATTTCTTGTGATTGAGCAATAAGAAGGGGGGCTGTCTCTTTCTCAAGAATCACCGATTGGGAAGAAGAAACTGCCTCAAGAGTGTCTCGATTCGATACTGCTTGTCCTCCTGAAGCCAAGGCGGTTCCCGGCAATGACAGAAATCCCAAAACCCAAAGCGCTTGAATTAGAAGCTTTCTATTGTTGGACATGACACCTACACACCAAAAGAATGATTGCTTTCATTTTATGCAAGAGTTTTACAAACTTCTAGAAAACCCAAACATATTTAACGACCATCACAACATTCTTTACATAATAGGTATTTCTTTACTTTTTTCAACTACTTTTGTACTGCTGTAAAATCACAATAAATATCTCTTTTGGGAGATTGATTTTTGTTTTTTTATGGTACTCAAAATAGACAGTAAACTTCTTTTTTAATTACGAAGTTATTGTGAAGTTTTTGTAAAGCGAATCCAGATATCTGAAAAGCATCTTGATAATTTCCCAGTCCTAGGCAATTATCGAGATGTTTCTTGTGTCGATGAAGTTCCCAAAATGTGGAGGCTTAGGGGCAACTCAAAAGCATTAGCTACGGTTTTCCAGGATGAGATCTTGACAGCGTATTCTCACTCCGCATCCTTATGCATCCTTGATGATGGTCAAGAGGCGATCGCCTTTATTCCGTCTCTATTCCGTCGGTGCCGACAACAACTTCCCAACGGTGCGATTTTCTGGGGTAAAGGTTTCCTGGGCAACCCGTTGCACATCCTCTGCGGTAATCGCAGCAATGCGGTCTAGCTCCGTGAACAACTCCCGCCAGTCTCCCGTTTGCACTTCATAGGTCGCCAGTAGACGGGCCATACCCATATTGGAATCTAGCGATCGCAACAGACTGGCCCGGGCTTGGGTTTTTACACGCTCTAGCTCCTCAGGGCTCACTGGCTCTGTTTTCAAGCGTTCCAATTCCGCCGCAAAGGCCGCAGCCACATCATCTACAGTTTTTCCGGGAGCTGTGAGGGCATAGAGCAACATAATATTCGGATATTTTTCGCCGGGAAAACCATTAAACCCTTCCGCATTCAGGGCCACCTGCTGTTCTTCCACGAGGGACTTGTACAAACGGGATGTGCGGCCATTACTAAGAATCGAAGCGATAATTTGGTACACCACATAGTCTGGATCCGTTAACTGGGGCGCATGGTAGCCTTCCAAGTACCACGGTTGGCTGGGCAGTTCGAGGGTGACAGAACGGGTTTCTGTTTGGGGCGGCTCCACGGGAAGCGGCGGTTCCTCCAGGGCCGCAGCTTTGGGGAAACGACCAAAGTAAACCTCTGCCATGGCTTTGACCTGGGTGGGGTCTACATCTCCCACAATGGCGATGGTGAGGTTATCGGGGGTGTAGTGTTCCGCAAAGAAATCCTTAATGTCTTGGCGAGTCAGGTTACGAATATCTTCGTCATAACCGATTACCGGACGACGGTAGGGGTGAGTCGAAAAGGCCGTATCAAGAAAGACTTCGACCATTTTGCCGATGGGGGAATTATCCGTGCGCATCCGCCGTTCTTCGAGGATCACTTCCCGCTCTTTATAAAATTCCCGAAAAACAGGATCTAAAAAGCGTTCCGACTCGAGGGACATCCACAGTTCTAATTTGTTGCTAGGAAAACTGTAAAAGTATTGGGTATAGTCGGCGGACGTGGCGGCATTTAACCCAACCCCCCCAGCGGCTTCAACCACTTGGCCAAAGGCATTTTGGATGACATATTCGTTGGCTTCTGCTTGCACCTGCTGAAATTCGGTTTCAAGGGTCTCGAACTGGGCCATGTCGCCAGCTTCCTTGGCCTGCTGCATTTGGTCAAAGAGTCGATCAAGGCGATCTAATAGGACTTGTTCGGCCTCGTAGTTGGTGGTGCCGAGGTTTGTGCTGCCCTTAAAGGCGAGGTGTTCGAGGAAGTGGGCCACCCCTGTTTTGCCGTCGGGTTCATCGACGCCGCCCACATCGGCATAGGTGACAAAGGAAACGACGGGGGCGCTCCGGTCTTCGAGCACGATAAATTGCAGGCCATTGTCGAGGGTGAATTCGGTGATATTTTCAATGACTTGGTCGAGGTAGGGTTGAATCGAGGGGGTCACACCAGGAACCTGGGCCCAACTGATGGCGGGGGAAAGTTGCCAACTGATCACGGCGATTAAGCAACTGGCGAGTAATCTACGACGGAACAACCCTTTAAACATGGAGATTTTTGGTGATGATCTTGAAGAAAATATTCTCGTCCTATTCTAAAGGAAAGTTTTTGGAATGCCCGACGGGTTAGATCGGAAAATAGCGGCATTGATCCCCTGAAAACCGGAGAAATGGGCGACTCCTTGGCAAATTTTGGCGGGAATAAATAGTAAGATCGACGGGTCTACTTTGTCCTATCTTTGATTTTCGATGCCCATGGTTTCCCCTGATTCTGCCGCTAATCTCTCTGAACAACTTGACCGTATCCAGCAGGAATTATTAGCGATCGCCGCCCAATATGAAGGCAACGGGGAAAGGCTCCTGGAGATTTTGCGCGAACTAGAATTCACCCATCGTCAAATTTCTGAAGATTATTTTTATCCGAGTCTCCCGGAACGGCGACGGGATCTGTACAATATCCTGCGGGACATGGAAACGGAAGGGGGATGGCCCTACATTGCGCGGCCGAAGTTACAGTTTATTTTGGAAAAGTTTTTGGCGGTGGAGTCAGAAGCCCTAGAGAATGATTCTGAGGATGACGGGGAAGAATAAAAGTAGAGCAAGATATTTCAGGCGAAACCATGGTCTCCGCTGCCCTCTACGACTGCTTAGAATTTGGCATTTCATCCCCGCGCCTTTTAGCCCGCCTAACGGCGGCGATCGCCCAGCAGTTACAGGTGGATTGGGTTTGTTTGAGGGTCGATTTAAGCCCATCCCAAAGCCTCACCGAGACCTGGCCCACGAACCTAGCCGATGTCAATCCTGTTCTACCCCAAGAATTTCATCCTGACATTTGCACCTATACAGATTTACGTCACACGCCTTACCACACTTTGATGACCCAGGGTCTGGAGGCGATCGCCACTGTGCCCCTCCCCGCACAGCAGGCCCAGGGTTATCTATGGCTCGGTTGTCAGTCCCAAACCTTACCCCAGATAAACACCCTTGAGGCACTCCGTCCACCGCTCCAGTTGGCCCTTGGGATCTTGGCCCAGCAAAACCGCATCGCCAACTGCCAACAGTACCAACAGGCCCAGCGGGAAATTCAGCAGCTCATTGATGAAATTCAAGACACACCAAAATTATTTCAGGCAGCCAGTACCCAACTCCAAACAATTTTCGGCGTCGAGCAGGGAGGTATCCTTTTACTCAAATCGGCGAATCCCCTCCGTCAACGACAGGAACCTGATCCGACGGATACTTTAGAGCTTAAGTCTAGCTGGTCTGAGCTGCCGACCCAATGGTCGCTCCAGGATTGTGAACTCTGTCAGGTGGCTTGGCAAAAAGCGCCTCTGGTGTGGGCGATCGCCGATACCGCAACCCATCCCTGGCAGTCTCCCCTCCTGGGATCCCCAGTTCGTAGCCTACTCTTTGCTCCGTTAATGGGTGGGCAACCGTCTTCCCAGCACAGTCAACCGGTCTTAGGTTTTGTGATTTTGGCCCAGCGATCGCCCCGACAATGGCTCCCCGAAGAAATTCAAACCATGGCCAGCATTGCTCACCAATTGGGCCGCACGATGATCCACCACCAGGCCCTCCGGCAGGTGCAATCCCTGGTCGAAGAACGCACGAGTCAATTGAAATGGAGCCTTGAAGTCCAGGCGAAACTTAGTCAACAGATGCGGCACCAAATTCAACAACTGCGGCACCTTAATCGCTTGAAGGATGATTTTTTGAGCACCGTTAGTCACGAACTCAATACTCCCCTGGCAACGATGAAGCTGGCGATTAAAATGCTCAAACAACCGGGGCGATCGCCAGAAAAACAACGAACTTATTTAAACATTCTCGATCAAGAACTCAACCGAGAAAGCAAACTCATCCACGACCTGCTCCAGCTCCAACAGGCAGAGGCCAGTGAATTTGCCCTCAAACCCCAACGCCTCGCCCTCGGCCCGGCCCTCTCAGAGCTTGTGCAAAAGTTCCAAGATCGCTGGACTCCCCTCAAACAACTCCAGTTTCACCTCCGGTTTAAGCCCAAGGCTCTCAGCACAAAATTGCAATTTGAGACGGATCCCGAACAATTTCTCAATGCCATGAGTGAACTCCTCACCAATGCCGGGAAATATGCCACCCCCAAGAGTAACGTTACCCTCAGCGTTGAATATTTGGGGCGATCGCCAGCCCGGATTCAAATTCGCCTTTGTAACGATGGGGCTGCCATCCACACCGAAGAACAATCCCAAATTTTTGATAAATTTCGTCGGGGCACCGGGGCCACGGCCCAGGCTATTCCTGGTACTGGTCTTGGTCTCGCCCTCGTGAAAACCATTGTTGAACATTTAGAAGGTAGCATTACCGTTTCTAGTGACCCCAATCCTCACCGCAATGATTACCGCACGTGCTTTCTATTGGATTTTCCCCAGGCGATCGCCGGGTTTTAACGGGCGGATTTTTAAATCAATATAATTAACGACTTATTCCTCGGCATCCACGGTTTGGGGCACAAGCCTCGGATAAGGCAGACCTTGATGGGCGAAGGCTTGTTTCGCGCGACGGATTAAATCTGTTTTGTAGATAAATTCGTCCCTCGCATCCATGGGATAGCAACGGAGTTTGAATTGGGTGCCCCACATTTTTTCTTGCATCACCACCACAATCGGTAGCTTAAGCTGGGTATATTTGCTGCTGTAGGCCGCTTGGTAGAGAATTTGGATCACCTGCTCCACATCAACGCCATGGCCAAAGAAAAAGTCCGTGGCGACCTGGGCTTCGAGTTGACCGCTATTGGCATTGGAAACCGCCTCTGTCCAGGTTTTGTTGTGGGGAATGGTGACGAGGTTATCGTCGGGGGTCTGGAGCTGAATCCCCCGCAATCCATAGCCAACGACTTCGCCATAATGTTCGCCAATTTTAATGCGATCGCCAACGCGGTAGGGCGCTTCAAACAAGGCCACGGCTCCGGCAATGATCGAACTGACATAATCCTTAAAGGCAAAACCCAAGGCCACAGCGATGGTACCAGTTAGGGCGATGAGATTGTTTTGGGAGAGATTAAAAAATAAGTTCAGCAGATAAGCGAGGATTAAAATTAGGATCAAGCCCTTCCAGAAGGGGATTGATTGTTTAATCAAGAGCCGCAAGCGTCGGGGCACCCGTTCCGACAACCAGTTAATGGTGCCTTGGATCAGGGCCATCGTGCCGTAAGCAATGGCGATCGCCAGCACAGCCCGGAGGATTTTTTGGATCGTGAAATCCGTTAAAAGTCTTTGGGATAAATTTTCAGGCGGGTCAACCTGGGCGAAGAGGGTGAACCATTCAGACATCGGCACAAAGGATACTCCCATCGATTAATCTTCCCCCACGAAAAAATTGTTATTGGCCAGCTCACTTTTGAGGCGGATATAGTGGGCCGCTTGAATGGAGAGGGCCCCTTGATTTTCCCGCAACACCCCCTGGCGGAGGAGCCACTGGATCCGGGCTTGGATGCGATTCCGGGATTCTCCCAAACTCAAGGCCAGATGGGCGCGGCTAATTTGGCCATGGATCAAGACGGAATGGAGAATGTAAAGATCACCACTGGCTAAGCTAGGCAGACTGGGCAGGGCTGGTTTAACGCTCTCAAGGGTGAGGGGCTGTTGGTGCGGATCTGTTGCGTCGAAATCAAATTGGAGGTTTGGGTGTTGCTCGATTTGCTCTTGGTGAATCCGTAAGCTTTCGAGCCAAAGATTGGCGGCGATTTGACCTGTGCCGTCGGCTTGACTAGCGAGATTTTGCCAATCATCGAGGCTATCGCCTTTAGGGGAATCTGATTCAGCCGTATCTTCTGGCGGATCTTCGGGGACGTTAGGGGGCGGCAAAACCACCTGGGCAATGGGTTCTAACCAAGTCTGGAGCATTTCTCCTTTTAACTTAGGCAGGGTGTCCACATGGCTAAAATAGGCGCTAATTTGTCCCACAAAATCCAGAAAGTCCCAGGCCCAATGGTTACAACTCATGATCCAGAAACAGTGGCGATTTTGAATGGTGATATCCCGGAGGGTCTCAATGCCTTCCCAACCGCCAATACACCGGAGAAAACATTGCTCCAGACAGGGAATAATCACCAGGGTTTGCCGTTGTTCTAGTTGATCCACAGTGGGCTGATCTTGGCGATCGCCTGGGCTGAGATCAATCTGGGGATAAAGTTCTAGGGCTTTTTGGATCTGTTGGCTAATGTGCCTGGGGTGGAGGGGGCGCTGTAGACAATCTAGGGGAGTGAGGATTTCCAGATCAGGGAAAGTTTGGCGGGGAATACTCTCACTCAAAATTTTGGGGAGCGGCTCCACGGGATTGCCCAGGAGCACAAAACTGTTGGGGGCTTCTAAATTGGTTTGCCAAGTTTCAATGGCCTCGGTAATGGAGGTTTTAACAGGCGCACAATAGCCCTCTGGACTCGCCAGGGTTTCCAGTTGACGCGCCAGCTGGAGGGACAGGGTATCGGGGAGTTCTACCAAGTCGGCAGCTTCTTCCGTGGTTGCCTGCTGCTGGGTAAACCAGGTGTGGAACTGCTGTTTGAGGGAGTCAACAAAAAGAGGTGCCATGGCATCGGTAGGGAAAAGCTGCGGGGCGATCGCCAATCCATTCCCGGAGGAATCATCGTTATCAAGCCCATTTGCTCATAATTTGTCCGCCATTTTAGGGGATATTTGCAGAGCAGCCGACTTTTTCATCAAGATTGCGTCATTTTACCCAATGGTTCCCCCGGCGATCGCCACAATTTTGTCACGAATTAATATCTTTGTCGTTTTTAAGAAATATACAAAAAATCGTTTATTGCCAGGGTGATTCGTTATCACAGAAGAGAGAATCAGAGGGCATTGTATGGGGTTTCCACGTCGCTTTGTTAAATTTCTCTTACTGGCCTGTTTAAGCTGTCTGTTGGCGATCGCCGGATTGTCTGGGTGCCAACAAATCCTCCAAATCAGCCAGGTCACCAACCAAGCCGCGCCCTTTCCCGCCGTTGCCGCGCTCCCTTTACCAGAACTACCCGACTGGATCACCGAAATTAGCCCCACCGGAGACAGCGCTGACCTCGCCCAAATCAGGATTCTGTTTAAACATCCCCTGATTCCCGTCGCCCAACTCGAAAGCCCCCAGGAAACAGCCCTCCTCCAAAAGATTGAACTACTCCCCGCCATTTCTGGGCAATTTCGCTTCCTCACACCGAAAATGATTGGTTTTCAAGCCGACCAACCCCTGCCCAAAGCCACCCGTTTCCGAGTTACTCTCAAATCCGGTTTAGGGGATCTCGAAAATAATCAACTCACGAAAGATTTAGCTTGGACATTCCAAACGTCCCAAATTCGCCTCAGCAATTTACCTGGGGTTGTCGGCACTTTGCCCGAAGATGCAGAACCCTTGGGTCTTGAGGAAGAAAGCACAGTGACTAGCAACACCCGACTCGACCTCGACTCCCTCAAGCAACATACTGTTTTTGTCAGCGGCCAGAGCAAAGTTAAGGCAACTGTTACGATGCAGGAACCGCCAGCAGATATTCTTTCAGACGGTCAATTTGATCCAGAAAAAACCTGGCAATACATTATTAAACCCCGTCAACCTTTACAGAAAGCGAGTCAATACACCCTAGAATTTCAACCAGGAATCGCCCCAGACCAAGGCAACTTGACCACCGAAAAAAGCTTTCGTTCCGTCTTTAAAACCTATGCGCCGTTGCAATATGAAGAAATGACTTTCTACGGGCAACCGGATGCGGGGGGAGCCTATGGTCGCTTTGTGAAAGGGAGTGCCCAACTGGTTTTTAATAATGGTTTGGATGCAGATTCTGCCCTTGAAAATATTACGATTAGCCCAAAACCGGAGGGGGATGATCTCGTCGTTCGTACCTATCCCGGTAGCCGCTCGGTGGATCTGAATCCGTGGGTGCTCCAACCGAATACTGATTACACGATTACGATTAGCAAAAATCTCAAGGATCAATACGGGCAGACCCTCGGCAAGGATCAAACCATTACCTATAACCCCGGTGATGTAGCGGCGGATATTTGGGCGCAACAGGATCTGAATATTTTTCCGGCGGGGACGGATCTGAATCTTGATATTGAAACGATTAATTTACCGGAAGGGAAGTTTCAGGTGGGTTATCGGGTGGTGCAACCGACGGATTTGGTTTACGCGGCGACGGCTTATCCGCAAAATAACAGCACCGATTTAGTGCCGTCCGAAAGCAGTTGGGAAAGTATTACGGTTAAACAACCGAAAAATCAGTTGGTGAAAACGCCGATTCCGATTCGGGAAAAATTGGGTGGAAATACGGGTTTACTCGCCTACGGGATTACGGCAAAAACCAATACCTATAAGGATCAGAATAATCAAACCCAGTGGCGATCGCCGCAATATTATGGCTTGGTGCAGTTGACGAATTTGGGGGTGTTTGCCCAGTGGTTTCCGGAGTCGGGCATTGTGCGGGTACACCATCTGGATACGGGGAAAGCAGTTGCCAATGCCCAGATTGAGATTTATCAATCCAAGTTAGATCAAAAAACGAAGGGCAATCCCCAAGCTTGTTTTACGGGACAGACCGATGGGGGTGGTAATTTACTCGTTGCGGGAAATGGCTGGCGGAGTTGTTTGCAGGGTCAAGAATATGCGCCGCAATTACTCGTGATTGCCCGCGAAAATTCGGACTGGGCTTTTATGCGTACCGATGAGTACAGCGGTTCCTACGGTTACGGGATTTATGCCGATTGGGATAATGGGGAAACCCAAGGGCGGGGCACAATTTTTAGCGATCGCCAACTGTATCAACCGGGCGAAAAGGCTTATTTTACGGGGGTTGCCTATTATTTGAAAAATGGGAAATTGCGGCAGGATATTAACCAAAATTACAAGGTGATCCTGAGTAATCCAGAGGGGAAAGAGACCACGTTAGGCAACTTCCAAACGAATCGCTACGGCACGTTTACGGTGGAATGGGATGTGCCGAAAACGCAGGATTTGGGGAGTTATTACCTCCGGGCGGAAGCTGCCAATGGGGTGAATATTTACGGGGATTTTCGGGTGGCTGAATTTCGTCCACCGAATTTCAAGGTAGACCTGAAACTTGATCAAAAATTCGCCAAAATGGGCGATCGCCTGACGGCTACGACCCAGAGCGATTATTTGTTTGGTGCGCCCGTGAGCAACAGCAAGGTGAATTATTACATCACCCGCAGTCGCGGTTATTTTCAACCGGAGGGGTGGGACGAATTCCAGTTTGGGCGGCAGTGGCATTGGTCGGAAACGGAGCCATCCATTAGTAGCGATGTCCTGCAAACGCAAAAAACCTTAAACGATGGCGGGCAAAGTTCCCAAACCATCGACGTGGCGCGGGATCTGCCCTATCCAGTGACCTATCGCGTGGAAACAGAAGTGACCGATGCGGCAAATCTATCCGTGTCCAATACCCAAACCTTTACCGCGTTGCCCGGTGATCGCCTGATTGGGATCAACCATGATTTTGTTGCCGATGCGGAAAAACCCTTTAAAACCCAAGTGATTGTCACCAGTCCCGACGGGAAAGTGATGGAAGGGCAAACGGTCAAATTAGAATTGCAGAAGGTCAATTACAGCGAAGTTTCCCAAATTATCGAGGGATCTCAAGTTAAACGCCCCCAAGTGGAATACGAGGCGATCGCCAGCCAAACTATTAAATCTGCCGCCAAACCCCAAACCGTAGAATTAACCGCCCCCGACAGTGGTTCCTATCGCCTCCATGCCACCATTAGCGGGCAACCCGATGCCGCCGCCACCGATAGTTTCATTTGGGTCAGCGGTGCGGGCTGGTTTAATTGGGGCGATCGCTTCGACAATAACCGAGTGGAAGTCACCCTTGACAAAGATGAGTACAAGATTGGCGACACCGCGATAGCGTTAATTCAATCCCCCTACCCCGAAGCAGAACTGTATTTTTCCGTGATTCGCCACGGCGTACTATACGAAACCCAGCAAACCGTGACCGGAGCCGCGCCCCAAGTGCAATTTACCGTCACGCCGGAGATGTTGCCCAATGCGGCGGTGGAAGCCGTTTTGATTCATAGGGGGGAATCCATTGAAGCTGCCCGCAAAAATGGCGTGGATAAGCTGATGAAAATTGGCTTTGATGATTTCCGCACGAGCCTCGCCGAGAAAAAATTAACCGTCGCCATTCAGCCCCAGCAGAATCAGGTGATGCCCGGTGACGCACAAACCTTAAATCTGCAACTCAAGGATCAAGGGGATCAACCCGTTGCCGGACAGTTAACGGTGATGGTGGTCAATGAAGCGATTTTGCAATTGACGGGCTATCGTCCTCCCGATCTGCTGGCTGAAATTTATCGCGACCAACCGATCACCACCCGCTGGGCTGATAATCGCCCCGATGTGACTATTGCGCCGATGGATTCGACCGAAGCAAAAGGTTGGGGTTATGGCGGTGGTGAATCTTCTGCGTTAGCCAATACCCGCACCCGCACCGATTTCAAGGCGATCGCCTTTTATGATGGTTCCGTTTTAACGGACAGCAACGGTCAAGCGGCAGTCTCCTTTACCCTGCCCGATGACCTGACCACCTGGCGCGTCCTCGTGGTGGCAACGGATGATCAAATGCGTTTTGGTAATGGCGACGAAACCTTTATCGCCACCCAACCTCTATTAACCAATCCTGTGTTACCCCAATTTGCACGGGTAGGCGATCGCCTTGAGGGGGGCGTGATGGTCACCAATACCACGGGTTCCAAAGGTCGCTTAAATATTGAAGCCCAAGTACAGGGGGCGATCGCCTTTGTCCAAGGGAATAAACAACGGCAAACGCAAACCGCCGAAATTGGCAATAATACCGAGGTGTACCGTTTTCCGATGGTTACCAACGAAGCCGGAACCGCCACCTTTAAATTTACAACCCAGAAAAATGGGGTCGCCGATGCCGTGGAAGTGCCCCTCGACGTGAAGCAATTAGCGGTCAAAGAACAGGCGATCGCCACGGGGATTTTGACCGAGGCTGAAGTAAAAATTCCCCTGAACATTGATCGGCAAGTCGTTTCCAACCAAGGCGGCTTAACGGTCACCGTTGCTAGTACCCTGATTCCAGAATTAACTGCCCCTGCCCAAGATACCTTTAACGACGACGATTTCCCGTTCCTCGAACCCACCGCCAGTCAACTGCTCATTGCGGCTAATTTAGAAATGCTCAAACAGCGGTATGGTCAAGCCTTTGCCAATTTCGACAGCCAAGCCGAAGCGAGCCAAGCCCTCACCCATCTCAGCCAATTGCAACTCGCCAGTGGTGGCTTTGCCTCTTTCCCCAGAGACGATACCCCCGATCCCTATGTCACCCCCTACGCCGCCGAGGCGATCGCCCTTGCCCAACAAGCCGGATTACCCGTCGATTCAGGGCTGGTGAATAAACTGAAAACCTATCTTGATCAAACCCTTGCCAATCCTGCCCAATTTAGCGAATGCAGCACCACCAACTGCAAAAATACCGTCCGCCTCGAAACCCTCTTAGCCCTTGATCAATTCGGGGATGTGCGCGGCGATTTTGCGGCAACCCTGTACGATGCCCGCGCAGACTTTGATGCCGTCGGCAAAATTAAATTAGCCCGCCACCTTTCCCAACTGCTCGATTGGCAAATCCAAGCCCAGGAGTTAGCTGATGAAGTCAACGAGTTAATTTATCAAACCGGACGCACCGCCCAGATTAATTTGCCCCAACGCTGGTTTTGGTATCACTCCAACACCACCGCCCAATCCCAAGTCCTCCGCCTTTTTGTGGACATTGAGCAAACCCCCACCACCCTCAGCCAAATCTTACAAGGGTTGCTCGATCAACGGCGCGATGGCACCTGGCAAACCAGTTATGACAATGCTCAAGCCCTCACCGCCTTAACTGCCTACAGCGCAACGGAATCGATTCCACCCAGCTTGAGTGGCGCTATCAAGCTTGACCGTAAACAATTGGGTGAATTTAATTTCCAAGGCTACGAAAATCCCAGTGCCACCGTCGATGTGCCGATGCAGGATCTCCCCAAAGGCAATAGGGATCTGATTATCCAAAAAGACGGCGACGGCAAACTCCATTACCTGAGTGAATTTAACTATCGTCTCCCAGGCAGCCAACCCGGCAAACTAAACGGATTGCGCATTACCCGCTATATCCGCCCCGCTAACCAAACCGAAGTCGCCCGTAAATATGGGTTGTACGATCTAAAAGAACCCTTTAGCGTCGAAGCCGGACAAGTCTTTGACATTGGTTTAGAAGTAATCACCGATCACCCCGTCAATCATGTGTTGATTAGCGATCCCCTCCCCGCCGGCTTTGAAGCGATTGACACTGATTTTCAAACCGCCACCACCTATTACCAACCCCAACAGGACGCATGGCAACTCAGCTACCAAAAAGTCTATAAAGATAAAGTCGTTGCCTACGGCGATCGCCTGAATGCGGGCGTATATAACCTGCACTATCTCGTGCGGGCGATCACCCCCGGCAGCTTTGACTATCCTGGGGCTGAAGTGTCACTGCAATACAACGCCGAAACCTTCGGCAGAAGTACTTCCTCGACGTTAGAGGTGAATTAAGCAGGGAAAATCCGCAGGCGACGGTTTGGTTCTTCCCCAAAGCTCGATGATTGCAGACGGTAATGCTCAATCAGTTCGTGCTGCATCTTACGGATTTTGGCCGAACGGGGCAGCAGTTCCACGGGTTGACCCTGGGGAATGACGATTTGCTCCACTGCTAGACGGGCTTCTTCGAGGGCATCAATTTCATCGTCGCTATTGCTTTGGGCAAATAACCGTAAATCTGTCGGTTCCTGGTTTTGGGGATCATCTAAATTCAAAATGCGCCGCAAACCCCGCGTGATTTGGGGGATTGTATTAGACTTCACCGCATGGATCGGTACATGGCAAGTTTGGGCGATTTGACGCAATTTAGAATGATTTTTCAACTGCGATCGCAACGCTAAAACCGCATCGGCCCCTTCGAGATCTTTGGTGAGTTCGATGGGCAGCCGCAAAATTTCGATCACCTGCTCTAACTGCGATCGCCCGACGCCATAGGGATAGACATACACGGGATAATCCTCTCCATTGGGGCCAGGCACTCGCACTTTCTCCTGCTGTTGTGGATCACGGGCAATCCAAGATTGATCAATGAGGGGATCGAGGGCGTTGCTTCTAGGGGAAACTAATTTTTTTTTCTGGCTACCGAAAGGGAGAGGAGCCATTTTGCCAGAAGCACGCAGTCCCCGTGGACGGCTGGGTTCAGGGGCCATCTTTGTTTGGGGGTTCCAGTTAGGAATCTCGACGGGATGCTCCATTTCCTCGGTGATCTTCACATTGCCTTGATCATCGACGGTGCGTACTTCCAGTAACGGTTGGTGACCCCGCAAGAGGGTATCAATGGTGATCGACACATCACTATGAACCACCCACCGTTGCCGTTCTAACATTTCTACGGCCACATCAAAGGTTGGAGGCGCTTTTCGTTCGAGGACGGTTTTTTGCGATCGCCGTTTGCGGGCCTCTTCATCCCCCAGGGTAACGGCTTGGATGCCGCCGACGAGATCCGAAAGGGTGGGGTTTTTAATCAAGTTTTCAATGCGATTACCGTGGGCTGTCCCGACAAGTTGAACACCCCGTTCGGCAATGGTTCTGGCGGCCTGGGCTTCAAGTTCGGTGCCAATTTCATCAATGATAATCACTTCAGGCATATGGTTTTCCACCGCCTCGATCATCACCTTATGTTGCAATTCCGGCGTGGCCACCTGCATCCGGCGGGCGCGACCAATGGCGGAATGGGGAATATCACCGTCCCCGGCAATTTCATTGGAGGTATCGATAATCACCACCCGTTTGCCAAAGTCATCGGCGAGAACCCGCGCAATTTCCCGCAGCGCCGTAGTTTTACCGACCCCAGGCCGTCCTAACAAGAGGATCGATTTACCGCTTTCAACGAGTTCCTGGATCATCAAAATCGTGCCAAACACGGCGCGACCGATGCGACAGGTTAAACCAACGATGTCCCCCTGGCGGTTACGCATGGCACTGATCCGGTGCAGGGTGCGTTCGATACCCGCCCGGTTGTCGCCACTAAACATCCCCACCCGCTCCACGGAATATTGCAAATCTTCGCGGCTAATGGGGCGATCGCCTAGATCTTCGGTGCTATTTTCAAAGCGAGCTTCGGGGATGCGACCGAGATCCATCACCACTTCGATCAGGGCGTTTTTATTGGGGTGGTCGGCGAGGCGATCGCGGATCGAATCGGGCAAAATCGTTAGCAGTTTTTCGAGGTCGTCCGTCACGAGGCGGCGGTGGGCCGGAAAAGCAGGGGATTGGGGTGCGGTCATAGACTAAGGCTTGGGTTTAACGAAGATTTTAGTGGATTTATCAACTGGCTGGCATAGGCGATCGCCTGGTCAAAGCGTTCGGGATCGGATTCAAGGGGTTTCGGCTGCATTTCAGGGCCATTTTCTAAGATGGGCTGGAGGATTTTTCGGGCATAACCACCAAAGGCAATCCCGGCAACAGAAGGCGTTTGAGCATCATGAAGTAGGCCGAGCCGTTGCAATTTTTCAATGGTGTGATTATTCGTGCCACCCGCCAGTTGCACATAACCCGGCAAATCGCTCTGGAGAACTTTTTGGGCAAACTGAATGCTGGCATGGATCGTCCCTTTACCAATGTCGCCACTCATGGGCCGTCCGTCCGTTTGCCAAAGGAGTAGACAATCTAGGGGCTGAATTTCGGCGAATAATTGTCCGAGATAGGACAACACATCGGGGTGATCCTGGCAGCTAATCGCCAACAATTTCAAATGATGATGAACCGGTTTGAGGGTCTGCCAAAGCCGTTGAAAATCAGCAAAATGGCCCACTTGGGTATGGATTTCCACCGCATCGATCGCCATGGTTGTGATCATCTCGGCGGCGGCCTTGGGACTGGAAAGATAATTCTGCGCTTCGATTAAACCCAAAGGACAGATGGGCAAACAGCGGCCGCAACCATAACAGCGATCGCCAATTACACCCGTGTGATCAATCGCTAGGGCAGGACAAACGGTTTCGCAGGGGCGCGGACAATCGGCGGGACAACGATTTGGGTTAAAAAACGCTTTGCGGAAGTGGGGATCTTCGGCGTCATTGAGGCTAATCATCAACCAGGGTTTGCCCTGCCATTGGGGAAATTTTGCTGGATTTTGACAGGCGATCGCCTCCGCCTGGATGAGCGATTCCTGGGCCATGGTCACCACCGCCGGATCCGCCGCTACATCGATGCAATCGGCACCCACTAAGCTGTAAACGAGGGTTAAATCACGGATGGCGGGGAGATGCTGAAAACTCGCACCACAGATGAGTTTGAACCAGTGGCCAGCGGTGAGGGATTGGGCAGGAAAAAGAGATTGCTTCACCCCTTTATCGTAACGCTCTAATTTTCCCTTTGGAAAGTCTTGATCAGGAGAGAAAGATGTAAAAAACCGTAAGGGCGATCGCCTTTCTTCCCGACCTCTAACCCACAATAGAAAGAATAACCCCTGATCTTTGTGGATATGTTGCAACACGACGTCATTATTGTCGGTGGTGGTTTGGCTGGCTGCCGCGCTGCCCTTGAGATTAAAAAGAAAAATCCAAACTTTGATGTGGGACTCGTCGCGAAAACCCACCCGATCCGCTCCCATTCCGTGGCGGCCCAAGGGGGGATTGCTGCCAGCTTGAAAAATGTTGATCCAGAAGATAATTGGGAAGCCCACGCCTTCGATACGGTCAAAGGTTCTGATTACCTCGCCGATCAAGATGCCGTCGAAATTTTGACGAAAGAAGCCCCCGACGTAATCATTGAGTTGGAACATTTAGGGGTTTTGTTTTCGCGCCTAGAGGATGGCCGCATTGCCCAGCGCGCCTTCGGGGGTCATTCCCACAAACGGACTTGTTATGCTGCCGATAAAACAGGTCACGCGATCCTCCATGAACTGGTGAATAACCTACGGCGCAATGGGGTCACAATCTACGACGAATGGTACGTGATGAACCTGATCTTTGAGGAGAATCAGGCGAAGGGCATTGTCATGTATCACATCGAAACTGGACATTTAGAAATTGTCCAAACGAAGGCCGTGATGTTTGCAACGGGGGGCTATGGCCGGGTGTTTAACACCACCTCCAATGATTTTGCTTCCACCGGAGACGGTTTAGCGATGACGGCGGCGGTGGGGTTGCCCTTAGAAGATATGGAATTTGTGCAGTTCCATCCGACCGGACTTTTTCCCGTCGGTGTCCTCATTTCCGAGGCGGTACGGGGGGAAGGAGCTTATCTGAGAAATAGTGATGGTGATCGCTTTATGGAAAAATACGCCCCGAAGCAGATGGAATTGGCCCCACGGGATATTACTTCCCGGGCGATTACCCTAGAAATTCGGGCCGGACGGGGCATTCATCCCGATGGTAGTGCGGGCGGCAATTTTGTCCATCTCGATCTCACCCACATGGGTAAGGAAAAAATTATGGAGCGGGTACCCTTTTGTTGGGAAGAAGCCCACCGTCTTGTCGGCGTTGATGCCATTAATGAACCGATGCCTGTGCGTCCCACGGCTCACTATTCCATGGGCGGCATCCCCGTGAATACCGATGGTCGGGTGCGGCGCAATGGTACCGAATTAACCGAGGGCTTTTTTGCGGCAGGGGAATGTGCCTGTGTCTCCGTCCATGGAGCCAACCGTCTCGGCAGTAATTCCCTTTTAGAATGTGTGGTCTATGGCCAGCGGGTCGGTGGCAAGATTGCCGATTATATTGGCGATCGCTCTTTCCCAGAGATTAACGAACAACAATATTTAGACGAAGCGAAAAATCGCATCGGGCAACTTCTCAATCAATCCGGCAATCTGCGCATCCATAATCTCAGGCAGCAGTTTCAAGACGCCATGAGCGACCATTGTGGTGTCTTTAGAACCGAGGCAACCATGGCGGCAGGGCTAGAACAAATCCAACATCTTAAGGATCAATACAATCATCTTTTTCTTGATGACAAAGATATCCATTGGAATACGGAACTGATTGAAGCCCTAGAGTTACAGAGCATTTTAAAAGTCGGAGAAGCCATTCTTACCTCTGCTTACCACCGCAAAGAAAGCCGGGGGGCGCACTCCAGGGAAGATTTCCCCGCCAGGGATGATCAAACCTATCTAGCCCATACCCTGAGTTTCTGCAACGACACAGGTGTAACGATTGAGTATATGCCCGTCGTCATTAATCGTTTTGAACCCAAAGAGCGCAAGTATTGAAGCCCTCAGCCCTTCTCAAAGGTGGTGCTGTGGCATCTTGCCCAAGAATACGGATTAAGGTTCCTTAGAAAAGACTTACCACGTCAAGGGAAGTGTCACCGTTGCAGGGCGTTGACTGGTCGTTTCTAAATCTAAAGCTTGCTCGACCTGTTGATAAATTTGGGCGGCTTCTTCGGGAGAATTCCCAATGCTGGTCAGCCCTAATTTGCCAAATTCTGAAAGGGTGCCCATCAGGTGGAACACGCTCCCTGTTTTTGTACTGCTGTCGAAATGGAGGCCATGGGCGGCGATGATATCCATCAAATCACTGGGCAGGAGGCCTTGGTATTGGGGTTTCTGGAGATTGTCAGAGGCGATGTAGTATTTTTTCTGGTGTTGGGGGGTGAAGAATGACCCTGTAGCGCAGTCATAGAAGCCGTTGGTTAACAGTTGCAATGTCATCAACGGGTGGGTCGTGCCCCCTTTGCGGAGGTTAATTTCAATGGCCTGGAGATCCCAACTGTGGTCGGGGTTTTCGGTGGCGATAAAATCGACGCCATAGCGTTCCATCGCTCCCTTTTCAGCGAGAATCTTGCCGACTTTTAGGCCCAGTTCCTGTAACTGTAGGCGATATTCGCTGGCGGCGGGAAAATGGCATCCCAAGTAAATTTGGCCATCCTGTCCCCCCAGAATTTGGTCGTGGGTCGAGAGGATTTGGACTTCACCACTGGGCGTAATTAACCCTTGGACACTGGGCGATCGCTTTGGATTTCCTTCGATAAAGGCTTCGGCGATCGCCCCTAGTTCGGGAATGCGCGAGGCAAAATTATCCCAGGTTTCGCCGCTGGCCTGGAAACTGAGCTTGGGCAAAGCCGCCGCAATCTGTTCACAACGTTCCGTAAAACTGTCTCCTGGCGACAGAGCAGGTAACTTTAACACCGCATTCCCTTCCCCCGAAAACCCCTCGTTTAGCTTAATCACGATTCGTTTGAGGTGGGGTTGCCGCTCCCACAGTTGCGCCGTAACCTGGATCAATTCCGGCACCGTTTTCACCAAAGCACTGCCATCGGGAAAAGGAACACCCGCCGTTTGAAAGATCTCGCGACTGCCACTTTTCGAGCCCCAATAGTTCAGGCTGGGGCTGGCGGCAAAGAGGGGAATTTGCAGTTTTTCTGACAGTTCCTGTTCTAGGGGCGTTGAGTTGTAACACACCATATAGGACTGGTTCGGGCGCAGGGCGCGGCGAATTCTTTCCACCAGCCGGGGCCGCTCCAAAATCTTTTGGGTTAAAGGTTTGTAAGAATTATCATAGGTGGTCACCAACAGCAGGCGATCGCGGGCATGGGAAAACGGAATCCCCGATAGGAGCTGGAGATAGTAGTCAATGATCAAAGGAGCGAGGGGTTGGGCCGTGACATAAATCAAGCGCGTGTGGGGATTGCGCAGGCGAATCAGTGAGAACAGTAACCGCTCTTCATAGTGCAAAAATCCAGGCACTTTCTGGCCGACCCGCTGATCCACACTAAAAGAAGGCACCACTAAAATATCTTGATCGTCCGCCTCAAAATCAGCCGAATCTTGCCAACGCTGGCGCAGTTGCTGTTGTAATGCCGCGAAGGTCTGGAAAGAAGGATTATGCACCGTTTTTTGCCCAGATCGAACTCATAGGATCGTTTTTGACCACCCTACGTCTGATCTTAAAATTTTCTGTCCAGCTTACAAAAAAGCTAAACAACACTTAAACCAAGCATTGCCCGCAGGGTGAAGTAGAGAAACGCAAAGAGACCCACCAAAAGCCCAATCGTGGCGGTGGCCGTCGCTTTATTTTTAAAAAATAGTGGCTTCAGCCATTCAAATACACTGATAAAAATCCCCAGGATCAAACTAATCATGTAACGGGGGTAGCGGAGGACGTTCTCAAAAAACTCTTGCATAGCACCGGAGGGGGAATTTTATGGGTTTAAATAGGGAAGATTTTATGGCTTCAAATTGTAGCATTCCCCTCTGCGTTCCCAGTTTTCCCCTGCCAAGGTAGGCTTGGTAAGATTAATTCATTTTTTATTTCCTTAGCCCTTACCTTCACCTTCGCCATGGACACCCTGCAACTCGTTCTCAATGGTCTGTCGGTCGGGAGTATCCTGGCCCTTGCTGCCGTGGGACTGACCCTAACCTACGGGATTCTGCGCTTATCCAATTTTGCCCACGGGGACTATATGACCCTGGGAGCTTACATTACCTGGTTGAGTAATTCCCTGGGGTTAAATATTTGGCTGTCGATGGTGGTAGGGGCCTTTGGCACCATTGGTGGGATGCTCGTGGCAGAAAAATTACTCTGGCAGCCGATGCGAGATAAGCGGGCGACACCGACAACCTTGATCATCATCTCCATTGGTTTGGCACTGTTTATCCGTAGTGCAGTGCTGTTTATTTGGGGCAGTGGCAATCAACAATATGATCTCCCGGTGGTGCGGGCCATTAACTTGACCGAACTTGTGGGACTCCCAGAAACGGTGCCAGATTTGCGCATTGCCTACTATCGGGTCGTGGTGATGGTGCTGACAATTTTAGTAATTTTAGGGCTGCATTTTATCCTGCAAAATAGCAAGGTTGGCAAAGCGATGCGGGCGGTAGCTGACAATATTGACCTGGCACGGGTGTCCGGCATTGACGTGGAACGGGTGGTGCTCTGGACTTGGATTATTACAGGAACTTTAACGGCGATCGCCGGCAGTATGTACGGGCTGATCACCACGGTGCGGCCGAATATGGGCTGGTTTTTAATTTTGCCGATGTTTGCTTCGGTGATCTTGGGGGGCATTGGCAATCCCTACGGGGCGATCGCCGGTGCTTTTGTGATTGGCATTGCCCAAGAACTCAGTGTGGCCTGGCTTGGCCCAGACTACAAGCTGGGGGTTGCGCTGTTCATTATGGTGGTCTTGCTGTTGGTGCGGCCCCAGGGTCTTTTTAAGGGCACCATGTAAATGGCGTCTTAAAGTCCATATCGGTGAATACTGTTCTAAAATTGCTTAATTGATATGTTGAGTAAACCGAGCTCCATGGGTAATCGAAAAGCACTGGTAACAGGGATCACCGGACAAGATGGCTCTTATTTGGCGGAGTTACTCCTCGAAAAGGGCTATGAAGTTCATGGCATTATCCGTCGCGCTTCTACCTTCAATACCGACCGCATTGACCATCTCTATGTCGATCCCCATACCCCCGACGCTCGGTTCTTTCTTCATTACGGGGATCTCACCGATGGCACATCCCTAGGAAAATTAATCGAAAAAATCCAACCCCATGAAGTTTACAATCTGGGTGCCCAGTCCCATGTGCGGGTGAGCTTTGATTCGCCAGAATATACCGTGGATACCGTGGCGATGGGGACGCTGCGTATCCTAGAAGCGATTCGGGACTACCAGGAACGGACGGGCAATGAAGTGCGCTTTTACCAGGCCGGTTCGTCGGAAATGTTTGGCCTTGTGCAAGAGGTACCCCAAAAGGAAACGACCCCCTTTTATCCCCGCAGTCCCTACGCCTGTGCCAAGGTCTATGGCTACTGGCAAACGGTGAACTACCGCGAATCCTATGATCTGTTTGCTTGCAATGGCATTTTGTTTAACCATGAAGGGCCGCGCCGGGGGGAAACCTTCGTTACCCGGAAAATCACCAGGGCGATCGCCAGAATTATCGCCGGACAGCAGGATAAACTGTACCTCGGCAACCTCGATTCCAAGCGGGACTGGGGTTACGCAAAAGACTATGTGCGGGCGATGTGGCTGATGTTGCAGCAGGACAAACCCGACGACTATGTCATTGCCACGGGGGAAACCTATTCAGTCCGCCAATTTTTAGAAACCGCCTTCGCCTACGTTAATCTGAACTGGGAAGATTATGTCGCCTTTGACCGCCGTTATCTCCGTCCTGCCGAGGTGGACTTACTCATTGGCGATCCCACAAAGGCTAAAAAACAACTGAACTGGGAGCCGAGTATTGATTTTCCGACCCTCGTCGGGATTATGGTCGAAGCAGATCTTGCCATTTTGGGTTTACCGCCCCAAAACCCAGCCATGGGCAAACTCTACGAGGCAGATCAAGCCTATATCCGCCAAGCAACCGGCAGCCGCGTTGATTAGTGGGTGTGTCCATCCTCTGGTTCGTCTAGGTGCTCCGAAGCGTCACGATAAAGATTAAGAATGTGGTGATCCTTGAGGC
Organism: Picosynechococcus sp. NKBG042902; assembly: GCF_963864045.1. Classification (NCBI taxonomy): domain Bacteria; kingdom Bacillati; phylum Cyanobacteriota; class Cyanophyceae; order Chroococcales; family Geminocystaceae; genus Picosynechococcus; species Picosynechococcus sp. NKBG042902. Next base: position 35,805 of record NZ_CAWLTV010000058.1, on the reverse strand, counting down.
GATAAATCACATTCCGCCCTTCCTTGCGATAGCTCACTAAACGTGCTGTGCGCAGGGTTCTTAGTTGGTGGGAGACAGCCGATTCACTCATTTCAACGGCGGCGGCGAGTTCCCCCACCCGCATCTCTCCGGTGGCCAGGGCCGAAAGAATACGCCAGCGGTTGGCATCCCCCAAGACACCAAAAAATTCGGCCATCCGTTGGGCCTTGGCTTGGTTCAAGATTTTGCCACTGTGGTCTGTCATGGTTCGTTGATCTAAACAATACCTGAATAGTTGTTCATGTGTTAATCTAAAAATGTGAACAATCGTTCAACTATTTAAGACAATACCTTGGAGGTTTAAATCATGGTAACTGTGACCCAAATGAAGTGTGCCTGTGAATCTTGCCTTTGCATCGTGGATCTCAATAGCGCTATCCAAAAGGAAGGTAAGAGCTATTGCAGCCAAGCCTGTGCCGATGGCCATCCCGCAGGGAGTGAAGGCTGTGGCCATGGGGGCTGTACTTGTCACCAATAGAGCCACCAATAGAAAGAAATTGAGCCAAATTTATAAGCTGAAGCAATACCCATCACCGAAGCTGGGTATTTTTTTTGATAAAGATTGATTTAGTTGAAGTTTAAAGTTTCTCTAGGGCAGCTTGGGCAATTTCTCGGTTGATCAAAGCGTCTTCGTAGTCTGGGTCAATGGCGAGGGCTTGGTCATAGCTGGCGATCGCCTCGGTATAGCGCCCCAGTGCTTCGAGGGAAATACCGTGATTATTCCAGGCTTCGGCGTCGTCGGGATCGAGTTCTAGGAGGGCAGCATAGGTGGCGATCGCTTCTTCATGGCGACCTAAATCGGCCAGAACATAGCCTTTATTAAACCAAGCATCCACATCTGCGGGATCTAACGCTAGTACTTGATCGTAGCTGACTAATTCTTCTTCATAGCGTTCCAGAAAGCCCAGGGCAATACCCCGGTTATACCAAGCATCCACATCCCCTGGATCCAGTTCCAGGGCGCGGTCATAGCTGGCTAGTTCTTCTTCGTAGCGCTCTAAAGCTCCTAACACAACGCCCCGGTTGTACCACACCAGGTTTTGATCGGGGTCAAGGGTGATCGCCTGATCATAGCTGGCCAATTCCTCTTCGTGCTGCCCCAAGGCCCCTAGGGTAACGCCCCGCCAGATCCAAAGCTCTGCATCGCTCGCATTCAAAATTAAGGCGGCATCGTAGGCCGCGAGGGCCAGTTCATATTGCCCTTGGTCGTAATATTCATTGCCCTGGAATACCAATTCATCCACTGAATCGGCGGTCATGCCAGCACCTTGGGCGAAGAGGCAAGGAGTCGAACCACAGGGGCGCGCTTGGGCGATCGCCGGCGTTAATGTTCCTCCCAAAATCAAGGCTAGACCCATACCACCCAACAGCCCAGAAAAAATACGCACCATGGGAACACTCCACCAAATATTGCCGTTCGTCCAATATCTTCCATCATAGTCAGAATTACCGTTGCCGCTGCTTTTCCTAGGGGGAGATATTTACAATCAATAATGGTTCCCCGTAGTTTCGCTATCTAATCTCTGAATTCCAGTGAGGGGAAGCCGTTCCTTGAGGGCTTGGATCGTTTGTTGGGTGCGGGGTTCACACCAATGGGGCGCAATCTCTGCTAGGGGCACCAACACAAAGGCCCGTTCCTGCATCCGGGGGTGGGGCACCTGCAAATGGGGCAGATAAATTATGTCCTGGCCATACAAAAGCAAATCCAAATCCAACGTCCGCGCCCCCCAACGTTCTCGCCGTTCCCGTCCAAATACTTGCTCGATCGCCAACAGGATTTCGAGGAGAGCTTCGGGACTGAGATTGCGCACCTGACCAGTCACGCAACCATTGATGTAGTCTGGTTGTGGCGGGCCGACCGGGGCTGTGCGGTACCAAGTAGACCGAGCCGTTAGGGCGATCGCCGGATGTTCGCTCAAATGTTGAATGGCATTTTCTAAAATTTCTAAGGAGTTACCCAAGTTACTTCCGAGGGCGATCGCCACATCCACAGCCCGTTCCATTGCAAAAAATTTCCCCGTATTCATGCCCCAAAATCATAGCCCGAACTTCACCTTTTCCCCTGACCCCGAACCAGATACTATGGTGTAGGCAAAAATCCCCCCCTCGCAACACCACACCCAAATAATGGAGGAAACCAAGGTGGCAACCCGCGTCATAATCGTGCGTCACGGACAAAGTAGCTATAACGCCCTCAAAATGATCCAGGGCCGTTGTGATGAATCAGTACTCACCGACAAAGGCTGTGCCGACGCCGCCACCGTAGGCCAAACCCTCCAGGGCATCGACTTTGCTGCGATCTATTGCAGCCCCCTCCAACGGGCCAAGCAAACCGCTGGAATTATCCACCAGCACCTCGACAAGGCCCCCGCTCCCATCACCAGTGAGGGTCTGCTAGAAATTAATTTGCCCCAGTGGGAAAAACTCCTCAAAAGTGACGTCAAAGAACAATATCCAGAAGCCTATCGCCTCTGGCACGAAAATCCCGCTGAATTTGTGATGACCCACGCCGATGGGAGCGAGCACTCTCCGGTTAAAGACCTCTATGACCAAGCCCGACAATTCTGGCAGGAAATCCTCGCCAAACACCAAGGGGAAACTATTCTAATCGTCGCCCACAATGGCATCAACCGTTGTTTATTGATGAGTGCGGCGGGCATCCCCCCCAGTAAATACCAGAGCATTCAGCAATCCAACTGCTGCATCAATGTGCTGAATTTTGTCGGTCAGTTGGGAGACATTGTTCAATTTGAATCAATTAACCAAACGGCCCACCTCGGCCTGCCCCTCCCCAGCTACCGTCCGGGCCACAAAGGTCTCCGTTTGCTGCTCGTGCGCCACGGGGAAACCAACTGGAATAAGGAAGGGCGTTTCCAAGGCACCATGGATATTCCATTAAATGAGAATGGCCAAGCCCAAGCCGCCAAAGCCCGTGCATTCCTTAAGGATGTGACCCTGCATTTCGGCATGACTAGCCCCATGAGTCGGCCCAAAGAAACCGCTGAAATCATTCTGCAAGCCCATCCTGGGGTGGTGTTGGGTACCCACCCTAAATTAGAAGAAATTGGCCATGGTCTCTGGGAAGGCAAACTAGAAGCTGACATTGAAGCGGGCTTTCCCGGCATGCTGGCCCAGTGGAAAACCAAGCCAGAAACAGTCCAGATGCCAGAGGGGGAAAATCTCCAACAGGTGTGGGACCGGGCCAACGAAGCCTGGGATGAGATTGTGGCGCAGTATAGCCAAACCCCGAATCAAGTGGGTTTAGTTGTTGCCCATGATGCCATTAACAAGGTGATTCTCTGTCGCTTGATGGGACTACAGCCCCAGGATATTTGGGCGGTGAAACAGGGGAACTGTGCAGTGACGGTCATTGACTACCTCCAGGGGGCAGACAGTGAACCGGTACTCCAGGCGCTAAATATTACGTCGCACCTCGGCTTTGGGGTGATTGATCAGACGGCAGCCGGAGCTTTGTAAGCCTGGGAAAAAATGAGGGGCGATCGCCATCCCCTATAATCAAGTCTGGAAAATTTTTGTAGCAACAATAACGAGCGTGTGTAATGGGTAAAATTGCGTGGGTCTTTCCGGGCCAAGGATCTCAAGCGGTGGGCATGGGTGTTGATCTTGCCGAACATCCCGTCGCCAAAGCAAGATTTGCTGAAGCAGAGGCAATCCTCGGTTGGTCAATTCTAGAAAAATGCCAGGGGGATGAAGCGACCCTCTCCCGCACCCTTTACACCCAACCCTGTCTCTATGTGCTAGAGGCGATTCTCTGCGATCGCTACCGGGAGAAAGCGCCCCAGGTGGACTTTATGGCGGGCCACAGCCTCGGTGAATATTCCGCCCTCTATGCGGCTGGGGTCTATGATTTCGCCGCTGGTTTGCAATTAGTGCAAAAGCGCGCCCAACTTATGGATCAAGCGTCTGGGGGGAAAATGGCGGCCCTGATGAAGTTTGACCGTACTGAATTAATGGAAAAAATTGCGGCGACCGAGGGCGTGACCCTCGCCAACGACAACAGCGAACAACAAGTTGTCATTTCCGGTACCCCAGAAGCCGTTGATGCGATTATGAATGGTGTTAAAACCAAGCGGGCGATCGCCTTGAATGTTTCTGGTGCGTTCCATTCCCCGTTTATGGCCGAAGCCGCCGCCCAATTTGAAGCAGTTCTGGCTGCCGTTGAATTTTCTGATGCCAAAATCCCCGTATTATCCAATGTTGACCCCCAACCGGAAACCCAAGCAGCCGCTCTCAAGGAGCGTCTCAAGGCCCAAATGACCGGTTCTGTCCGTTGGCTCGAAATCATGCAGCAACTGAGCGCCCTAGAAGTTGCAGAGGCCGTAGAAATTGGCCCCGGTAAAGTGTTAACGGGTTTAATTAAGCGCACCTGCAAAGACATGGCCACGGCAAACATTGATACCCTCGCCAGTATTGGCTAGGCTCAAGGCATACCAAACCACTGCGCCCAAAGGGAACCATGATTTATTTAGATTCGGCGATCGCCACCGAAGCCACCGAAGCCGTGGCCTGGGGTTGGGTCAAGGGCATTACCACCAATCCCACCCTCCTGGCCAAAAGCGACGCGCCCCCGGAAGTGACCCTAAAAACCTTGGCGGCCATCACGCCTGGAGAACTCTATTACCAGTTAGTCAGTGAAGACTGTGAGGGGATGATCCGCGAGGCCCACCGGGCACGGGAAATCATTGGCGATCAGCTCGTGCTTAAAATTCCCGCCACTTTCAACGGCTTTCAGGCTTTGCCCAAACTCTCTCCAGAAATAAGCTGCTCTGTCACCGCCATCTATCAGCCGACCCAAGCGTTAATCGCTGCAGAAGGCGGCGCCAAATATGCGATCGCCTACGTGAACCGCGCCACAAACCTCCAGGGGGATGGTGGCAGCCTCCTCCGCTCTATGAAAGCTCTGTTACAAGGAAGTGAAACCACGATTCTGGCCGCCAGCCTTAAATCCGCCGCCGAAGTCACCCATGCCATAATTGCTGGGGCAGACCACATTACCGTTCCTTTGGCTCTGCTCAAAACCCTGACTACACATCCCTTATCGGAAGAAACCAAAGCCGAATTTAATCACTTAGGGTGTGGTTTACGCTAAACAGATTTCAGAAAAGGTTGTCTATACTGAGAAAAGACTTTACAAAACTTCATCATAAGCGTTCCCTTGATGACCTTTCTCGACAATCTTAAAAAACCAACCCTCTTCGGCCATGCTGTCACCCCAGAGTTGTTTGCTCTGTTGACGGTGTATTTCGTCCAGGGGATTCTCAATCTCTCCCGGCTTGCGGTGAGCTTTTTCCTCAAAGACGATCTCGGCCTAACCCCGGCAGAAGTGGCAGCCCTTACGGGACTCGCGGCATTTCCCTGGGTCGTCAAGCCCCTTTTCGGCTTTTTGTCGGATGGCTTTCCGATCTTTGGGTATCGACGACGCTCTTACCTAATTTTGGCGGGCTTACTCGGTTGTGGCGCTTGGGCAGCAATGGCCACCATTGTCCAAGCACCCTGGTTGGCAGCAACGATGATTGTCTTGAGTTCGATTTCCGTGGCGATTAGTGATGTGATTGTCGATTCGGTGGTGGTCGAACGCGCCCGGGCTGAATCTTTGGATAAAGTCGGGTCACTCCAATCCTTGACCTGGGCAGTGGCGGCGGTGGGGAGTTTAACAACGGCCTATTTGAGCGGTTGGTTACTGGAGCAATTTAGTACCAGGGTTGTGTTTGGGATTACGGCCATTTTTCCGCTGTTGGTATCGGCGATCGCCTTGTTAATTATTGAGCAACCCCGTGAAGCCATATCCCTAAAAGCCACCACCGATAACATTGGCAACCAGATGAAAACCCTCTGGGGAGCAGTACGGCAGAAAAAAATTCTGTTGCCCACGGCCTTTGTCTTCCTCTGGCAGGCCACTCCCAGTGCCGATTCTGCCTTTTTCTTTTTTGTCACCAACGAGCTAGACTTTAACCCGGAATTTTTAGGGCGGGTGCGCCTAGTCACTAGCTTTGCGGCCCTAGCGGGGATTGCCATCTACCAAAAATATCTCAAGCAAGTTTCATTCCGGAAAATGTTGGGGTGGAGTACCGTCATTTCCGCCGTCCTTGGTTTTACCACCCTTATTCTTGTGACCCACGCCAACCGTGCTTTGGGCATTGATGATCGCTGGTTTAGCTTGGGGGACAACTTGATTTTGACCGTTACTGGCGAAATTGCCCTGATGCCCATTCTGGTGTTGTCAGCGCGCCTTTGTCCGCCCGGCATCGAGGCGACCATGTTTGCCCTGTTGATGTCGAGTTGGAACCTGGCGGGTTTACTCTCCCATGAGTTGGGGGCTCTCCTCACCCAGTGGCTCGGAGTGACAGAAACCAATTTTGACCGACTTTGGCTTTTGGTCACGATCACGAATTTGACGACCCTATTGCCCCTCGTCTTCTTGAAATGGCTCCCGGCAGGGGATCCCCAGGCTGATCTTGAAGAACACACCACGCCCTCAGTGGAACTTTACGAACACCACGCGGCGATTTCGGGAACAGAATCGGCCCTTTTCCCGACGGTAGAACCGAATTTGGTGGGTTCCCAGTCGGAAAAACAGTCTTAAAATGTCATGCCAGCAGTGGTACAGGTCAAAAATCTGTGAAACAAAAGTGCGCAGACTAAAGACTAGACTTACAATGGTTTGTCAACATGATCTTTTTTGTCTGGGACATCCCCTTACCATGGATTTTAGGCTTTGATGTAAATGCTTAACCTACAGTTTTATCTCCGTCGTGCTCGCCGCTGGATTAAACCAATCCTGCTGGGGGCTGTGACCTTGGCCCTTGTGTTGGGGTTTAATCTCCTGCCCCAGCCACAATCAACACCTCTGGCGATCGCCCAGGCCCAAACCCGCGTTAGTATCAACAACAGTTGGCGACAGGCTTCCTTTCCCGTCGAAAATTTTCAAAGTTACACATCTGGGTTTGGCTATCGCACGTCGCCCACCAGTGGCCAACGCCAATTTCACCAAGGCTTAGACATTGCCGCCCCCCTCGGCAGCTATATCCGTAACTGGTGGAGTGGTAAAGTTGTGGGCCTTTCGGATAACACCGCCTGCGGCACAATGATCCAGATTAAATCCGGTGATTGGGAACATATCTACTGTCACCTCAGTGGCTATGTTTCTTCCTCTGGTCAAGGGACTTTCCTCATGGATCGCAACGGTGGCATTCAGCTTTGGCTTGGTCAGGAAGTGAGCGCTGGCACTCGCATTGGTCGTGTTGGGATGACCGGACGCACCACTGGCCCCCACCTCCACTGGGGCTTGAAATATTCCGGGAACTATGTCGATCCGGCCCTTGTGCTCCAGGCAATGTACAACCAGCCCACGGCTTCCCTGGATGATTTGGTACAGCCCACATAGCCAGTTTTTTGGCTTATTCAAAGGGGGCGATCGCCCTTTGGGATAAATCCCCCTGTGCCGCCACTGAGGCTAATAGTTGCAGGGGGGTTAATTTTTTGAGCAAACTCAACTGCATCTGATTACGCACCAAAAGAGCCCCCGCAAACCCCAGGGAATTCACTGGAATTTTTTCATACTGATCCTGGGCCCGTTGCACCAGCAACATCCAACGGCGGGTAACGAGAAGATTATAGGCTTGGGTTTGCCAACCAGGGTTGAGCGGCCCGTCAATGAAGCGGAGAAAACGCAGCAGGGCGAGGTAACAATCGAACAAAATCTTGCCGTCGTAATCCTGGGGTAGAGGGATAATCCCGTGCATGAAGGGAAAAAGAGGAATTTGCTGGGGCTGCATCCGATCATTGAGCTGGGATAACACTTGGTCGATGGGCACTGAAAAGGTTTCCCCATTGCTTTGGAAAGGGATCAATTGCAAATGTTTGTGGGGTTGACTCGCCCCGGCGATCGCCCCGGCATTATAGAAGGCCAAGCCATCAAGACGTTGGAGACAATGGGCCAGGGCAGTAAAATCAGCTTCCATTAACCAGGTTTCCTGGGGCTGAAACTCCCGGGTGATGATCAAAATGTGGTGATCGACGACGTTAAATTTATTCAGCAGACAGACATGGTGGGGCGTCAGATCACAAACGAATAAATCCTGTTCGTAGGGCAAAAAAGGATTCACCTTCGCTTTTTCTTGCTTCGCTTGATAATTTTCCTTGCGGTCGAGTTGCTCTAAAATGCGCACCACAAAGGGAATCCCATGGTCAACAATCACTTCCTGGGCCGTGGTCAAAGAATGCAGCGCCCCTACCTGTTTGGCGTGGCGCGTGGTGTGTTGAATTTTGGTCAGCAATTCATTCATAGGGTGCTGGGGCGATCGCCACACGACTCAACATCCCAAAGTTTAGCGGATCAGTTGTTCCGCTTCACCCTTGGGGTGGGGTTGACCGAGGCTAAATTCCGTCTCTGGATCAAAAAAGTGGAGTTGCTCTAAATCAAAGGCCAACCAGACTTTTTCCTGGGGGGCAACCTTAGCCTTGGGGGGAATGCGCACCTTGAGATTTTGTAGCGGCAAGTCAACGGGGTGAGCCGAGAGGAAGGTTTCATTGCCCAGGGCTTCGACAAGATTGATCGCCACTTCAAGATTTTCGGGGGCGGCGGTACTGAGGCTGAGGTGTTCGGGCCGGATGCCCAGGAGGAGCGATCGCCCCTGGTAGGGCTGGAGTAATGGTCGCCAACCTCCTGGGACGGGAAAGCGGAATTGGGGATGTTCAACGACGCCAGCGACGGTCAACTGCACTGACAGAAAGTTCATCGGTGGCGAGCCAATAAATTCCGCCACGAAGCGATTCACCGGGCGATTATAAACTTCAAGGGGCGGGGCCACCTGGAGAATCTCCCCTTGGTGCATCACTGCAATGCGATCGCCCATGGTCATTGCTTCGGTTTGATCATGGGTCACGTAAATCGTTGTAATCCCCAGTTGACGCTGGAGTTGAACGATCTGGGCGCGGGTTTCACTGCGCAGGGCCGCATCCAAATTAGAAAGGGGTTCGTCCATCAGAAAAACCTGGGGATTGCGGGCGATCGCCCGCCCCAAAGCAACCCGTTGTTTTTGGCCGCCGGACAATTGTTTCGGGAGTCGTGTGAGGAGATGGTCAATCTGTAGCAGTTGGGCGACCTGCTGCACCTTTTGGCGGATTTGTAATTCGGCAGTCGGTTGGTAACGCAGGGATTTTGGGAGTGGTCTGGTGACGCCCCGCCAGGTATTTTGCAGCCAATGGCTTTTCGTTTCTGCCGTGGGCATCCGCCGCAACCCAAAGGCAATGTTGTCATAGACATTGAGGTGGGGATACAGGGCGTAATTTTGGAACACCATGGCAATGTCTCGCTGTTTAGATGGGAGATCATTCACCGGGCGATCGCCAATGGCAATTTGTCCCGTTGTCACCGTTTCGAGGCCCGCGATGAGGCGTAACAACGTACTCTTACCACACCCAGAAGCTCCCACCAGCACCATAAATTCCCCCGCCTGGATCTGGAGGTTAATCCCCCGCAAGACGGCGGTCATTTTTCCGGTGGAGCGATCCGCAAAAGATTTGTGAATATCGTTGAGTACAACCTGGGCCACGGCAATGTTTTCCCATCAACAGAGAAGCAGTGATGCTTATGGTATCGCACCCTTGTCCCTAGGGTTCCATCTCCGGTTGAAATGCCCGGCGGTCGAGTTCTGTAAAGAAAGCCTGGACGGTTGGCGTATCAAATACAGCTTGGGTGGCCTGGATCAACTTTTCGCCCCAGAGGTTTTCCACGAGGAAATCAATTTCGCCGTAACGACCATCGAGATCCAGGGCGGTACGGGTCAGTTCTAAGCCCTTCGCGCGATCGCCTTTGGTGTAGGTGGCCACAGCAACGGCGAGTTGGGGTTCTGCGGCGGTAGGGTCGAGGGCGATCGCCTTTTGCCAACTGTCAATGGCGGCATCAACTTTACCCTGTTCGTACTGAATCAAGCCAATATTATTAATCCCCGGCCAAAAGGTGGCATCGAGGGCAACGGCTTGGTTGTAGGTGGCGATCGCCGCATCATATTGCTTGAGTTTATACTGGGTATTGCCGAGATCGAAGAGGGTTTCGATGGAATTGTCCCCAAGCTGGCTAGCCGTTTTCAGCGACCGGAGTGCCCCTTCATAATCTCCCTGTTGGAAATAGGCCGACCCCAAAATACTATGGACACCACTTTCACGGGGATTGAGTCGTTTTGCTGTGGTGAGGGCCTGAATCCCGGCATCAAGTTCCCGCTCTTGCACGAGGAGAGTGCCCAAAATGTACCAAGCTTCAAAACGTTCTGGCACCAGTTGGGTCGCGAGTTTGGCCCGGGGAATCGCCCATTCATATTGTTGGAAGCGAGAAAGTTGAATTGCATCTTCGATGAGCATCAGCCCCTGTTGTTCCATTTGGGCCTGGTCAAAATCCCGCCTCAGGGGCAGTACCGCCTGCGATCGCACAGGACTATTTCCCATCCACAACACACTAACACAGGCTCCAAGGGCAACTAACCAACGATGTTTAGGCACGGTTCAACTCTTCACGAAACAACGATTCTTAAAACCAAGTCTAGCGACTTTCCCCCGCAATTGACGTAAAACCATTGTAAAAAGATTCCCCACGGGGGACTATTTCAATTTTGAGGGATTACAGTAGACTACGGATTAGTCCTGTTCACGCAACCCCCCGCAAAAATTCCTATGATTGGTGCCCTTGTCACCCCCAAAAAAGTTGTTTTGTCCTTGGCGGCCTTAGCTGGTGGGGTGCTACTCATTGGTCTGCCGGTGGCGAGAATGTTTGGCGATCGCCAAGCAGGGGTGAATGAAGAACAACTGGCAGCCCTGACCGTTCCCGTTGAAGTGGAAAATTTAGCGGTGCGCATCGAGGCCAACGGCATTGTCGAACCGATCCAGAGCGTTAACATCAGTCCCAAAACCCCCGGTCGCCTCGCCCAACTGCTGGTGGAACAGGGAGATGTTGTCACCGAAGGCCAAGAACTGGCAATTATGGATAATAGTGAATTGTATGCCGAGGGGATTCGTGCTGAATCTCTGACGAAACAACGCATTGCCGAACTCCGGGCCACAGAAACCCGTATCCAGGGAGAAATTGAAGAAGCTCGCGCCCGCTACATTCGCACCCAAGCCCAACTGCAACAGGCGGAACAGCGCATTCCCAAAGAAATTGATCAAGCCAATGCGCAACTGGCGGCAGCCCAAGCCAATCTCCAGCGCACCCAGGACAAGGTTGAACGCTTTGAAACACTCCTCGACAGTGGGGCGATCGCCCAGGAAACCTATGACGATGTCCGCAACGAATTTGACAATGCTAGCGCCCGCTTTTTTGAAGCCCAGCAACGGTTAGCCCAGGTCAGAAATACCGCCAATCCCGAACTTGAAGCCCTTACCGCTGCCACCGTCGAAGCCAGAGCGAGCCTAGATCGCCTCGAACGCAACGCTGAACCCCAGTTAACTCAACTGACAGCGGCCCTCGAACAGGCCCAGGCCCAGCGACAAATTGCGGCGGTACAGTTCCAAGACAGCATTATTCGGGCGCCCTTTGATGGGGTGATCACCCAAAAATTCGCCACCGAAGGGGCATTTGTAACGCCAACGACTGCCGCTTCGAGTACGGCCTCGGCCACCTCTTCGTCTATTTTGGCCCTAGCGCGGGGTTTAGAAGTGGTCGCCAGGGTGCCGGAGGTAGATATTCAGCAAATTGAACCGGGTCAGGATGTGGAAATTGTTGCCGATGCGGATCCCGCCCAGGTGTTTCGGGGACGGGTGTTGTTGGTGGCCCCGGAAGCGATTGTCGAAAATAATGTGACTTCCTTTGAGGTGCGCATTGCCCTGTTATCGGGTCGGGAATTTCTCCGCTCGAAGATGAATACTGACGTTACTTTCGTCGGCCAAAATTTAACTAATGTGATGACAGTGCCCACGGTGGCGATCGCCACAGAAAATGGCGAAACCGGGGTGCTCATTCCTGATGCGAATAACACCCCCCAATTTAAGCCTGTGATCATCGGCGCGACCGTCGGCGATCGCACCCAGATTGTCCGGGGCGTCACCCCAGAAGACCGAGTGTTCATTGACCTGCCAGAAAACCTAGAGCGGCCTGAATAATTTTAAATTTACTGGGGCAGAGAATCCGATAAATCCACCCCGCACTGGCGACAATATTCTGTGTATTTATAGGTTTTTGCCGCACAGTTTGGGCAACTAATCCATTGTTCAAATCCACAAAAAGGACAAAACTGATCGCCTTTGCGGAGCCGACTACTACATTGAATGCAGCGCTGTTTTTGAATGCGACTTTTTGCCTGGACTTTGGGATTAAAAACAAACCGCTGGAGAAATTTAATCAAGCCAAAGCCCAACAGCGGAATAATCAAGATCAGCAGATAGCTAGAAATAAAAACTAAGCCGCCAAAAATTGCGATCAAGACATCAAAAATTGCCCGCACTAGATTCCCAAACTGGATAAATTGGAGAATTTTAATGAGCAGGGGGATCAGAAAAATAAGTAATAAATGCCAACTTAAAAGCGCCTGGGTTCCCCGGTGCCGCTCCACGGCCTGACGATGCCAAAAATAGCTAATCAAAATCAGCGGTAAGAGGAAAAGGGTCTGCAAAAAGAATTGCCGATTGGGGTGCCAAAATTCAGCCCGTTCAAAATCCTGTTTTAAAGTCGCAAAAAATTGGCGATCGCCAATGGCTGTTAAATACGTTTGTACCTCTGATTGATTAAGAAGCTCGGCTTTTCTACGATCTAGGGTCTCGGTCAGGGTTGCTTTTTGGGCTTCGGCGGCCTCAATGTCCGCCTTCGTTTGGGCTGCCGTTGTTTCGTTGATCGATTGATTCGGATCTTGACCCGCAATTTCTTCTAAAAGCGTCGAATCATATTGCTCTTTGTAGGTGGCAATGCGTTGGTTGACTTCATTAATTTGGGTTTGTAAATTCTGAATCTCTTTGGATAAAGTCAGGGTTTCCGGATTTTTTACCGTTGGTGTGAGGGCCAAAAGGCGATCGCACTGGCTAGAAACTTCCCCCAAACGCCCTTCTGTTTCGACGGGTTGAATGTCTTGGGAAGGATAATCCCCCAACATTTCCATTACCCAGGTAAAGTCTTTATCGGAGTTATCGTTATTTTGATAGGTCTGATAAACGCGGTAGCAAGGATACCGTTCCTGGGGTGAAAGGGGCCAGTTACCAACACTATCAAGACCCTGAAACACATTGATCAACACAAAAATGTCGATCAAAATCAGGATTACAATACTCACTTTATTGAGTGGTTCCTGACGGACATGGGTCGATTTACGGACAAGATTCCGCCAAAGACGCTTCAGCCAACGCACCATAAAATAAGTCCCCCGTCGTTTTCTCTACTCTAGGAAAAGAAGCCCCAACGGGGGAACCTTGGTCATAAATCTTTGCTGCTGTGGCGCTTTTTGGAGGCCATGATGCAATTACTTCAAATCGTCTAATTTAATGCGGGGATCAGCAAACTTTAACATCAAATCTGCCAGGAGATTCCCCACAATGAGCATGGTTGCACTCATCATCAGGGCCGCCATGACTAAATACAAATCCTGGGATTGCACCGCTTGTAACGTCAAAGTTCCCAGGCCCGGCCAGTTAAAGAAAAATTCAGAAATAAACGAGCCACTCAACAGACTGGCAAATTCAAAGCCAAGCAGGGTAATGAGGGGATTAATCGCATTGCGGAGGGCGTGGACATAGATCACACGATTTTCTGGTAAGCCCTTGGCCCGCGCCGTTTGGATATAATCTTGCCGCAACACATCCAAGAGTTGACCCCGGGTCAGCCGTTGCAACCCCGCAAAGCCTGTTAAGCTCAAGGCAATAGTGGGTAGGATCATGTGCCAGCCGATGTCGAGAATTTTGCCGTACCAGGGGAGATCCACGAAATTAATACTGGTCATGCCCCCCACCGGGAGTAACGGGGAAACCTGTTGGGCCACCATCAGCAAGGCGAGGGCCGTAATAAAGCTGGGCAAACCCTGGCCGAGGTAACTAATCACCCGCAAAAATTTATCGAGGACGGTATTTTGCTTCACCGCACTGAGAATCCCTAAAGGAATGGCGATCGCCCAGGTACCGATAATTGACGTGAGCGCCAGGAGTAGGGTGGCGGGCATCCGTTCTAGGAGCAGCTCATGGACAGGCCGGAAGGATTCAAAACTAATGCCAAAATCAAAGTAGCGCACCACCCGCCATAGCCAGCGGCCATATTGGGTCAGAATCGGTTGATCGAGGCCGAAACGACTTTGGAGATCTAAGAGCGTCTCCTCGGTCATCTTCGGGTTTTGCCGGAGGGCATCAAGGTAATCCCCTGGAGCCAATTGGATAATCACAAAGCTCAGGATCGAAGCCAAAAATAGGGTAAAAATCGCCTGGAGTAGGCGCTTTAAGATATAAAAAATCGTTTCTCGATCAAAGATCGTCAGGGGATTACGAATGCTCATTGGGGGGTTAAATCGGGTGTTCCAAATCCTGCCTAGTATTGTATGAGGGAAAGCACGGGGGCGTCTGGCAGGCGATCGCGGCCCTTGAGATCTAGGAGTTCGACGATAAACACAAAACCAATGATGTCACAGCCAATTTTTGTAAGCAGTTCTGCGGTGGCTTTGGCGGTACCCCCGGTGGCGATCAGGTCATCGACGATGACAATTTTGTCCCCAGACCCCACGGCATCCTGGTGAATTTCGAGGGTGTCGGTGCCGTATTCAAGTTCGTATTCGACGGTGTGGACGGCGGCGGGGAGTTTACCGGGTTTACGCACGGGGACAAAACCAGCATTGAGGTTGTAGGCGAGGGTCGGCCCAAAGATAAACCCCCTAGACTCCATCCCCACCACATGATCGGGTTTGAGGTTGGCTTCAAGGCAGAGTTGCACTAGGGCATCCATGGTGTAGCGCATGCCTTCGGGGTGATTGAGGAGGGTGGTAATGTCGCGGAAGAGAATGCCGGGCTTGGGGAAATCAGGGATGTCACGAATCAGGGATTTTAGATCCATAGTTTTTAGAGCGGTTTAAGGGGAATAAAAGGCGATCGCCCCTCATCTTAGCGAGTTCTGGCACGTAAACATCACTGGCGGCCAGCTTATTTTCATGATTTTCAAAAGACTTCCGTGTGACTAGCCAAGAGCCAACATAGCCCGATCAGAAAGCCGAAAAAGGAAAAAATAAAAAGAGAGCGGCGATCGCCCCGTGATTGGGTTGGTGAAATTTGCCATAGAGCTTCTGTTTGACGGGTCGGTTTTGGCGCAAATGCTGTTTAACAATTGCTGGAATATCGGCTTGTTGCACATGGGCATACCACACTTCATCGGGCAGCACGCGCACCAGGGGGCCATTGCCACATTCCCCAAAACACCCAGTCTGTCGCACTTCAACATCAGCAGGCGCTTGAGCTTGGAAGGCGGCCAAAATCGCCGTTGAACCCTGTTTTGGACAGGTATGGTGACAACAGATCAACACTGTACGGGTCATGTCGTTTGCTCAGTCGAACTCTGCTCCCATGCTAATCAAAACCCCCTACCAATTGCGGCAGAGGGTCATCATCTTGAACTGAAAATATTGTTTTACCGTTGCTTAATGCTCGGCGATCGCCATTCCAACCAGCTCGCTGTCTACTTGGGCAACGACCTGTTCTGTAGGATGATTTGCCGCCTGCAACATCGGTGTACTGGTGACAGATTGATCCGCAATCACAAACAACGGATTCGAGAGAATCCCCGCCAAAGACGTGATGATCACCGACAGCACCAGACCCACTTGTAAAGGTTTCATCCCCACAGCCGTCCAAGTGACCGCTGGATAATTGCGCACAGAATCAGACATTTCCTGGGGTTCCTTGACCACCATCATCTTGATCACGCGGATGTAGTAGTAGATCGAAATCACACTGGTGATCAAACCCAACAGCACTAAGCCATAGAGGCCCGCTTGCCAGCCTGCCCAGAACAGATAAATTTTCCCGAAGAACCCAGCCAAGGGCGGAATGCCCCCAAGGGAGAGTAGGCAAACACTGAGGCCGAGGGTCAGTAACGGATCTTTTTGGTATAAACCCGCATACTCCGCGATTTGGTCTGTGCCCGTCCGGAGAGAGAAAAGAATCACACAGGTAAATGCACCCAGGTTCATGAACAAATACACCAGCAGATAGAAAATTACGCTGGAATAGCCCGCATCAGTGCCCGCAACGAGGCCAATCATCACAAAACCCGCCTGGGCAATGGAAGAATAGGCCAACATCCGCTTCATGCTGGTTTGGGCCAGGGCCACCACGTTCCCCAAGACCATACTGAGGATTGCCAAAGCTGTGAAAATGAAGTGCCATTCTTCGCTCACGGGGTTAAAGACCGTTACCAACAAACGGATCGCCAGGGCGAAACCAGCGGCCTTAGAACCCACCGAGAGAAACGCAACAACGGGGGTCGGCGAACCTTCGTAAACGTCAGGGGTCCATTGGTGGAAGGGCACCGCTGAAATCTTGAAGGCGATCCCGGCGATCGCAAAGACCAGGGCGATCGCCAACGCCAGGGATTGGCCCCCCTGGGGATCCGTAAATCCAAGGGCAATCTCACTGAGAATTGTCTTGCCACCCGATAGGCCGTAGAGCAAAGACACACCATAGAGGAAAATCGCCGAACTCGCGGCCCCAATTAACAAATACTTGAGGGCGGCCTCATTGGAACGGGGGTCTCGCTTCATGTAGCCCGTCAGTAGATAAGACGAGATACTAAGCATTTCGAGGGAGACAAAAATCATCACCAACTCATTCGCCCCAGAGAGGAACATCCCCCCCAGGGTGGCCGTGAGCAAGATGCAGATAAATTCAGAGAGGGCGGTGCCGGAACGTTCCACATAGCGCACCGACATCATGATCGTGAAGGCCGTAGACAGGACAATGATGCCCCGGAATAAAATACTGAGGTTATCGCTGTTAAATGCCCCCAAAAAGGCAACGGGATGGGGATTATCCCAACCGAGGTACAAGGCGAATACTGACCCCAACAGTCCGGCGATCGCCGCGTAGGGAATCCAACCCGAACGAGCGCGTCCGACAATTAAATCCCCCACCAAAACAACGATGAGGGTCAAAATAACGATACTTTCCGGCAGAATTGCCCCAGTGTACAACTGGCTTGCCACAGTGCTTGAAAAATCCATCTTTGCTCTTCGGCTTAGTGAACCAACTTCCAGTGAACTACCCCACCACAGACGGGAAAGGGCTTCCTGATTCAACAGCAATGGCCTCTAGATCTCAGTCGTTCTTTTGGTCTTACATTGCCTCCACAGGCAGGCGTCCGGGTTCCCCAGACCCAATACTTTTTCTTGCGACACGACCCGCTGGGCTTAAGTTTGCGCTGCGGGATGCAGTGGTCAAGATGTATCAACCCATGGTACGCCCCAAAGGACGGGGATTTCAACCCGTTGCCGTACAACAAAACCTTAAAAACAGGGCAAACGCCTTAATTCC
Organism: Picosynechococcus sp. NKBG042902; assembly: GCF_963864045.1. NCBI lineage: Bacteria > Bacillati > Cyanobacteriota > Cyanophyceae > Chroococcales > Geminocystaceae > Picosynechococcus > Picosynechococcus sp. NKBG042902. The sequence continues at coordinate 18,267 of NZ_CAWLTV010000058.1, read as the reverse complement.
CGGTTCTATCCCAGAGACTTAGAAAAATTTAATCCTTGACGAAACAGGGGCTTATGGGCCATTGATTAGATATGTAAGGTATATCAGAAGCCTAAACACCTAAACCCTCACTTTTTTTGACAGCCCATGTCTACCCTTGTCATCGTTGAATCCCCGACCAAAGCCCGTACCATTCGGAACTATCTACCGAAGGGATATCATGTGACGGCATCCATGGGCCATATCCGCGATTTACCCTCCTCTGCCGAGGAAATCCCCAAGGAACAAAAAGGGCAGCCCTGGTCTCAGCTTGGGGTCAATGTGGAAAACAACTTCGCGCCTCTCTACATCGTGCCGAAGAAAAAGAAGAAAGTTGTCACTGAACTCAAGCAAGCCCTCAAAGAAGCCGATGAGTTAATCCTGGCAACGGACGAAGACCGGGAAGGGGAAAGTATTAGCTGGCATTTGCTCGAAGTGCTCAAGCCCAAGGTGCCGATTAAACGGATGGTCTTCCATGAAATCACTCAAGAGGCGATCCAAAAAGCTTTAACCAATTGCCGGGAAATTGACGAAAACCTCGTCCATGCCCAGGAAACCCGCCGGATTTTAGACCGTTTGGTGGGCTATACCCTCTCGCCTTTACTCTGGCGCAAAATTGCCAAGGGCCTCTCGGCGGGACGGGTACAATCGGTGTCTGTACGCCTGTTGGTGCAACGGGAACGGGAACGGCAGGCCTTTCAATCGGCTAATTATTGGGACCTCAAGGCGGAACTGCTCCAGAAGAAATCAAAATTTGAGGCCAAGCTGATCACCCTCGGCGGCAAGAAATTAGCGTCTGGGAGTGACTTTGATGCGGCCACGGGGAAACTCAGCAAGGGTAAAAAAGTTGTCGTTCTCTCCCAAGCAGAGGCGATCGCCCTCAAGGAGCGTTTACAAGATCAACCTTGGACGGTCAGCAAAACCGAAGAAAAACCCAGTACCCGCCGCCCGTCTCCTCCCTTTACCACCTCGACCCTGCAACAGGAAGCCAACCGCAAACTCGGTATTTCGGCGCGGGATACCATGCGCACCGCCCAGAAGCTCTATGAAGAAGGCTACATTACCTACATGCGGACGGACTCGGTGCATCTTTCCGAACAGGCGATCGCCGCAGCCCGTAGTTGCGTTGCAGAAAAATACGGCACAGAATATCTCAGCCCCAAGGTGCGCCAATACAAAACGAAAAGTAAAGGAGCCCAGGAAGCCCACGAAGCGATCCGGCCTGCGGGCAACACCTTTCGCACGCCCCAGGAAACCGGCCTCAGTGGTCGAGAGTTAGCCCTCTATGACCTCATTTGGAAACGCACCGTCGCTTGCCAGATGGCCGATGCTCGTCTCACGCAATTGTCGGTCATTCTCAAGGTCGATGATGCCGAGTTCCGCTCTGCTGGTAAACGCATTGATTTTCCGGGTTTTTTCCGGGCCTATGTGGAAGGCTCTGATGATCCTGATGCTGCCCTCGAAAACCAAGAAGTGGTGCTCCCCGATCTCAAGGAAGGAGACCAGCCCACCTGCAAAAAATTAGAAGAAGTCGATCACAATACCCAACCCCCGGCCCGTTATACCGAGGCTAGTTTGGTCAAAGCCCTCGAAAGTAAAGGCATTGGTCGCCCCAGTACCTACGCCACAATCATCGGCACTATCGTGGATCGCGGTTATGTGCAAATTCGCGATAAAGCCTTAACTCCCACCTTTACGGCCTTTGCGGTGACGGCCCTCCTGGAGGAACATTTCCCTAATCTGGTGGATACAGATTTCACCTCCCAAATGGAACAAACCCTCGATGAGATTGCCACCGGCAAAGCCCAATGGTTACCCTATCTAAAAAATTTCTACCTCGGAGATGATGGCCTGGGTACCCAAGTAAAAGTGCGCGAGGAAAATATTGATCCGGCCACCGCGAAGGCGATCGCCATCGAAAACCTCCCCGTGAAAGTCAAAATTGGTCGCTTTGGCCCCTACATTGAAGCTGCTAACGGCGAAGAAACAATTACCGCTTCCCTACCAGCGGATTTAACCCCCGCTGACCTCGATCCGGAGCAGGTTGAGACAATTCTCAAACAAAAACCGAAGGCCCCGAGCAATTGGGGACGCACCCTGAAACAGGCGATCCCATCTACTTACTTGTGGGTAGCTATGGCCCCTACGTTCAACTGGGCGAAGTCACCGAAGAGAAGAAAAAGCCCAAGCGTGCTTCCCTCCCCAAAACCGTTAAACCAGAAGAGCTCACCCTACAAATGGCGGTGGATCTGTTAGCGTTGCCGCGCTTATTGGGAGAACATCCCGAAACCAACAAACCCGTCAAAGTGGGTCTCGGTCGCTTTGGCCCCTATGTTGTCCACGACCAAGGAAAAGAAGGTAAAGATTATCGGTCTCTTAAAAAAGAAGACAATCTTTTTACGATCGATTTTGAACGGGCCATGGAACTATTAGCGCAACCAAAGCGTTCCCGTGGCCGGGGCAAAACAAAGACGCCCCTGAAGGAACTGGGGAAACATCCCGCTGATAACGAACCAGTCAATGTTTATGAAGGCCCCTATGGTATCTACGTGAATCACTTAAAAGTGAATGCAGGTTTGCCAGAAGGAGAAACCGTAGAAACAATTACCCTCGAAAAGGCCCTCGAACTAATCGCCGAAAAAGCGGGTAGCAAAGCAACGAAGAAGCGTTCGACGACAAAAAAGAAAACGACGACGAAAAAAACAACAGCAAAAAAAACCACCAGCCGTAAAACAAAAACTTCTTCATGAGCCACAGCAAGCGTCGGTGGGAAGATTGGAGCCAAACCCTTGGCGATCGCCAAATTATCTTAGGTTTAAGCCTAGCGGCCCTTTTTTTGTTTTGCCTGAATCTGGGAAATATGCCCCTCCGGGATTGGGATGAAGGCACCAGGGCACTGGTGGCGCGGGAAATTTTCCGTACTGGCAACTGGTTGCATCCCACCCAATTCGGCGATCCTTACCTGCTGAAACCCCCCTTAATGGATTGGCTCGTGGCCAGTAGCTATACCCTCGGTGGCGTGAATGAATGGACAAGTCGCTTACCAGGGGCTGTAGGAAGTGCTCTGGGAGTGCCTCTCCTCTACTGCCTCGGACGGCAATTATTCCAGGGGCGATCGCCTGCCCTGTGGAGTGCCTTGGTCTATCTCACCCTCTTGCCAGTGGTGCGCCATGGTCGTCTGCTGATGCTTGATGGTCTGGTTTTAACGGCCCTCATCTTCAGTCTCTGGTGTTTACTCAAGGTGCAAAAATCTCCCATCTGGGGACTGGGTTTTGGTCTGGGCTTGGGCATCATTGCCTTTGTCAAGGGGTTATTAATGCTTCCCCTGGGGGCGATCGCCCTGTTGTTTGTGATTTGGGATCGCCGCTGGTTTATTTTTAAAAATCCCTATATTTGGCTGGGGTTGGGTCTCGGCGCTTGCCCGGTGCTTCTCTGGTATGGGGCGCAAATTCAGCATTATGGTGCGACTTTTATTCAGGTTCATTTTTTCAATCAAGGGTTTGACCGGGTCGCTAGTACCGTTGAAAGTCACCAAGAGCCCCCCTGGTTTTATTTATTAGAAATAGCCAAATACACGGCCCCTTGGTTATTTTTTCTACCCCAGAGTTATCAATATCTTTGGCAGACCCGCCAAACTTCTAGCAGCAAATTAATTTTGACGGGCAGCATCTTTTATCTGGGTTTAATTTCTGCGATGGGGACAAAATTGCCCTGGTATGTGATGCCGATTTACCCGTTTTTGGCCCTTGCGCTGGGACATTACTTAGCGAAGCTCTGGGATGCACCACCACGCAAGGCGATGTTTCTGCGGGGGCTATTTGGGTTGTTGGCGATCGCCGCTTTGGGGGGAGGTATTTATCTCTACTTCACAGATCCCCAGATTCCCTTGATTTTGATGGCCTTGACCCTAGGGGGGATGTTTGCCGTGACTACCTGGCTTTGGCCCCGGCCCCAGGCTCTTTATATTTTGGTGGGAGGAATGTATTGCGGTTTGGCTCTGCTGTTTTGCTCCCAGGCTTGGGTCTGGGAAGTTAACGAAGCCTTTCCGGTCAAACCCATTGCCGCCATTATTCGGGCGGAAACCTCAGCCGATGCGATTATTTTCACCACCTTCGATTACAGTCGGCCCAGCTTAGATTTCTATGGCGATCGCCCTGTGCGTCCCCAGCCCCTCGAAGCGCCCGTTGGCGAGCAATATTGGCTCATTCACCAAGATTTGTTGACAGAACAACCAGCCCTAAAAGAAGCATTGCCTCCCTTTGAACGGCTGGGACGAGCCTCAGGATTTAACCTGGTGCATTTTTTCCCGGACTAAAGGAGGCGATTGAGTGATAATTCGGTTGTGTTGGGCGCTAAATTGGCCTTAAAAAATATTGAAAGAATCAACTTCTAAGGCTTTTGATCCGCCTTCCCGGAGAATGGCAAAGACTCGCTCTAATTGTTTCCATAAAAGACCCACAGTGCCGATGGTTAAAGGTAAAGACAAGCTGTAGGCAAACCAAGCGGGGATAAAAAAGACTTCTAAACCACTGGCGAGAAAAATACTCATGCCCATACCAATGCCAAAGAGAGGCAGTTGTAAATCAATGGTGGATAACTGTTTGCGAATATCGTCGTTATTGGCAACAATCCCCCGTGCTTTGAGCTTCAGGGTACTCTGGAACGCAAAGCCGCTAGTTAGGGCAATAAACAAGCCAAGGCCTACCAACAAAAACGGCGGCTGCGGAATGTAATAGTAATAATATTCTTCCATGGATTTTTTAACAAAACTTTATTAACTAGCCTTCATTATGACCGAGATTGGGCGAAACTCGGCAAAACAGCCGTTAAACGCTTACCGGAAAATTGGCGGAGATTTGACCAGGCGGCCCCCAGTAATTTTTGAGGTTGAAATTCGTCTTTCAGGAGCGCCCAGAGTCGTTGTACTTCTTCGGTGTGGAGGCGATCGTCTTCCGTTAAGGCCAGGAGGATCATCCGCCGAATTTCTTCACCTTCTTCGGACATTAAATACTGGAAACCCATTTGGGCCGTGGGTAAAATATCAAACTGATTATCGGCCTGGGCGATCGCCAACATATTTTCGAGGCGATGCCATTGAAACTTGCCGTCTTTAAAGAGTACTTCTAGGAGCTTGCGGCGTAGCTCTGGGGTCTCAGCAGTTAACAAGCGTCGGGAAACATAAGGATAGGAAATTTCGACGATCTTGAAATCCGGATTCAGACTTAGGGCCAATCCCTCCTGGGTCACAAGGGAGCGGATAATCAGCGCAAACTTGGCCGGCACCCGGAACGGATATTCATACATCAGCGCCGAAAATTCATCGGTAATCGTCTTAAAATTGAAATCACCGACACTTTCCCCCACCGCTTTTCCTAATACTTTTTCTAGGGCCGGAATAATCGGACGGATATCTGTTTTAGGGGCGAGAAAACCCAATTCCACAAAATCCTTCGCCAGAGTTTGATAATCCTGATTAATCAGCTGGACAACGGAACTAGCAATGGTCTCTTTGGTGGTGTTATCCAATTGATCCATCATGCCGAAATCAATGTAGGCCATGCGTCCATCAAAGGTGGCAAACAAATTACCTGGGTGGGGATCAGCATGGAAGAAACCATGTTCTAGCAATTGTCGCAGTCCCGTGGTCACGCCAATTTCAATAATTTTGTCAGGGTCTAGGCCAGCGGCGCGGATGCGGTCTAATTCGTTGAGCTTATAACCTTGAATCCATTCCAGAGTGAGAAGGCGATGGCTTGTATATTCCCAATAAATGGCAGGGACTTTAACAGTGGGATCATCGCGAAAATTAGCGGCAAATTTCTCGGCGTTGCGACCTTCGTTAATGTAATCAATTTCTTCAAAAAGCTTGGTGCCAAATTCATCAACAATCAACGTCAAGTCATGGCCCAAGTTGAGGGGAAGATAGGGGGCAAACAGGCTTGCCCCTAAACGCATCAGGTACAGATCAAGGGTCAGCAGCGGGAGTAATTTGGGACGTTGTACCTTAACGGCAACTTCTTCACCACTATACAAACGTGCCCGATAGACCTGGGCGAGGCTGGCTGCCGCGACGGGATGAGGAGAAATTTCTTGGTAAATGTCATCGACGGGACGACCGAGATCTTTTTCAATAATCGCAAAGGCAATCTCGTTATCAAAAGAAGGCAGTTGATCCTGGAGCTTGATTAATTCTTCGAGAAAGTCGGGACGAATCAAGTCCGGCCGGGTTGAAAGGGCTTGCCCCACTTTGATAAATGTCGGCCCTAAGCGGGTCAGAATTTCACGCAGTTCGTTGGCGCGACGGGCGCGGGTTTCGGGGTCTTCTTCGCGTTTACTATCTAGCCACAATTTGAAGGAAAACCACCCAAATAGCCAAATGATCGTAAAGGCCCGCCACAGGGATTGCCAGGGTCGCCAACGGTAATGTTTGGCGATCGCCTTGGCGTCATAGCGGGTCAAGGTGGTAGAACCAAGTTTGTGGTCGGGGGCAACGGAAGGATACTGGGTCACAGTGGTTTCGCCGTCAATGAATTGTGTGGTTTTGTAAAGTAAATCACACTATATTGTATCGAAATTTTTCGCAGCGACACCAAACCAAGCCTGCATCGGGGATCAAGCACAGCCATTTTCTCGCCCAATTAAGGGGATTGGCGCGGGGTGATTTGGGTGGCAAGGGCTTGGAGGAGGGCAAAACGATCATCTGTTGCAGGTGGTTTAGGAGACGGCTCGGTGGGCACTGATGAAGGGGTTAATTTTTGTAAAGCAACCTGGGCCGCGGCTTTTTGGGCTTGCTTCTTCGAGGCCGCTTGACCCCGGCCCCATTCCTGTCCTTGGAGATAAACCGCCACCGTAAAAGTTTTTGCATGGTCGGCCCCGGATTCATCTAGGGTTTTGTATTTCGGAATTTCACCGTGGTTTGCTAAGGCCCACTCTTGCAATTGGCCTTTGAAATTTTGGGCGAGGGGATCGCTTGGTTGTTGCACGAGGCGATCGGCTACGGGAATCACTAAGGTTTCAACAAAGGCGATCGCCGCTTCGATCCCCGCGTCTAGAAAGTAAGCCCCGACGACCGCCTCAAAGGTATTACTCAAAATTTCTGGGTTTTGCCTGGCCCCTTCCTTTTCGGCCCCTTTGCCGAGGCGCAAGATCTGATCAAGATCCAACACCTGAGCAAATTCAGCGAGCTGGTGGCGATTATTTTCTAAACTGGCCCGCAACCGGCTCAGTTCCCCTTCCTGAAAGTCAGGATAACGCTCATACAGTAGCTTTCCCATGATGAACTTGAGCACCGCATCGCCTAAAAATTCCAGGCGCTCATTGTCTTGGATTGTCTCTGGTTGTTCGTTGGCAAAGGAGCGGTGGGTCAAAGCCTGTAACAGAAGAGGCGATCGCTGAAAGGGAGGCAAGCTTGTCATGGTTAAGCGAAACTTTATAATGTTCAGAGAGTAAATAAACCTAGCGTCAAACCATCTAAAAGCCAATCACTGCAACTCATAAGCAACGGTGATTCAGGAGATTGGAAAAACGCAATGCACAAACAAACCATCTCACCCCATCACCAGATTTAATTTAAATAAGCATAACGGAAGACCTGCGGATCCATGACAAGAATTGAAACTCGTACCGAACCTATGGTGATTAACATGGGGCCTCACCACCCCTCCATGCACGGCGTATTACGCTTGATCGTCACCCTTGACGGGGAAGACGTCGTTGATTGCGAACCCGTCATCGGCTATCTGCACCGGGGTATGGAAAAAATTGCCGAAAATCGCACCAATGTCATGTATGTCCCCTATGTGAGTCGTTGGGACTACGCCGCAGGGATGTTTAACGAAGCGATCACCGTTAATGCCCCCGAAAAACTCGCCGATATCGAAGTGCCGAAGCGCGCCCAATATATCCGCGTGATCATGCTGGAGCTGAACCGCATTGCCAATCACCTCCTTTGGCTTGGCCCCTTCCTCGCGGATGTCGGTGCTCAGACGCCTTTCTTCTACATCTTCCGGGAACGGGAAATGATCTATGACCTGTGGGAAGCCGCCACTGGAATGCGCCTAATTAACAACAACTATTTCCGCATTGGTGGTGTAGCCGTCGATCTGCCCTACGGTTGGAACGATAAATGTTTAGATTTTTGCGATTATTTCGATCCCAAAGTTGATGAGTACGAAAAACTAATCACCAATAACCCCATTTTCCGCCGCCGGGTAGAAGGGGTCGGCACGATCGCCCGCGATGAAGCGATCAACTGGAGTCTGTCAGGGCCAATGTTGCGGGCCTCTGGGGTGAAATGGGATCTCCGCAAAGTGGATCACTACGAGTGCTACGACGATTTTGACTGGGATGTACAGTGGGAAACTGCAGGGGACTGCTTTGCCCGCTATTTGGTACGGATTCGGGAAATGCGCGAGTCAGTGAAAATTATTCGCCAAGCTCTGAAAGGAATGCCCGGTGGTGCCTACGAAAACCTCGAAGCCAAGCGGATGTTAGAAGGGAAAAAATCCGAATGGAACGACTTCGATTACCAATACATCGCGAAAAAAGTTGCGCCGACGTTCAAAATCCCCGATGGCGAACATTATGTCCGTCTCGAAAGTGGCAAGGGAGAAGTGGGAATTTTCATCCAGGGCAATAACAATGTGTTCCCCTGGCGCTGGAAAATTCGTTCGGCAGACTTCAATAACCTCCAAATTTTGCCCCACCTGCTGAAAGGCGTGAAGGTAGCGGACATTATGGCGATCCTCGGTAGCATTGACGTGATTATGGGTTCCGTTGACCGTTAATTGTTCTGAGTGAGAAATGTGAAAGAGGGCTATGGCGGCTCTCTTTTTTTGTTTGCGGTATTTAATGTTTTGAAAATTTGGAGAATAGAAAATTATGGCGATCGCCCCGTTAGAAAGTTTAGAATTTGCCAACTGCCCACCGGAGACCGCGCAATATTTGGTGGTGATGCTCCACGGTTGGGGGGCCAACTACCATGACCTCAAGCCCTTGGCCCGGATGCTGGATCTTCCCCACTGTCACTTTCTTTTCCCCAATGCACCTTTTCCCCATTTCCAAAGTCCCCAGGGGCGGGCTTGGTATGCCCTGGAACGGGAAGATTTTCAGGGTTTGCCAGAGGCGCGTGATCGCCTTTTTCAGTGGCTGCAAATCCTACCAGAAAATACGGGCATTCCTCCGGAACGAACCGCGATGATTGGCTTTTCCCAGGGAGGCGCGATGACCCTCGATGTCGGTTTGCAGTTTAATTTTGCCGCCCTCTGTAGCTGTAGCGGCTATCTCCATTACGACCCAAGTACCAGACAAACCCAAGATTATTCACCCACGTTACTAATCCACGGCACCCAAGATCCCGTGGTGCCGATCCAAGCAGCCCACCAAGCCAAAACCCAACTGGGTCAAGTGGGCGTTCCCCTCGACTATTTTGAATTTTCTGGGGGCCACGAAATTCCGGCGATCGCCTTAGCCCGAATATCCCAGTTTCTAAACCAGCATTTGCTTCAGAAAGAAACCTAATTTTGTTTGCTGCTTTCGACGGGAATTTTACTGTCTTGGGGCGTGCCTACCCCTGCCGCAGCTTCAGCTTGGGAAAACCAAGCGGCAATTTTTTCCCGTTGGTTAATTAAATAAATGCTCACCAGGGTCAAGCCTACACCGACCCATTGTAGGGGGCTCAGTTTTTCGTTGAGGAGGACATTGCCGAAAATTAGAGCAAAAACAGGGGTGAGAAACGTCAGGGCGCTAAGACTAGTTAAATTGCCCTCGGACGCCAGGTAGAAAAATAAACCATAGGCGATCGCACTGCCAAAAATCGTGGCATAGGCCAAGGCCCACCAGCCCGACGTGCTAACAAATTGCCATTGCAGGGTTTCTAGTTGATCCGAGGCGATAAAGAGAGGGATGCCGCCGAGAATCATGTGCCAGCCCGTTGCCATCACCGGATCCGCATGGCGACTGACATAACGGATCAAAATCGTGCCCACTGCCATCGATAGGGAAGCCCCCAGCATCAACACTTCACCACTAATACCGAGGTTTTCCCACTGAAAAAAAGAAAGATCTCCCTGGAACAGCGCCAAAATCCACGCATCAGGAATGCCAATTAAGCTAATCCCCAAAATCCCGAAACCTAACCCTAGCCAACCCCAGAAGCCGATTACTTCCCCAAATAGCCAACTCGATAAAAGGGCCACAGCAAGGGGTTGCGAGTCAATCATCACGGAACCCAATCCTGCTCCTGTTTTCACGAGTCCCTCTGCTAAAAAGCCTTGGAACATGAGGCCATCGACTAGGGCAAAGAGGCCAATCCAGAGCCAACCCTGCCAAGAAATGTGGCGATCGCGTCCCGATAGGAGTCCGAACAGCAACACCAATAATCCCGCTGGCACTAAGCGCAACCCTCCTAGAAAAAGAGGTGTGGTCTGGGGAATCACGCCCTTCATCGCGACCATGGCCGTACCCCACAGGAAAAAGGGTGCAATCAGTACCAAGGGAAATTGACTAAAGTTCGACTTCGAGAGATTGAGGGCCATAAATTCAGGGCAACTATAAAGACTCGCGGTAATGTGTAGTAATGTTAAGCATAGGGGAAATTTATAATTTTTGTTGTTCTTTCCCGTACAGTCCCCCCGCCACTGGCCCCCAAAACTTGCCCACTACCGCTGAAAAAACCACGGTAAGACCCAGCGGATCAGTTAGCATAGGGGATTAGTGCCCTCAACGTCTAATCTGCAGGGCCTGCTAATATTTCATTATTTATTTTTGACAAATACCTATGGTGTGGCCGTTTCCTCCGAAAACCCGTAAACAAGTTGCGCGTATTGAAATCACCGGGGCGATCGCCGCTGATACCCGAAAACGAGTCCTGAAAGCCCTCGAAGAAGTCGAAGAGAAAAAATATCCGGCCCTGCTGTTGCGGATCGATTCCCCTGGGGGCACCGTGGGCGACTCCCAAGAAATTTATTACGCCCTCAAAAAACTCCAGGAAAAAACAAAGATTGTCGCCAGCTTCGGCAATATTTCGGCTTCCGGGGGCGTTTACATCGGCATGGGAGCGCAGCACATCGTTGCAAATCCGGGGACAATTACAGGCAGCATCGGCGTTATTTTGCGGGGCAATAACCTAGAGCGGCTCCTCGAAAAGGTTGGTGTCTCTTTTAAGGTAATTAAGTCTGGCCCCTACAAGGATATTTTGTCCTTTGACCGGGAGTTGACCGAGGCGGAAGAAAATATTCTCCAGGAAATGATCGACGTCAGCTACGGCCAATTTGTCAAAACCGTCGCCGAAGCCCGCAATCTGGATGTGGAAACAGTGAAAACCTTTGCCGATGGTCGCATTTTTACCGGAGAACAAGCGCAGGAGCTTGGTGTCGTTGATCGCCTCGGTACTGAAGAAGACGCCCGCATTTGGGCCGCAAAATTAGCGGGCTTAGATCCAGATAAGGCAGAATGTCGCACCATTGAGGAACCCAAACCCCTGATTACTCGCCTTTTGAGTCGCAATCAACTGAGTTCGCCCGTGGGGAACGCCCTTAATTGGGTAGAATTTGAACTGGCAACGGCGGGACAACCCCTGTGGCTCTATCGACCCTAATTTCGAAAATTTTTGATACTTGAGGCGGAGGAAACCAACGTGGACTGGAAGGTGCGGGCTATTCGAGGCGCAATTACAGCAACGGCCAATACCAAGGAGGCGATCGCCGATGCGGTGCGGGAACTACTCGATGACATTGAAGTCCGCAACCAACTAGACCCCGAAGAAATTATCAGTGTGGTGTTCACTGCCACCGCCGATTTGGACGCTATTTTTCCGGCGGCGATCGCCCGGCAACGGCCCAACTGGGATAATGTGCCCCTCCTCGATGTGCAGCAAATGGCTGTCCAAGGGAGCCTAGAGCGTTGTATTCGCGTTTTAATTCACCTCAATACCCCCAAACCCCAGGCGGAGATTTACCATTCTTACCTGCGCCACGCCCAAAACCTCCGCCCCGATTGGCACCTCGCCCAAATTGCGAGCCGTTAACGTTTAACGATGTCTGGAAAAACAGTCCAGTACAATGGGAAGCAATGAAGTTATTTCCCTAAAGAAACTTCCGCCCATGGTTGCCACCTCGACAAACCGTTATAGCTTTGAAGCGTATTGCCAATATGATGACGGCACCGATACCCGCTACGAACTTGAAGATGGCAATTTAGTTGCAATGACGCCCCCCACCTTTCGCCATATTTTACTTGCGGAAAAATTAGGCGATCGCCTGAAACAAGAAATCACGCGCTTAAATCTCCCCCTGTATTGCCTCCGGGAAACAGGGTTGCGGGTCGGTTACGCAAAATCACGGATTGCCGATTTGATGGTGGTTGATCAACAAAAGGTTGCCGCTGCGGTGGATCAAGCTGGCATCTATCAATCGACACCCAACTTGGTCGTGGAAATTGTCAGTCCAGAGTCGGTGATTCGAGATTACCGTTATAAGCGCTCTGAATATGCGGCGATCACCGTTCCGGAATATTGGCTCATTGATCCGAGCGCCGAAAAAATTACGATTCTGACTTTCAATGAAGGTCTATATGATGAAAGGATTTTCACACAAGAAGAGAAGCTGGTTTCACAACAGTTTCCTGAATTGACCCTGACCCCACAGGATCTCTTTGCTCTCTGAGCTGTAATAACAATGCTTTTTCCTTGGTATCACCCTAACCGAGCACAGTAACTCAACCAGCCAAGGATAGAATAGAGGCTATTGATTTTTGTACGTTTCCTAAATAAAAAAGTCCTATGGCAGTTGCAGCACCCCGCAAAACCGAGTATGAAGCGATTATTGGGCTCGAAACCCATTGTCAGCTCAATACCGCCAGCAAAATTTTTTGTCATTGTTCTACTAAATTTGACAGCGACCCCAACAGCAATGTCTGTCCCGTCTGCCTAGGCTATCCTGGAGTTTTGCCCGTTTTAAACGAAAAGGTGCTGGAATCAGCGGTGAAAATGGGCCTGGCCCTCAAGGCAAAAATCAGCCCCTACAGCAAATTTGACCGGAAACAATATTTTTATCCAGACCTACCCAAAAATTACCAAATCTCCCAATTCGATCTGCCCATTGTTGAGCATGGTCACCTAGAAATTGAAATCGCCGACAAACCCAGTGACCCCCCAGTCAAAAAAACCATTGGCGTGACCCGCCTCCACATGGAAGAAGACGCCGGAAAATTAGTCCATGCCGGGAGCGATCGCCTCGCGGGTTCCACCTACTCCAAAGTGGATTTTAATCGTACCGGGATTCCTTTGTTAGAAATCGTTTCAGAACCGGATATTCGTTCTGGCAAAGAAGCTGCTGAATACGCCCAGGAATTGCGCCGCCTCGTCCGTTATCTCGGCATCGGCGATGGCAACATGCAAGAAGGCTCTCTCCGCTGTGACGTAAATATTTCCATTCGTCCTGTCGGCCAAGAAGAATTCGGCACCAAAGTCGAAATCAAAAATATGAACTCTTTCAGTGCGATCCAAAAGGCGATCGACTACGAAATCGAGCGACAAATCAAAGCCGTCGAAACAGGGGAACCCATCTACCAAGAAACGCGCCTCTGGGATGAAAGTAGCCAGCGCACCTTTAGTATGCGGAAAAAAGAAGGCTCCAGCGATTACCGTTATTTTCCAGAGCCAGACCTGCCCCCCATCGAAGTGACCCCAGCACAACTAGAAAAATGGGCTGCCGAACTCCCCGAAACCCCCGCCCAAAAACGAGAGCGCTACGAAACCGAGTATGGTCTGTCTTCCTATGACACGAGGGTTTTAACCGACGACCGCGACGTAGCTGAATACTTTGAAGCGGCTGTGGCGGCTGGGGCAGATCCCAAACAAGTGACCAACTGGGTGACCCAAGACATCGCTGCCCACCTGAATAAAAATGTCGGTCTAACGATTGTTGAGCTTCCCCTAAAGGCAACGCAATTAGCTGAACTTGTTAATTTAATTCACGATGGCACCATTAGCGGCAAAATTGCCAAAGAAATTCTCCCGGAACTGTTAGAGCAAGGCGGTTCGCCCAAGGCAATTGTTGATAGTCGCGGCTTGACCCAAATTTCAGACACAGGTGCCCTAGAGGCCATGGTGGACGAAGTTTTGGCCGCCAATCCTGAGAAAGTGGAACAATTCCGCGCCGGAAAAACAAAGTTACAGGGCTTTTTTGTGGGGCAACTGATGAAGAAAACCAGCGGCCGTGCTGATCCGAAACTGCTCAACCAAATCCTGGCCCAGAAACTGCGGGGCTAGAAATTTTCTTGGGGTGAGGGGATTGTCCCCCCAGGTAGACTGGGCTATATTAAAGATAGTAGATGCACCCTGATGATTGGGGGAGTCACAAGGTGGCTCTCCTTTTTTTGTCGGTTAGAGAAATTAGTCTTTAACAGATGTCGGCATCGCTCAGGTATTGCTGCATCTGTTCTAGGGAAAGGTTTTGTTCGAGGAAAATAGGCTGGTTTGGATTGTAGGGACTTTGGAGACGATCAATCCTGAGAATTGGCATCTCTGCTAGAACTGGGTTATCGGGATTATAGTCTGTTGGCTGCATCAAAGAACTAGAAAAGCCTTTAAAAATAATAATTTGGTCTTCTATTTCCCCGTGGCCTAGGTGAAGTAGCAGCACTTCATGGGCATACTTACGGGTATAGGCTTCGAGGTGTTTGGCTAAACGGGAAAAATCTGTACTTTGGTGTGTCATGGTGATGATAGGAACAGAATAAATGACTTAGTATTGAGTATTAGTGTAGGCAATCACTGCGGTTTGTTTGTCAATTAATGTTGCAGTGGTGTTTCTATTTTGAAGCTTAAGGGTTATGCGATGACAAATGCCAACTTGCCCCCGGAAATTCCGATTCGCAATTTTGATGCAGCGAAGCAAACAACCCTTTTCCAGACCCTCAAAATGCCCCAGTTTACGGGTCGCTTGATCTTGACGGACCCGCGATCGCATCAATGGTCTTTTTTCTTGTATTTTGGTCGTCTGGTCTATGCTTCGGGGGGAACCCACTCGGTACGGCGTTGGCGGCGTCATCTGACGGCTCAAATGCCCCACATCGCGGCCAATACGCAACTATTGCAACAGGGTTTATCGGCCATTACATCCCAGGCGATTAAACTGCATTGGGAATATGATTTGATTCAAACTTGGCATGGGCAACAACGGATTACGCGGGATCAAATTCGTCGCATGATTGAGGCGATCGCCACCGAGATTTTTTTTGAAGTCAGCCAGAGTACGCAAGTCACCTACCATTTCGACCCCGTCACAGAGCAGCAGGAAGATCCGCTGATTTTAATTGACCCAGCCCAAAGTATTTTGCGAGCTTGGCGACTCTTTGAACAGTGGAATAATCTAGAGATTGCCCACCTGTCGCCTCAGGTTGCCCCTGTTATTGTTAAACCAGATCTGTTACAGGCGCGCTCTTCGGAAGCCAATTACCAGTTACTAACGAGTTTGGTCACGGGACGGCGAACTTTTTGGGATTTATCGATCCGTCTCAAACAGGATGTGCCCCAGGTCGCCCGACTCTTGATGCCCTACATGAAGTTAGGGTTTATTGATGTCAAGATGTTAGATGATCTGTCGTCACCGCTGACGAATGCTCCCCCCCAGCCGACGGCTTCAAAGCCAGTGATTGCTGAGAATCAGCCACTCATCGCCTATCTAAGCCTAGACTCCAAACAACATCAGCACCTCCGTCAAATCCTCAAGCAACAGCGTTATCGTTATTTGGCGATCGCCGATCTCACCAAGGCACTACCGGATCTCTTAACAGAAAAACCAAACTTAATTCTTTTAGATCTAGAGCTTGATGGCAACAATAACGGTCTTGAATTTTGCACCCAATTGAAAAAACTATCACTATTTCGTCAAACACCAGTCTTGCTCATGACCGATAACAATCGTCTTTTTGATCGCGTTAAAGGGCGCTTAACTGGGGTCACAGACTTTATTTCAAAGACAAGTACACCAGACGAATTACTTAAAGCACTACAAAAATATCTCCGCTAGGATCAGTGCTTTTGACCTGCTGAAATAAAAAAACCTCCCCAAGCTTTTCAAGGAGAGATTACAAAATATTAGTTCAACAATGTAAGGCTTAATTAAAAGATTAGATACCACGCTTCACAGCAATATTGGCTTTTTCAAATTCTGTCGCTAAACGTGTTTTTAATTTTTCAGGTAAGGGGCGACTACCAAAGGAACTGTAGTAACCAGCCAAAGCATTCAACGCAGTTTGCATGGTAGTGAAAGAACGTAGCCCAGAGGTTTTCGGATCACGGCGGTAGCGGGACATATATTCATTCATCTGCAAGCGGGCCGCTGCCTGCACTTCGCTGCGGTTAGGGGCATCGGCAGGTAGTTGAATGGCTTCAGTCAGATTTTCGACGACGAGTAAAGTATCATCTACATATTTCCCGGTTAGGCCACTGGCACTGGTGCCGCTACAGGCTGTTAGTCCAGTTACGCTCACCATAATCACCAGGGCGATCGCCACAAGGCGAGATAAAAATTTCTTTAACATAGTTTTTCGGTATAAAAAAGCACGCTTAGAACTAACTGTTATCCTACCGCGAAAATTTAGCCTTGTCTGCGTTGCAGTTTGGTATAGGTTTTGAAAATTATTGCTCTTCCGGCAAAATATCAACATAGAGACTGACAAGGCGATAGCGACCATCGATTTGGGCATAGGCAAGATTGAATACAGTATTGGGGTTAGTCGGGAATGCGCCTCTCATGCGTAAAATACCTTGTTCATCAAGGGTGGGTTGTTCAGAAAAAACAGGTTCCAGCTGGGTGATCACCGCAATGTTTGAATCTCGACGACGCATTGGCGCAAAAACATCGGCTAAGTTTGTTAGGCTAAATTGGGCTTGAAAAGCAGGTGCGGCTAATTCTTTCAATACACTGTAATTTCCGGTGAGGTTGGCATTATTAACCGCAATTAATGTGCTTTTAAGGAGAGACAATAATAAAAGGCGATCACCTTCAGTTTGTACAGCAGGACGCAGTTGAGGTTGAGATTCGTTCTGAGCATAAGTAGGAGTGATGGCCATTGTCACACTAGACAAGCTCACCACAATAAATCCCACAATACGAGCAAGAGTGATTGGGGAATATTGGTTCATTGTCATTGATGGTAAGAAAGTTCTTTAAAAGAATAGCCCCAAATTCTACTAATGACATGAATTAGGAGAACTCAGGGCTATATCCACTATATTTTTGAAGTGATTTACTGTAGCTAGCGAACTACGCGCATCCTTCGAGTCATAAATCGCTTAGAAGCTCAAGCCAAGACCTGCACCAGCGGAGAAGGTATCAGCATTCAAACCCCAACCAGCGCTAACTTTGAAGGTCGCGGCCGTGCCAGTGCTGTTGGGATCAGTGAAGAGGAACTTGGCAGCAGTACCAATTGCGGTTTCATCTTCGAAGGTACCAAAACCTAAACCAATAGCATAGCGGTGGCCAGGACGAAGCTCAGGTTCTGCGTTCTCCATGGCGATACTGGAAGCGATCCCTGTTCTGAGCTCTTTTCTGAGCTCACCGATAACATTTCTGTTTACACCAACACTGTTATCACTGTTGATGACGAGGAGATCCTCAGAGCTACTGTCGGAGAGACCATTAAGAATCGTTGGACCATTGAGAGTAGTTACACCATCTACCTCAAGCGTACCTGCCACGTCGAGAGTATCAGTTGTAATCGCACCGGTATTGTCGATGCCATTGGTTGTCGTTAAACCCTGAATATCCACAGCACCGGCTGCATTTAGAGTATCAGTATTGATAGCTCCGGTGTTATTGATGCCATTGGTTGTGGTTAAACCGTTGAGAGTTGTTTCGCCAGTAACATTGACATCACTATCGAATTGTGCGTTGCCAGTAACGTTGAGATTACGGCCGACATTAACATCTCTACCAGCATTGACATCTCTACCGGCATTGACAAATCCACTGGTTGGATCTCCTACCTGGATGTTGGCATTGAGACTTCCATTTGCATTGATATTGCCATCATCAGCAGTGATGTTGCCAGTTGCAGTGCTGATGCCAGTCTGCGCAGATACATTAGTGCCCGCGTTGACACTGCCGCTGGAATTGATGTTGCCATTCTGTGTAGTAATGTTGCCATTTTCTACAGTTAAAGCATTTTGCACATCTAAGGTGCCATTAAGATCAGAGTTACCATTAACAGTAGTGGGGCCGTTAAAAGTGGATGTACCAGTGA
>NZ_CAWLTV010000057.1:0-48004 GCF_963864045.1 Picosynechococcus sp. NKBG042902 | reverse complement strand
TAGCCTTTGAGATATTTTTCCTCACCACTCAAAATATTATATTTAATCAGTCTTTAAGTAATTAGCAGACAATTCTACATCATCATCTAGCTTATTGTGAGTCGATTCATTTTGTCGGGCTTCATTTGTGCTAGAAGTCCGTCCTTGTGAAACCAACCGAACCGCAGAACATTGCCGCGCTAATACTGGATAAACCTCTGGATCTACTTGAATGCCTGAAGAAATCATGTCAGCACAAAGTTTGACTGTTTCCGCTGAAGTTTGGATTTGAAACTTTTCTAATTCGGCTTGCTCTCTTTCCAGTAGGGTAGTGCTGAAATCTCTACAGTTGCTGCCCACTTGACCACCGAGGGGCACAATAATGGCACCGGAAAGAGCGTAGGAATTTGAACTCTCCCCATCAAATGTATTGCCATTTGCAGAGCCACTGAGCACAAAGGAAGGGCGGGGACAAACGATCCCTCTAAAACCGTAGGTGGCACTTTGACCTAAGTTGTACACAGCGGTTTGGTTGACTACCCCAGTCGCACTATTCCCCAATGAATTTTCATTATTCATCGTATTACTTTGATCTTGCATCGTTTGAGCCGCTCCGTAAATAGGAGTCAGGAACACTGTGGAGACAGCCGTTAAAAGTGTGAAGAATTTTCGACCAAACATAAATGAAACCTTTAGAAATCAACGGAGAGATTGCTTTCAAAAATAAAGGTGGTGCCATAGGTCTCTGCTGAGCCTTTGACCGTTGTAGAGGAACCTCGTGTTGTAAATTCTGATGCGTACGAATATTGACTTTCGACTGTGTAATTTTCGAATTCGACACCACCATTGATGGGGTTCATCGATCCAGAAACTACATTTTGAGAGAATTCTGTTTCGAAAATGCTGGATTGCCCACGAGATTCTTCTGTAATATCAATTTCTGTGGAGCCGCCGTAGAATGGCTCAATGGAATGAAAAAAATTAGCCCGGATTGTGGGTACAGATGCAAAAGGATCTGGCTCTATATCCAAAGATAAAGGAGCGCCTGTGTATAAACCATCATAATAAGGCTCTCCCTGGAGCAGATTACCCGCAGATGCCGGGCTGGCGATGAACAATGCCATCGCCAAACCTAGCATTCTTTTCATGATTCTATCTGTAATAGTTAGAAACTTAGCTACGTGATAAATTACCGATGAGATTATCGGTTGCCGGCAGCAGTTTCATGCTCTGTAGTGTCAGATCCAGATTGCGTGAAAATGCTACCATCAAGTTTCGTTGTACTGCCGAAAGTTTCATAACCAGTTTCACCAGCAGAGGCAGTATGGAAAGTAAAGTCCTTAAAAGTTGTCGTAACGTCATAGCCACCACAGTAGCAGTCGATTTCCTGTGTTACAGACCCATCTTGATATGTTTTGTAAGCGTAGCTGCCCCAATCACGGCGACCATTAGACCATTCATCACTGTCTAAGGTAAGGTTAGTAGTCGTTCGAGACCAGCTAGTGATGTCTCTGTTAGTAACGTAGCTTTCGCCAGCCTGTGCGGCTTGACCGATGGCACCAAAAGCGATGATGGTTGCGAATGCGATTGTAGAAGAATTGAATTTAGCCATTGTAAGGAATCCTCAATAGAATTCAGTTTGATTTCAACAAATGCGTAACTAATTAATTTAGTCTTGCTGCTAGGCAAAGGTAAGACCCAAACCATCAAGTCTAAATTTCCCGTATAAACCAAGCCTCAGAACACTTAATTTCCTTGAAATCTCGGTAGAAGAACTACTCCCTACTTCTAGGATTTTTTTGGGAAAACACGTACGTATATCGCTTTGATCCTTGCAAGTAGAGGTTTCAAGTGCCCCAGAAGGATCTCCATGAACCTTCTCTCAAAGAAGAAAGATGAATAAAATACTTCTTTTGGGGTAAGAGTACGTGATTATACTGAAGCAGATTGTGGTTTACTTCTTTTTGTTACTTACGTATTTGTTTGTACTTCAGTTTTATTCCCTTTCAAAAGGAAGGTCAACCCTTTAAAGCTTGATTTTTATAAATTCTATATAATGAAGCTTTTTTCTATAAAATTAGTGCCTAATTAATCTGAGATTAAAAGAAGCTTCATGAAACTGACAAAATTCAGGACGTCTTTAACTAATTAACATAAACTTATGTTTACAAAGCCAGATCGAAAGAAAGACGATCCATAAAAACTCAAGCTTGAGTTTTTATGGATCGACAAAATGGACTTATTTTAGTGCCGAGTGCGATCAACGGGCACGAACCACAGTCTGGGAGGATTGTATTTTTGTGCTTGTCTGTTCATTGGCCTCTACGCGATCGCTTAGTGGAGGGTCTTTGGGATGGTCTCTGAGATTTTGTACATTGCAGCGAGTTAGGGAGCCTGAGTGGTTCAAGTACCTACTCCGTTGATCAGCTAGCGTTAAGTATGGGGATGTATGCTCTCTGGTCTAGGCAAGTCTTGAGGCGATCGCCCCGGCTATCATCACCAGAAAAAATTTTGCTCTATGGAAAGCGCACCGGAAAACGCTCATAATAATAAACTGTATGATGATTGGGTTACATTAAGAATCTAAGGATGTTCCAATAACCCAGTGGCATGCTCACAGGAGGAGGAGAATGAGCGAACAAAATCCCTACGAAACCCTTGGGCTTGCAAAAACGGCTTCATTTGAAGAGATCCAAGCAGCCAAACAAAAACTAAGCGCCCAATACGAAGGCGATCGCGCCGTAGTGGACAAACTCGAAGCGGCCTACGATGCGATTATTATGGATCGCCTTAGACAACGACAACAGGGCACCCTAGATGTTCCGGATAAAATTCGCTTTGCAGAAACTTCTCAGAAGAAGGCGCAGGCGTCTCAACCGTTGGTGAAGTCTCCCGAACTGCCCCAGTGGTTGGTCAATTTACGGGATACACCAGAAACCAACACTCTATATACTGCCCTCGGTGTCAATGGGGCGATCGCCATTGCCGGAATATTCCTCGCAACGGATCTGACCTCAACCCTTTTGACCGTGGCCTTGGTGGCGAATATTTACTTGCTCTACCGTAAAGAACAGCGCTTTGAACGGGCTGCCCCCATTGGGTTTGTGGTTTTGGTGGCAGGGATTGCCCTCGGTAGTGGTGTGAATGCCCTCCTCAATAGCACTGGTGTCACAGTGGCGATCGCCCCCGAA
Organism: Picosynechococcus sp. NKBG042902; assembly: GCF_963864045.1. NCBI lineage: Bacteria > Bacillati > Cyanobacteriota > Cyanophyceae > Chroococcales > Geminocystaceae > Picosynechococcus > Picosynechococcus sp. NKBG042902. Next base: position 44,834 of record NZ_CAWLTV010000057.1, on the reverse strand, counting down.
CATCTCCTATTAGTGTTCACCAGTATTGTTTTTGGCTTAGGGACGAGTTTCTTAAGATAATGACAATAACGACCTGAAGGGCATCTATTTGAGGCTGTCCTCAGCCCGGAGGCGATCGCTAACCCGGCGCAGAACACCATTAATAAAACGATGGCCGTCTTCGTCAGAATAGCGTTTTGCCAGTTCTACGGCCTCATTGATGGCCACTTTATAGGGCGTTTCTAAAAACAAAATTTCAGCCACAGCGATGCGCAGAATATCCCGGTCTAAGCGGGGCAGACGATGGTATTGCCAATCCACTAAAGACCCGTCAATGACCTCTTTGATCTGATCATTGCGACGGCGGAGGGTTGTGAGAATCTCTAACGCAAAATTGCGCACCTCATGTTGGCGGGTCAACTGCAAAAATTCTGGCAATTCCACCACATGACCCAAACGATTAATTGCCGCACGGGTCAATTCCAGGGCATCTGCGGCCATTGTGCGCGCACTCTTGACATTGACCGCTAACGTTTCACTTCTGAGTAATTGCTCCTCCGCCCGGGAAACTTCACTCGCCGCATCCTCTAAAATGTCATGGATTTCGCTACTCAGGGTCCGAACCGCTGCCAACATCAATTCATCAAGCTCTACGGCTTCTAACTTATCGGGCTTGCCTTTGATCTGACTCAAGCTCAATAGAGCAATTTCACGGGCAACACTACGGGGCTGTTTACGGGCGGGCATAGTCTAACTAGGGATAAACAATAAGGAAAATCAACGTCACTCAGAGGCACCATTAAACTACACTTCTTCCTCTAGAGAAAGCATATCCGCCTGGGGACTATTCAATTCTTCAAGAGGACGCTCCAATTCACGGGACTTTTTACGGCGGGTCAGATTGAGGGGAATTGTGCCCCGCACTGATTTTCGTTCGGTCTCTGCATCCGGGCTGACAATGCCCCCAGAAATTAAGACTTTAAAGGCATCCTCAATGGACATTGAGAGGTTGATCACATCATCTTCTGGCACCATTGCATACCAGCCAGAGGTGGGGTTCGGAGTCGTCGGAATAAACACACTCAAGAGAGGATCGGCCACCTGGGCCTGTAATTGGGGACTGACTGTTCCTGTGACAAAACCTAGCGTCCAAACACCAGGTCGCGGATATTCCACCATCACTACCCGTCGGAAGCGACTCTGGGAATCCCGCAAGAGAGTTTCTAATAGTTGCTTGAGGGTTTTATAAATTGCGCCTGCTAGGGGAATTCCCTGGAGAATTTGTTCCCCCACATCCAACAGCCAACGTCCGACAAAATTTCGTGCCATCAGACCGATCACCAGAATAAATGTCAGGGGAACGGTAATCCCAACGCCAATATTTAAGGCATTGGTCAAGATTGGGTCCAGGCCATCGAACGGATTAATCTGCTTAGGGATTTGCGTCAAAAAATTAATCACCCAAGTCGCAATCGTGATCGTCAACCAAATGGTGGTCGCTAGGGGGATAACAACGAGCAACCCGGCAATCAGATCGTTTTTTAAATCTTGTTTCAGACGTTCTAACACGGTAGGGCGAGGTTTCCTGGTAGGGAGATGGTGGACGAAATGGCGGGAATATATACAGTGGGTAGTCGTTTTTGTCGGTTTAGGAAATCAGGGAAATTTTGGGGACTAGGGTAGAAAAATAAGTGAAATGTTAAGAAAAAAGACGACGTAATCTATTTTACTGAATTCTTTGGGGTTGCCAACGTGTCTGGGTGCTACTGTGCTGGAAAAAATGGGGTGACAAGTACCCATCGAGGTCACCCCAAGCGGGAAAAATATTATTCGGAATCGGCAGGTGCTTCAGGTTTGGGGGCTTGGGATGGGCTTGTTTTATTGAACCAAGCATTGCGAACGCCAAGCCAACCCACAATCAGATAAGCAATTCCTAACAAGAGACTGCGGATAGTGGTTGGGATAATTTCCTGGAGGACACTGCGGTTGGCTTCTTGGCGCTGTTGTGTCTGGAGTTCAACAACGCTTTGTTGTAATTCTTCTAGCCGCGCATTCAGGGCTTCGGGGTCATTGACGAATGTTTGGTAGTTGAGGAATTCTTGCCTTTGGGCTTCGACTTCGGCGATCTGCTGGGGGGGAACTTGACCAGAGTTGAGGGCTGTTTCGATTTCTTGGATCTGTTGCTCTAGTTGTTGTTTGGCTTCGGGGTTTTGGGCAAGGGCCTGGAGTTGGCTGTATTGCTGCTGGACTTGTTGTTCTCGCTGTTGGGTTTCTTGTTCAATTTGGGCGATCGCCTGTTCCCGAATGCCCTGCATATTGTCGAGGTGGATAGGGATGAGAATCAAGAAGATCACCCCAAGGACGAGGGAAAAAAGAAAACTTAAAAAGCGACCATCTGTAATGGAGGCGCGCAGTTTTGCTGATTTTCCGGCATTGTCATCTAGCCAACTGCCCAGAAGCAGAGCCACAATCCCAATCAAAGGGTTAAGCCCTCTACCGACTACCTGATTTGTGAAATTAATTTGCCAAGCATTGTCCAGGGGCAGCCACGGGAAGGCGGCAATGACGTAATCAACGAAAGAAGAAATTAACAGTACGCCCCCCAAAATCTTGAGGCTCAGGGACGTAAAAGAAGCAAGGCGAACATTATTCATACTTTATGTATCAGTCAATGGGCGTTTATGGGTGTCACCACTAGAATGACGAGTAACGCTATTTTAGGGGGCATAGTTCGTCCTCTGTAAAGTTTATGACAAAATACCTGGAAATCCTGGATGATAAACCGGAACTCATTAAACGGGCGCTGCGTATTGTCATGGGCCGGATTGAGGAGGCGATCGCCCGTCGTGGTGTCTGTACCATTGCCCTTGCCGGCGGCAGTACCCCCAAACCTTTATACGAAAAATTAGCAGAGCAATCCCTCCCCTGGGCGCAACTCCACATTTTTTGGGGAGATGAACGCTATGTACCGGCCGATCACCCCGATAGCAATCAACGGATGGCCCGGCTCGCCTGGCTGGATCAGGTGCCGATTCCGGAGGGCAATATTCACCCGATGCCGACCGCAGCCGCAGACCCCCAGCAAGATGCAGCGGCCTATGATGCAACGTTGAGAAATTTTTTTGGCGATCGCCCCTGGCCCAGTTTCGATATTGTGCTGTTGGGCATGGGGGACGATGGTCATACTGCTTCGTTATTTCCCCAAACGGCGGCCCTAACCGTTGGCGATCGCCTCATCACCGTTGGCGAGAAACAGGGAGAACCCAGGCTGACCTTTACCGTGCCCCTGATTAATGCCGCCCAGAACATTCTTTTCCTAGTCGCTGGAGAAAATAAACAGGAGGCGCTCCAGAAAATTTTCCATAGCGATGCCGATGGGTTTGCCTATCCCAGTAAACTGATCAACCCAGACCACGGCGTTCTCTGGTGGCTCCTGGATGCTGCTGCTGGCGATCGCCTCGCCCCCGATCAAGCAATCTATCAAACGAAATCTCGCCCAGAGCCTTAAAATAAAACCATTCTTTTCCCTTTGACCACCCACTGTCATGATTAGTTGTCCCAACTGTAACCACCAAAATCCTGACGGCGCTGTCCAATGCGAAGCCTGTTATACCCCCTCCCCAAGCATCGGCTTGCCCCCAATGTGGCGCTAGTGTCCAAAGTAATGCCGCCTTCTGTGGTCAATGTGGTTTTAACCTGCAACAGGCCGCTCCCATGGCAGTAACAGAGGAGTTACCCAAAACTGTGGTTCCCAATGCCCCCAGTGCCAGCGCCCCCCCCACAGCTCCCCCTGAGCCCACCCTGGATTTCCCAGAGATTCCCGAAGCAGATTTCCCTGATTTTCCTGATTTTTTCGAGGAAGAAGAAGCCGCTGCCCCTGCCGTTGCCGAATCTCCAGAATTGCCTGATCCTTTCACTTTCGATTTTGAAGAACCAAGCCCTGCCCCAGGGGTGCCGCCAACGCCTGCTCCTGCTCCTGCCCCAACCACTGTCCAGGGGTCAATGCAGGCAACCCAAATTCAAGTGCAGACCGCCAGCTTGCTCCATGTGCAAACCCAGGTGGCCTTAGAAATTCCTGAACACCTCGATGTGATTCACATCGGCAAACCGAATGAGACCGTCCCACCAGATATTGATGTTTCTGGTTTTCCGAGTTCTGAAGTGGTATCACGGGTACACGCTGACCTGCGCCAAGAAGCGGGCCTCTACTATATCGAAGACACCGGTAGTTCCAATGGCACCTATATCAACCATGTGCCCCTCCCTGTCGGTAATCGACATCGACTCCGGGCCGGCGATCGCATTGGTTTAGGCAAAGGCGATAAGGTGACGTTTATTTTCCAAATCAGTTAAGGGCGATTTTCCAATCCTGGCGTTTTGCCGTGGCCATTGACGTACCTTGGTTTAGAAAAACTTATCAATAGCCCCTAAAATTCCCTAAGAGGTTCTGATAACGGAGTTTCCCGGAACAACGATATACTAATTCAGTGATGTCACTTTTGTTGGAAATCCCTGCCTCGATACATTCCCTTAACAATCCATCGTGCAGGCCAAAGAACCCCTATGAACTCAGGAATCGATCTTCAAGGTAGTTTTATCGAAACCCTCCAATCCTTTGGGTTGTCCCATGAAATTGCCAAGACTATTTGGCTACCCCTACCGTTGTTACTGATGATTATTGGCGCGACAGTGGGTGTTTTAGTCGTGGTGTGGTTAGAGCGAAAAATTTCAGCGGCAGCCCAACAACGGGTTGGCCCGGAATATGCAGGCCCCCTAGGGGTTTTACAGCCGGTGGCCGATGGTTTAAAGCTGGTTTTTAAAGAAGATGTGGTCCCCGCTAAAACAGATCCCTGGCTCTTTACCCTCGGGCCTGCTCTCGTGGTCATTCCGGTCTTTTTGTCCTATCTCATCGTTCCCTTCGGGCAAAACCTGGTGATTACGGATTTGAACGTGGGGATTTTTCTGTGGATTTCCCTCTCAAGCATCGCTCCCATTGGCCTTTTGATGTCAGGCTACTCTTCTAATAATAAATATGCGTTACTGGGGGGACTGCGTGCTGCCGCCCAATCAATCAGCTACGAAATTCCCCTGGCCCTGGCTGTATTGGCGATCGCCATGATGTCCAATAGCCTGAGCACCATTGACATTGTTGAACAACAATCTGGTTACGGCATTTTAGGCTGGAATATTTGGCGACAACCCATTGGCTTCCTCATTTTCTGGATTGCCGCCCTTGCCGAATGTGAACGACTCCCCTTTGACCTACCCGAAGCAGAAGAAGAACTCGTTGCTGGCTACCAAACCGAATATGCCGGGATGAAATTTGGTCTGTTCTACGTTGGCTCCTATGTCAACCTCGTGCTTTCGGCCCTGATTGTTTCGATTCTCTACCTAGGCGGTTGGGAGTTCCCGATTCCCCTCGATAAGCTTGCCGGTTGGTTAAATGTTGCCCCCAGCACCCCTTGGCTCCAGGTGATCACCGCCTCCTTGGGGATTATTATGACCCTCGTGAAAACCTATGCCCTGGTCTTTATTGCTGTCCTCCTACGCTGGACTTTACCGCGGGTACGCATTGACCAACTCTTGAACTTTGGCTGGAAGTTTCTCCTCCCCGTTGCCCTTGTTAACCTATTGCTCACGGCGGCCCTAAAACTTGCTTTCCCCATTGCTTTTGGGGGCTAAGGCTTCGTCGTTTCTTTCTCCTTCTTTGTTGATCTTCTCACCCTATGTCCTATGTTTAAAATCCTCAAACAAGTCGGTGACTATGCCAAGGATGCAGCCCAGGCAGCGAAGTATATTGGCCAGGGTCTCTCGGTAACTTTTGATCACATGCGGCGACGCCCCGTGACAGTGCAATATCCCTACGAGAAGCTGATTCCCTCAGAACGGTTCCGCGGCAGAATTCACTTTGAATTCGATAAATGTATTGCCTGTGAAGTCTGTGTAAGAGTTTGTCCGATCAACCTCCCCGTCGTGGATTGGGAATTTGATAAAAGCATCAAAAAGAAAACCCTCAAGCATTACAGCATCGACTTTGGGGTTTGTATCTTCTGCGGCAACTGCGTCGAATACTGCCCCACCAATTGTCTATCGATGACAGAAGAATATGAGCTGGCCACCTACGATCGCCACGAATTGAACTACGATAATGTGGCCCTGGGTCGTCTGCCCTACAAAGTCACCCAAGATCCAATGGTGACCCCCCTCCGGGAGTTGGCCTACTTGCCCCAAGGTGTCATTGACCCCCATGATCTCCCCCAAGGCAGTCAGCGGGCTGGCGAGCATCCAGAGGATATTCTCGAACGCTTACAGGCCGAAAAGCAACAAGAAACAGCAGATCAATAAAGCCAAGATAGACTAAGCAAGATTAGTGCAGGTGTGAATTTAGCAGGAGTTTTAAAAAAACTGTGAATTTAGCAGAAGGTGTTCAAATTGTTTCGTTCGTCATCCTCACGATGATGATGCTGGGGTCAGCCCTTGGGGTTGTGCTCTTTGAAAATATTGTCTACTCAGCGTTCCTGCTGGGGGGCGTGTTTATCAGTATTTCTGGGTTCTATATTCTGTTAAATGCGGATTTCGTCGCGGCAGCCCAGGTCTTGATTTATGTCGGGGCGATTAATGTTTTGATCTTATTCGCCATCATGTTGGTGAATAAAAAAGAAGACTTCAGTCAGATGCCTGGTCGCCTCCTTCGTCAGGGGGCAACGGCTCTGGTCTGCTTGGGTCTTTTCGCCCTCCTTGGCACGATGGTTTTGGTAACTCCTTGGGAATTGTCAGCAATTTCTCCGGCAGCAGTGGGCAATTCTGTGGTGGCGATCGCCAAACATTTCTTTAGCGATTTCCTCCTGCCTTTTGAACTAGCTTCAGTGCTCCTCCTCATTGCTATGGTGGGCGCGATTATCCTGGCCCGTCGCGATATTATTCCTGAGATTACAACCACAGAAGAAGGGAGTACTGGCCTCCAACTACCAGAGCGTCCTCGGGAGCTCGCTGGCGCAAATAGCCCCAAATCCAAACAAAACTAAGCTTTTCTTGACACCCATGCAAATTCAACTCGAATACATCCTGGTTCTCGCTGCCGCCCTATTTTGCATCGGCATTTACGGTTTAGTGACCAGTCGCAATGCCGTCCGCGTGTTGATGTCCATTGAGCTATTGCTAAACTCCGTCAATCTCAACTTTATGGGCTTTTCTAACTTCCTCGATCCCGGCGAAATCAAAGGACAAGTCTTTACCGTCTTTGTTCTGACTGTTGCTGCTGCCGAAGCCGCCGTGGGTTTGGCGATTATCCTTGCCATTTACCGCAACCGCAACACCATCGATATGGAACAGTTTAATTTGTTGAAATGGTAGCCCTTTAAAAACCAAGCAAAGTTAATAAACTTCATCTTTTTGAGAGGGATCAGTCCACTGGTCTCTCTTTTTTTCTTCACAAAATATAAGGTTATCAAATAATAACAAGATAAACTAAAACTTAAACTTAACTCCCAAAGGATTGAGATAACATTAAGACCACGACAGCACAAACGACCTTGTGGGATTGACCGTAGCGATCTTCAAGCATCGTCCCGTGATTGCGATAAAGATATATAAGGAAAAATACATGGTTTCGACACTTTCTCCTCAAGCAACCCAATTACCCAATATTTGCGGTCAGGAGCAGGAAATTTCAGAGATTGTCAATCACAGTGAAAAAATCTTTCTCGACCGGAGTGATCTCAATCTTGATCAAGTGAAGGCTGGGTTTGCCTGTGCCCTTCATATGCACCAACCCACCATTCCCGCCGGAACCGATGGCGCACTCATCTGCAACTTGCAGCACATGATGGAAAATCCCCACGATGGTGATAACCACAATGCCACAGTGTTTGCTTGGTGCTACAGCCGCATGGGAGAGTTTATCCCTGAGCTAGTAGCTGCAGGCTGTAGCCCCCGGATTATGTTGGATTATTCTGGCAACCTGCTCTGGGGTCTACGGCAAATGGGCCGGGAAGATGTCCTCGATAACCTTAAGAAAATCACCACAGATGCCCGTTATCAGCCCTATGTGGAATGGCTAGGGACTATGTGGAGCCATGCGGTAGCCCCTTCGACGCCCATCCCCGATTTAAAATTGCAAATTCAGGCCTGGCAGCATTATTTTGCAGAAATCTTTGGGGTCGAAGCCCTGAAGCGAGTTAAGGGATTTTCGCCCCCAGAAATGCACCTCCCCAATCATCCGGATACGCTATTTGAATACATCAAAGCCCTCAAGGAATGTGGTTACCGTTGGCTCTTGGTGCAGGAACATTCCGTGGAGCGTTTGGATGGTTCTGGTTTACACCATGATGATAAATATCTCCCCAATCGCCTGGTGGTGAAAAATTCCCGGGGCGAAGAAATCAGCATTACGGCACTGATTAAAACCCAGGGGTCTGATACGAAACTGGTGGCCCAGATGCAACCTTATTACGAAGCGAAGAGTCGCGATCGCCAGGAATTAGCGGGTCAATCAGTGCCCTGTTTAGTTTCCCAGATTGCCGATGGGGAAAATGGCGGCGTGATGATGAATGAGTTTCCTGGAGGTTATCTCCCGGCTTGGCATGACATTAAAAATGACGGTAGTGTTGTCGGTTTTAATGGCACGGAATATCTTGAACTTCTAGAAGCGAAGGGTATTACCGAAGCCGATTATCCAGTGTGTCAGGCGGTGGGCCAAGCGAAGATTTGGGCAAGACTGGAGGCCGAAAATCAAGGTGTTACGCCGGAAACTGTCAATCAGGCGATCGCCTATTTAAATGAACATGACCACCAATTCCATGTGGATGGCGCTTCCTGGACAAATGATCTCAGTTGGGTCAAGGGTTATGAAAATGTCCTGGAGCCGATGAACGAACTGAGCGCTAAATTCCACGAAAAATATGACCGCCTCGTGGCCGAAGACCCCAGCGTAACGAAAACAGAAGCTTATCAACGATCTCTGTTGTATTTGCTGTTGGTAGAAACCAGTTGTTTCCGCTATTGGGGCCAGGGCACTTGGACGGACTACGCCCGGAAGCTCTACAGTGATGGGCTTGCAAGTTTGGCTTAGGGTTTGTACTAGAGTGATGTGATGGCGAAACTCTTCTGGTCTTGGACTGGGGGAGTTTTTTCTTGTTGCGGCTTTGGCTTATCCTGGGATACTCCCTTGGTCGCACGGGCTGACGGGTTGGCCCTAATTTGCGTATGCTAAGGGAACCATTGAGCGATCGCCCACCATGCAAATTTACCTTGATTACAGCGCAACAACGCCCCCCCATCCTTTGGTGATCCAGCGGGTGCAAGAAGTCTGTGGCCAAAGCTGGGGCAACCCCTCAAGCTTACATGGTTGGGGCAATCGAGCCGCTACCCTCCTGGAAATGGCGCGGATGCAAGTGGCGAGCCTCATTGGTGCAGCGAACCCCGATGAAATTATTTTTACGGCAGGGGGCACCGAAGCCGATAACCTGGCGATTTTTGGCATTACAGACCAGTACCGAGAGCCGCAACATTTGATTATCTCCCAGGTGGAACATCCGGCGATCGCCAAGGCCGCAGATTTCCTCGCAACCCAAGGCTGGCAAGTGACACGCCTCGGAGTTAATCGTCGTGGCCAAGTAGATCCTCAGGATCTAGAAAAGGCGATTCAAGCCAACACGGTTTTAATTTCGGTGATCTATGGCCAGAGTGAAGTGGGCACCATTCAACCCATTGCGGAACTGGGGGCGATCGCCAAAAAACATCACATCACCTTTCACACCGACGCAGTTCAGGCCGTGGGACGCATTCCCATTGATCTCCGCCAGCTTCCCGTGGATTTGCTTTCCCTGTCTGGGCACAAAATCTATGGCCTCCAGGGGGCTGGTGCGTTGTATGTGCGCGACGGTATTAAACTTCAGCCCCGACTCTACGGCGGCGGCCAAGAACACAATTTACGCTCCGGCACCCAAAATTTACCCGGCATCGTTGCTTTGGGCATGGCCGCTGAACTCGCCGAGGAAACCATGCCTCAAGAAATTGAACGATTGAGTCGCCTCCGCAATTTTCTGTTAAACCGAGGGAGCAGTAGCCCACATCTACAAATTACAGGCGATCGCCATGCCCGCTTACCCCACCATGTCAGTTTTGCCTTGCGCCAAGATTCGCCCCTCCTGGGCCTAACCGGGAAAACCCTCGTGCGTCAAATGAACCTCGCTGGCATCGGCATTAGTGCGGGGTCTGCCTGCCATAGCGGTAAGCTCAATCCCAGCACAACCCTGAAGGCGATGGGCTATAGCGATCAAGAGGCCCTCTCCGGAATTCGCTTAACCCTAGGTGCACAAACTCAAATGGAAGATATAGAATGGACGGCGATCGCCCTCGAACAAATTTTGCAGCGACAACCTACCGTGCTTCTGGCATAACCTGACCCAAATACATGGCTTCTGACTTCTCTAAGGATCCCTCCCCGCGGCTAGATCCAAGCCCTCCCATCCACCACAAACAAAATGAATTCTATGTGCTTTATCTCTACGTTGCTGGCAGTAATAGCCATTCCCGCTGGGCGATCAACGAACTAGAAAGCATTTGCAGCGAATATCTGCCCGGACGCCACGAAATCCGGATCATTGATATTTACGAGCACCCCGACCTCGCTGAGTCAGAACGGATTGTTGCGACCCCGACTCTGATCAAAAAATTGCCGCCCCCCTTGCGAAAGTTTATCGGCGATTTATCTGATCGAGAAAGTATTCTGATTGGTTTAGATATTTGGTAAAAGCCATGGGGAGAGACCGCCCAACCGCTATACTGACAGACGTTCTGTTTTAATGTGGGCTGTTATGGCAGGGGAAAATCCTGAGGCAAAACTTTCGCGTCGCCTGGCTCTGGTGGGGGTGACGCTTACCGGGCTATTTGTGGCGATCGCCCTCGGCGCACCCTTATTAGAAAATGTCGGCTGGCTGAAAGACCCCCTCGATTCCCTCAGTTTCCCGATCCATAGTCCTCCTAGTTGGAACCATTGGTTTGGCACCAGTCGCCAGGGTTACGATGTCTTGTCTCGCACCCTCTTTGGTACCCAGGCAGCCCTCAAGGTAGTGCTGCTAGCCACGAGTCTCAGTTTAATAATCGGCGTCCCCCTGGGGATGGTGAGTGGGTATTTTGGTGGCAAGGTAGACCGGGTGCTGCTCTTCTTAATGGATACGATTTATACCCTACCGGGATTGCTGTTGTCCGTTACCCTCGCCTTTGTGGTGGGCAAAGGAGTGATTAACGCGGCGATCGCCTTGAGTATTTCCTATGTGCCCCAATATTTCCGTCTTGTCCGCAACCGCACCACGAGCGCCAAAACAGAATTGTTTATCGAAGCAGCCCAGGCCATGGGCGCAACGCCGAGGCGAATTTTATCGAAATATTTGTTTCTCAATGTAATCCAGAGTGTACCGGTACTGTTTACCCTCAATGCTGCTGATGCGATTTTAATCCTGGGGGGATTGGGCTTTTTGGGTTTAGGTTTGCCCGATGGCACGCCGGAATGGGGCCATGATTTGCGCCTCGCCCTCGATGCTTTGCCAACGGGAATTTGGTGGACGGCGCTGTTTCCGGGGTTAACGATGACCCTGATGGTGATGGGTTTATCTTTGCTAGGGGAAGGCTTAAACACCTGGCTAAATCCTGCGAACCGTCGCTAGGAACAACTTTTAGGGCGAGATTCGACCTCCGCGATTAATTGGTCTAATTCCCGTTGCATTTCCCCTAAAACCCGCTGATAGCAGGCTTCAACATAGGGGCGATCGCCCGCCGCGGCCCGGCCATATCTTTCAAAGCGAATTGGTGGACAGACCCGTGTGTACATTTTTGTGGGTAAGGGAAAGTTGGGCAGGGGGCCAAAGGCGACGCCCCAGGGTAAACCGAGATAAATAGGAAAAACTTCTGGGTCGATGTTAAATAGCCACGGCAGGTTAAACGCTTTTAAAAATTCTTTGAGGGGTTCATAGATATCTTCAATGACAAAAATACTGTCGTGGGCTCCCCAGGAAATCAGTGGCACAATGGGCACCCCCTGGCGCAGGGCCAGTTTAATAAATCCCCGCCGCTCGGCAAAATAAATCTGATTTCTTTGGGCATGGGGCCGGAAGACATCTTGGCCACCTCCGGGATAGACAAGGACATTGGCCCCGGATTTCAAAGCGGCGATCGCCATTTTCGGGTGGGCCTGCACTGCCCCCGTTTTGACCGCAATTTTTGCTAATTCTGGGAAAGCGAGCCAAATATTGCGATGCATCAGGCCATAGGTGGGCCTTTCAACTCCATACCGCCGAAACCAGTCATACATCATCATCCACATATCCGGTGCCGCAAGGCCGCCATTGTGGGAACCAACCCCTAACACCGGCTCAGCCGTCGGCAAATTTTCCCAGCCGCTCGTTTCTACCCGAAAGTAAAATTTGTAGAGCCACTCCCAGAGGGGCAGCAAACGCCGGATAGTTTCTGGGTCGCGCCCTTCTAAAGACCAGCCATCCAAGGGCGGATCCAGGGGCGGAAATGGCGGAAAAAGGGGCATAATAGCGATAAAACAAGACTTTACAATGCTTAAAATTATGGCACGGTTTGTTAAGGAGGAATTCCCTTGGTGAAAATTGCAATTATTGGCTGTGGCTATGTGGGCCAGGCGATCGCCAAGCAGTGGACAACTGCGGGTCATCAAGTGACCGTGACAACAACGACCCCCGAAAAAGTCTCCCAGTTACAAAGCATAGCCCACCAGGTGAAAGTCCTTAGCGGTGATCAACCAGAAGCCCTCCAGGAGCTTTGTGAAGGCCAAGATGTTATTCTTTTGGCCGTGGGTTCCAAGGGGCGCACCGAAGCAAATTATCGGCAGGCTTATCTCAAAACAGCCCAAAACCTCGCCCAGGCCCTCACCCATAACGACACCGTTAAACAGGTGATTTATACCAGCAGCTACGCCATCGTCGGCAATCACCACGGTGCTTGGGTTGATGAAAAGACCCCCGACAAACCACCTCATGTTTTTGCAGAAATTCTTTTGGCAACGGAACAAACCCTAAAGGCGATCGCCACCGATGCACGTCAGGTTTGCATTCTCCGTTTGGGGGGAATCTATGGTGAAGGGCGGGAAATTAAAAAAATTTTCCAACGGGCCATGGGCCAGGTGCGGCCTGGTGACGGCAGCGAATATGGTAACTGGATTCATTTAGCAGATATTGTGGCAGCGATCGAGTTTGCCCAGATCCATAATCTGAGCGGTTTATTCAATCTGGTTTGTGATGAACCACTGCCCCGGCGAGAATTACTCTCTCGTTTGGCCGAAAAATATGCCCAGGCCCCAGTACGTTGGGATGCGAGCCAACCCTCTGATCGCCCCTTAAATGTGCGTGTATCTAACCAAAATTAAAAAATTTAGGGTTTACATTCCGCCATCCGACCATTGAAGTTTAGATTGAAAGACAGAGAATTACGACTCAAGGTAGAGTTGACCCGAAAAATATGCCCATTGACTTCATTCGGGGGGCCAGTTACCCATTCCGCGCCGCGAGATTTTTTTCCCGTCACCCGAAGCTTCTCCAATATTTAGCGATTCCCCTTGGCGTCAATGTTGTGCTGGGGGGATTGCTCTATACTTTTTCTCTGCGCTGGGCGTGGCGGACGGCGGGGGCTGGCTACACTTGGATTAGCACCAGTCTGATTGGTTTAATTGATCGCTTGCCTGCCTGGTTGCAGTGGTTAGATTACGGCGCAAATTTTCTGGGGGGATTGTTAGGCCTGATTTTCATTGCGGCAGTGTTTATTGCTGTAGGACTACTGCTGGTGCAGTTTGGCGTTATTCTTGGTGCCCCTTGGTATGGCCAACTCTCAGAACAGATTGAAAAACTCCGCACCAGTCGCCTGGAAATTATTGAAGTGGGTATTCTCCGCGACATTGGCCGCGCCATTCTCTTTGAACTAAAAAAATTAGCCTTGGTTTTGGCGATCGCCCCTTTGTTGTTTGGGATCAACTTTTTGCCGGGGATTGGTAGCGTGCTGTCCTCCCTGGGAGGCTTGGCGGTGACTTTAACGATCATTTGCCTTGATTTTTTCGATGCCACCCTTGAGAGGAGGCGATTTACATTTCGTCAAAAGTTGCGACAAGTTTACCGGGCCTTGCCGGGGAGTGCGGGGTTTGGGCTGGTTTGTCTAGGGTTGATCAGTTTGCCTTTTCTCAATCTCGTGACAATTCCCCTCTGCGTTGCCTCTGGCACTTTGTTTGTGTGCGATCGCCTGTTGCCAAAGCTAAATCCCCCAGCCAGCGATTAGGAACCGAGAACAGGATACTCTCTTAAACTCTTCCCAATGCAGGAAAACCGATTGTTTATCAATCACGCCACGGAACATTAATCCTCTTAATTGTCAAACTCCACGAGGCGATCGCCACGGAAGAAGACGATAAACTTCAGAAAGTAACCGTGGACTTGGTATTTTACAAACGCAGCGAAGCAGCAAATGGCTAGCTTGAAATTAGCCTAGAAACGTTGAATTACAAGCGTTTTTTGTTTTTTCTAAACAGTGTTTATGGCACATCAAGGTTTATGAATTAGCCTTAAGTATTGTAAACTACCCAAGGATTAACCAAATTTCACAGACATCGAGGAGAACAGGAGCTTATGACGGCGGCGGCAGCGTCATCATTGGTAATGTCAAGGGAGTATTTGCGTCCCCCTGGTGGGATGAACCCCAATGTGTGGATGGTCATCATCGCAGTAGGATTGATCGCCACCTCCGTGGGAGGCTATTGGTTTTGGGGTTGGTATGACTGGATTTGCTTCCTAGAAAACGTTTTAGCGCTGCACCTTGCGGGAACGGTGATCCACGATGCGTCCCACCGTGCCGCCCATAGCAACCGTGCGGTCAATACCATCTTGGGCCATGCCAGTGCCCTAATGCTGGGATTTGCTTTTCCGGTCTTTACCCGAGTCCATCTGCAGCACCACGCCCATGTCAATGATCCTGAAAATGATCCGGATCATTTCGTTTCGACTGGCGGCCCCCTCTGGATGATTGCAGCCCGTTTTTTCTACCACGAAATCTTTTTCTTTAAGCGTCGTCTGTGGAAAAATTACGAGTTACTGGAGTGGTTCCTTAGCCGTTCTTTTTTAGGGGTCATTGTCTACCTGGGCATCCAGTATGGTTTTATTGGCTACATCATGAATTTTTGGTTTGTCCCGGCCCTGGTGGTTGGTATTGCCCTGGGTTTGTTCTTTGATTATTTGCCCCATCGTCCCTTTGAAGAACGCGATCGCTGGAAAAATGCCAGGGTTTACCCAAGCAAGCTCCTCAATCTTTTGATCCTTGGGCAAAATTACCACCTGGTTCATCACCTGTGGCCCTCGATTCCTTGGTATAAGTATCAACCCGCCTATTACTACATCAAGCCCCTGTTAGATCATAAAGGTTCTCCCCAATCATTAGGGCTGCTCCAGGGAAAAGATTTTCTCAGTTTCCTCTACGATATTTTTGTGGGCATTCGCCTGCACCACAAACCCAAATCCTAAATTTTCCTGAAGTTATGGCTGATACCCAAGCAATTCTGGCTGCCCTCCGTCCCGTTCAAGATCCTGAGCTTCAAAAAAGCCTGGTGGATCTCAATATGATCCGCAATGTCTCTGTGGAGAATGGTACGGTGAAATTCACCCTGGTGCTCACAACGCCCGCTTGTCCCCTCAAGGAATTTATCGTCGAGGAGTGCAAAAATGCTGTGCTGCCTTTACCTGGGGTAAACGCTGTGGATGTGGAAGTCACCGCCGAAACGCCTCAACAGAAAGCACTGCCTAATCAACAGGGCATTGATAACGTCAAAAATATCATTGCCATCTCCAGCGGCAAAGGGGGCGTTGGTAAAAGTAGCGTTGCGGTGAATGTGGCGATCGCCCTGGCCCAAACTGGCGCAAAAGTCGGCCTCTTGGATGCAGATATCTACGGGCCAAATGTGCCGAACATGATGGGCATTGGCGAAGTCGAAATCAAGGTCGATAAAACAGGCGGCCAAGATATTCTCCAGCCAGAATTTAACCATGGGGTCAAACTCGTTTCCATGGCGTTCCTGATTGACCCAGACCAACCAGTGATTTGGCGAGGGCCGATGCTCAACGGCATCATTCGTCAGTTTCTCTACCAGGTGAACTGGGGCGAACTAGACTATCTCATCGTTGATATGCCCCCTGGTACGGGTGATGCCCAACTAACGATGGCCCAGGCGGTGCCCATGGCCGGTGCTGTCATTGTCACCACCCCCCAAACCGTTTCTCTCCTAGACTCGCGCCGGGGCCTCAAGATGTTCCAGCAAATGGGAGTGAATGTGCTGGGAATTGTTGAAAATATGAGCTATTTTATTCCGCCGGATCTGCCAGATCGCCAATATGACCTGTTTGGCTCTGGGGGCGGCGAAAAAACCGCGAACGAATTGGATGTGCCTCTCCTCGGCTGCATTCCCCTAGAAATTGCGCTCCGGGAAGGGGGCGACACTGGTACACCGATTGTGGTCGCCCAACCAGAATCTGCTTCAGCCAAAGCTTTAGTTACCATCGCTAAGGCGATCGCCGCGAAAGTTTCTGTGGCGGCCCTCGCTTAAATTGAATACTTAAATCCAACTGATCGGCATAAAAAAGGGGGCCAACGCCCCCAGCTTTTTAGTGAATATTTCTGAAAATCCTGAAAATCACCGTCGAAAATCGCAATAGTTCTTAACGATTAGCGGTTGATTTTCTTCGCCATGTTACGGAACATGTCCATGCTGCTATCGACCTTCAGGTTAGGACGAGGTGCTGCCGGGGTAATGGGAGTGCTGGCGGTTTCAGAAGAAGTCTTGGTTGCTTCCGTTGCCTGGGATGTGGCTTGTTGATTTTTGTTCAGTTTACGGGCGATCTCCGAGGAGACTTGGGTGACAACGGTCGCGCCCTCTTGACCCTTAAGTTTCGGGAAAGTCCGCTTAATAGTTACGGATTTCTTCATCAATTCAGTATCACCAAGGGTCTGGGCTTCTTCAAAGTCGAGGAAGTAATCACCCTTAGGAGCTTCGTTCTTTTTCTTGCCGCCAAATAAGCCAAAAAGTGCCATAGGATTTAAATTTTCTTTTTTTAACAAACAACATTACTTGTTGTAAATGATATCAAAATTTTCTCATTTATGAGTTGGAACTCGCTTCTAACCCCACTTCAAAGCCCCTTGCTTTTTTTTGCATCATTTTAAAAATGTTGTAAAAACCGTTGGCCCTAGACGGCGTTAGGCTCACATTCAATCCCGTTTCTTCGATGAAATCTGGGGTGACCGCCAGGATCTCGGCGGGCGATAAACCATTTAAACCTGTAATCAGTAGGCCCACCAATCCTTTCACGAGCTGGGCGTCAGAATCCCCATGGTAAGTCACTTTGCCCGCTTCGTAGTCTGCTGTGATAAAGACCTGGGAAACGCAACCATGGACTTTATTGTTGGCGTTTTTCTCACTGTCGGCCATGGGCTCGAGCTTATTGGCGTACCACAAAAGCTGTTGATATTTTTGTTTGGGATCTGTTTTTCGCTTAAACCGACTGACGATCTTTTCGAGGTTTGCAGGTAACGTTCTAGGCATAATCACTTAAAAATAAACGTCGATAAAATTTGCAACTTCTATTGTTAAATATTGTGACAAAAAAAGATTGGCGATCGCCACTGGGTCAATCACCAACGGGGTCTTAGGGAGACCCAATATTTTAGGACAGCAATTAGTTCCGTAAAAAGGCTGGTAGATCCACCACTGCCGCAGACATCGGCCGCTTCTGGCTCCGGGGACTGTTGAGGGTCGGCGCTGGCCAGTTGTGGTTGGTTTCTGCTTTGGCCGGGGTGCCCATGGGCGCACTGACCCGTCGTTTTGTCACTGGGGGGGTAATCCGTAGGGCGGCCTTTAGGCTCATGGTGGGCTTCAGGATTGAAGCGGCCCCGGCGGATTCTTCCATTTCTTCAATTTCTTCTTCGAGGGCCGCTAACTGACGATCCAGGTCAGCTTCGGTATTTGGATCTGCTTTGGCGATCGCCGGCATTGTTGGCTCAGCTGTCGCTGTTTCCGGCTCAGACCAGGGTTGAATATTCGACGCCTTGGGCATGGAGGCTTCCCCGGTCGCCAAATCGTTTTCGACGGGAATATCCGCGCATTCATCTAGGGCTGATTTGTACTGTAAGGTGTAGCGTTGTTGCCGCTGGAGTCGCACCTGGAGATCCTTAATTTCCTGTTCGGCGGCGAATAGTTTTTGCTGCTGCTCGTTATAGGCTTCCTGGAGGAGGGCACATTCGCGTTCGATTTTCGCCAACTGAGTTTGGCTGGTTTGGAATTTGTATTCTAGTTCTGCGAGCATCTCTTGGTATTGGCGGGCATTTTGTTTGGCTTGTTCGAGTTCTTGCCCCAACTGACTGAGCTGTTGCTGGCTCGTATTCAGTTCGTCGCTTTGCTGGGTAATGAGGCTGTCGGCGCTGCGGGAACGGATAATGTGTGCCTGGAGTTTTTCTTGGGATTCGGCCAAGGCTTCTTCGAGTTGAACAACGGTTTTGACCAGTTCGCGGTTGTGCTGCCTTAGTTTGTGGGCAATGACATAGCCATCGGCGTTGGGATTCGGTTTCGGAATCGTCGGGCTAGGACTCACAGACTCTGGTTGTTGTTTTTCAGAATGACCCGGATCTACGGCACTGGTCGCTTCGGTCTCGGGGGCCTGGGGCGGAGACTGATTGAGGTTCGCTTCGGTCTCGGGGGGCGTGGGCTCTGGCGAGGGGAAGTTAAAGTTGCTCATAGTTGTGCTGATGTAGACGGGACGCGAAAGGAAAACAGGAGAGGCAATGGGGTTTTGCTCTGCAGTGTAACAAGGGATTTGGCCGACTTTGACAAAATTTGCGAATTTTATCGTTTTTTTAATGGACTTATCCCCAAGGAATTATGGTGGTGGGATAGGGTTCCCCAAAGTCTTGTCCCAAGTGTATCTGAATTGAACCATGGCGATCGCCAAATTGCATACCACTCCCGTAGGATTCTTAGGGGCTTGGGGCCAGGGCCACTTGGATCATTTCCGCAGGACTGAGGTTTGGGTGGGTAATACTGCCATCCCGGAGCCAGATAATCCGCTTGGTTTGCCGGGCCACTTCCGTTTCGTGGGTGACCATCACCACGCTCATGCCGTCGTCGTGGAGGGTCTGAAATAACGCTAAGATTTCTTGGGTGGTTCGGGAATCTAAAGCCCCGGTGGGTTCGTCCGCTAGCAGTAGCAAGGGTTTGTTCACAATCGCCCTGGCGATCGCCACCCGTTGTTGTTGTCCCCCAGAGAGTTGGTTGGGACGATTATAGAGACGACTGCCCAAGCCGACTTTGGTTAAAGCGGCGACGGCCCGGTCCCGCCGTTCGTGGGGAGGAACATTGCCATAGACCATCGGCAAAATCACATTTTCAAGGGCGCTCATCTGGGGCAAGAGATGAAATTGCTGGAAAACAAAGCCAATATTGCGATTCCGGATGGTGGCCAGTTGGCGATCGCTGAGGGTGGCGACATTTTGGCCATCGAGGAAATAATCGCCACTGGTGGGCTGATCGAGGCAACCAATGATGTTCATCAGGGTTGATTTGCCGGAACCCGACGCTCCCATAATGGCGCAATATTCTCCCGCTTGGATGCTGAGTTTTACCTGTTTGAGGGCATAGATTTGGGTGTCCCCTTGGCCGTAAATCTTGGAGAGATTATGAATTTCGATCATTGATTTTTGTTGGCGATCGCACAGTTGATCTTCATTCTAGGCCACAATCTTTGGGGTCTGCTGCTGTGGAGGTTTTCACGCTATGCCCCAAGAAATTGAACGGAAATTTCTCGTCATCGGCGATCGCTGGCGGGATCTGGCCCCAGGGATTCCCTATCGCCAAGGCTATCTCCAACGGACGCCCGAAAAAACGGTGCGGGTGCGCATTGCCGGGGAGCAGGCTTTTTTGACCATTAAAGGTAAAACCGAGGGGATTGGGCGCTTGGAATTTGAATACCCAATTCCCTTAATCGAAGCCCTAGAAATGCTAGAGCATCTTGGCGATCGCCCCCAGATTGAAAAAATCCGCTACCGCATTCCCCTCGATAATTTCCTCTGGGAAGTCGATGAATTTCTCGGCGAGAACCAAGGCTTAATCCTGGCAGAAATTGAACTCACAGATGCTGATCAACCTTTCCCAAAACCCAATTGGGTTGGCCCTGAAGTGAGTCACGAACCCCGCTATTACAACGCCAACCTCGTTAGCTATCCCTACTGTCAATGGTCTCCCACAGAACAATCACCCTAGGGTTTCCCAAAGCTGCTACATTATTGAATCGATAACAAAATCTTTTAATTTTTTCTAAATCCAAAGCGCCATGACCTCCTCCCTCAATGACAAAACCATCGTCAAAGATTATTTCAATGCCAAGGGCTTTGACCGTTGGCGGCGCATCTATGGTGACGGGGATGTCAACAAAGTCCAGGCTGATATCCGCGTCGGGCACCAACAGACCATTGATAAGGTGGTGGCTTGGCTCAAGGCCGATCAAAATCTCAACCTCAGAAGCATTTGTGATGCTGGCTGTGGGGTCGGTAGCCTCAGTATTCCCCTCATGGAGGCCGATGCCCGCTCAATCTATGCCAGCGATATTTCTGAAAAAATGGTCGGAGAAGCCCAGGAACGGGCCGTAAAAATCTTTGGCAACACCCCTAATCTAAAGTTTGAAACCAAAGATCTCGAAAGCATCAGCGGCAAATACAACACGGTGATTTGCTTGGATGTGCTGATCCACTACCCCACCGAGGATGCGGCAAAAATGATTGCCCACTTGGCATCCCTCAGTGAAGATCGCTTGATCTTGAGCTTTGCGCCGAAAACGTTTTGGCTGACGATCCTCAAGAAAATTGGTGAATTCTTCCCTGGCCCCAGCAAGACCACCCGCGCCTACCAACACAAGGAACAGGATATCCGCCAAATCTTAATCGATAACGGTTTTGCGATCGCCCGCACCGAAATGACCAGTACCCGTTTTTACTATTCCCGTTTGTTGGAAGCGGTTCGCCTCCGGTAATATTGCCTGAAATTTCCTAAGGAGACTTTGTATCGAACGAGGGGGCTACGTAGGAACACCAATCACTCCAGCCCCCAGGGTACAGTTTCAAATTATGGTGGCCCGTCAGCTCCAAAGACAGCCAATTGACGCAGGCCGTGACCCCGGAGCCACAATACAGCACGATCTCTTGATTAGGGGATAGGTTTTCCCAGAGGGTTTGTTGCACTTCCGGCGGTTGAGCGAACCCTTGGGCATCGGTAACTTGTTTCCAGGGGACATTGAGCGCCCCAGGAATATGACCAGCAATTGGATCAATGGGTTCAACTTTTCCCAAATAGCGATCGCCATCCCGGGCATCGATCGCCAGCCGTTGATTGTCCGTCGCAATCAGTAAATCCTGACGATTAACCACCAATTGAGGTTGGGGATTTGGCTCAAATTGGCCGGGTTTAAACCCAGGAATATCAGCGGCGATCGGCGCTTGGGCAGTCTGCCAGGCCGGAAACCCGCCATCTAACAGGCGGGCTTTGTCGTGGCCATAGTATTTGAGCAACCACCAAAACCGCGCCCCAAAAGCACAGTAAAAGTCGTCATAGATAATCACTTCGGTGCGATTGCGCTCAATGCCGAGGCGAGAAAGTAACGAAACAAAAGCTTCTGGGTCAGGCAAAGGATGACGCCCCCCATGTTGTTGCACAGGGCCAGAGAGATCCCGATCCAAATGCAGGTAATAGGCCCCAGGAATATGGCCTTGTTGGTATTGCGTTTCCCCCCAGGTCGGATCATTGAGCCGAAAGCGACAATCCACAATGACAAGGTTGGGATCAGCTAGGCGATCGCCCAATTGATCAGTGGTGATGAAATGGGAAGATAAACGGGGCATCAGATGTTTAACGATATGTAAATAATTCTGTTGCCGCTGGGGATCACGGCGATAGGTGAGATGATTGGCCACTTTCTGCAAAATCATCATGCCACGCCCCCCCGCATCTTCTAGGGTGGTTTGTTGGTGTTGTTGGGTGGCGTAATATTGCTCTAGGTCAAAGACAGTGGGGCTATGGTCCCAAATGCGGATTTCGAGGCTATGGTGACTGAGGCAGAGTTCAACGGTGATCTGGTACTGCTTGAGATCTTCGCCGTGGGCATGGCGAACAGCATTGGTAAATCCCTCAGCGATCACGATTTTGCACTGGAGCCAATCTTGGCTGGCCAGGTGATGACGCAGTTGAAAAGCCTCACAGTGCTGGAGGACTTGGTCTAACTGAGCCGTATCACTGGGAATTTGGAATTGAAATTGGTCTAAGATAGCCAAAGTACAGCCATAAAAAGGGATAGTCTCCCTTGGTAGTTTAGCTTAAGTAATGCCTCAGATTCTTGTCATTGATGATGACCTTGCCATGCGGGTTCTCTTGGAACGGACCCTCAAACGTAAGGGTTATCAAGTCACCACTGCGAGTGATGGCAAAACGGGATTGGACTTGGCGATCGCCACCCGGCCCGATCTCATCATTTCCGATTGGATGATGCCGGAAATGAATGGCATTGAAGTCTGTCAAGCAGTGAAACAACACCCCGATCTCTCGACTACCTTTTTTATTTTGTTGAGTGCCCTAGATGCCGTCGAAGATAAGGTGATGGGTTTAGATGCGGGAGCCGATGATTTTCTCTGTAAACCCATTAGCAGCCACGAACTAGAAGCCAGGGTTAGATCTGGCCTGCGAATCTGTCGTCTCACCCAGGATCTGACTGCCCAGAAACGCGCTTTAGAGTCGGAACTGACCGAAGCCGCCCAATACGTTAAATCCCTTTTACCAGACCCCCTCTATCAAGATCATTTACAGATCGATAGCTGCTTTATTCCGTCTTCCCAATTGGGGGGCGATGGCTTTGATTATTTTTGGCTCAGTCCCCAGGAACTGGTGTTTTATCTTTTGGATGTGTCGGGCCACGGCCTCAAAGCCGCACTTCCTTCCATTAGTATTTTGAACCTCCTGCGATCGCGGAACAAAACTAAAGGTCTTGACTACCGCAGCCCCCAGGCTGTTCTGAATCACCTCAACCGCACTTGCCAATTTCTCGAACAGCAAGGGCAATACTTCACCATGTGGTATGGGATTTATGACGTGGATGACCGGATTGTTACCTATGCCTGTGCGGGCCATCCCCCGGCGGTTCTGGTGAAGCCCAATACTGGTGAACCGCCGCAATTATTAAAGGCCCAGGGGTTCCCGATTGGGATGTTGCCACCCGACCTCAGCATCTACGAAGAACATAGCCTTTATCTGCCGTTTAATTCCCGCTTGTATTTGTTTAGTGATGGGGTCTATGAAAATACGGCGGCCCTAAACCACAAACAGCAATGGAATCTGTTTTTGAACTTTCTACAGCGGTTCCAAGGCACTTCTCTCCAGCCTCTGGTCAAAAGCATTGGCGATCGCCTGCACCAAAATCACCTCGAAGACGATTTTTCACTGTTGCGTTTGACCCTCTAGCGTAACTTTGCCGCCGTCCGCAAAATTTGTCCCGCCAAGATCGCCGCCCCAAAGCCATTATCAATATTCATCACACCGATGCCCGCCGCACAGGAATTAAGCATGGTCAGCAGAGCAGAAACGCCCCCAAAACTCACTCCATAGCCAACACTGGTGGGCACCGCAATCACAGGGCAATCGGCCAAACCTGCCACCACGCTAGGCAAAGCCCCCTCCATGCCCGCCACCGTAATCAGAACGTCTGCTTGCTCGATTACATGGCGATGACTTAAAAGACGATGAATTCCGGCCACCCCCACATCCCAAAGGCGATTTACCACAAAACCCGATAACTCTGCGGTGACAGCCGCTTCTTCGGCTACGGGGAGATCGGCAGTGCCAGCGGTCAAGATCGAAATCGTCCCCCGATGGCGTACCTGGGGCGGTGCCTGGATGAGGGCACAAATGCGGGCTTCGGGGAAATAGGTGAGGTTATGTACCTTGGGCTGCAGTTGGTGGTAGGTCTCCACATCAATGCGGGTAGCCATGACAACCGGGTGGCGATCGCCCATCGTTTGCATAATTTGGGCAATGTGATCAGGCGTTTTCCCTGGCCCCCAGATCACTTCCGGAAAGCCCGTGCGCAGTTGGCGGTGGTGGTCAATTTTGGCAAAGTCACCCACAGCTTCAAAGGTCAAATGCTTCAGCTCTGTCAGCGCATTTTGGGGACTAACTACCCCCTGGGCCACCGCTTCGAGTAACTGTTTGAGGGCCTCAGGATCGCTCATGGATAACCTTGTCGGTACAGATCGCGCCGCGCCTTAGTTGAGAACTAACCATTTTTGGCCATTGAGCCGCTGGAGCACATAGCCGACCATCAAGGGAAGATTCACCCGACGTTCATCGATCATGAAAGACTCTAGGGTGCTGTGGGGGGAGCCATCCGTCGCAAAAGACCAAGCTTTCTGACCTTTGATGTCTGCATCAATGAAATAAAGGATAAATTGCCGTTTGTTGTTGAGCCAACTGCCTTGAACCTGCCAGCAGACTTGGGATTCTAAACCTTTAATGGGAATATTCGTTTCGATAAATTTGAGACCCATGTCCCCAATGCCATTTTCCTTGAGGGCAGTTTGTAGATCCGGGAGGAAGTGATTCTCAATAAACTCCGCAAAGGGTTTGTCTTCTACTGCGGGGGGCTTTTCCTTTTTTTTCGCGGCGGGGGCTGCTTTGGATTTGGGATCGGTGGTTTCTGCCATAGTCTGCCGAAAAGTTGAGGGGTTCACGAAGGGCAAAGGGTTTTTGCTCTTTTTCATTTAAGCATATCCAAGTTTAGCGTGGGGGACGTGGCACAATGGGATGGCAAATTTTTTCGTTGGACATTTTTAAGGAGTGAGTTCGTGGGGCGATCGCGCGTTCGACAGCATGTCAATCCCTTAACCGATAAGTATCAACAGGTGTTTCAGATGCCAGATTGGTCAGATCTTTTTGCTGATCTAACGGCTCCTTTACACCTCGATATTGGTTGTGCGCGGGGGCGGTTTATTTTAGAGATGGCCCAACGGTTTCCAGAGCGTAATTTTGTTGGGGTAGAAATTCGCGAACCCCTCGTGGACGATGCCAACGAAATCCGGGATCAACTGGGGCTAAAAAATCTTCACTACGTTTTTGCGAATATTAATACTTCTCTCCAGGTGCTGTTGGACTCCTTGCCGACGGAAACTTTGACTTGGATCACGATTCAATTTCCTGATCCTTGGTTTAAGAAAAAGCACCACAAACGCCGGGTTGTGCAACCAGATCTAGTCGATATTCTGGCGAAACATACACCCCAAAAGCTGGTTTTGTTTTGTCAGTCGGACGTTGAAGAAGTTGCTTTAGAAATGAGAGAAAAATTTCTGGAGCATGAAAAATTCATCCTCACCCATGATTCGTTTTGGCTAAAGGAGAATATTTTTCCAGTGCCGACGGAGCGGGAAGTCGCCACGGCCAACAAAGGCGAACCTGTCTACCGTTTTCTTTTGCATAAAAAATGAAGAAAGTAGCGCGTAACAGATGCCTTGGCGATCGCCCCTAAAGCGCCTAAATACCTTGGCCAAGCCCTAGCCCACTAACACAAATGATCTCGTCTGAAGCCGAACCGTTGATTTCGGTTAACCGCGTTGTATCAAAAATGTAACGATCTTTACAATGGGGGAATACAAAGCTTTCTGCGGACAACATTGCTATGAGCATCAAAGATAAACCCCCCTCTCGGACGAGGCAAATTGGCTCCATTTTGTTGTGGCTGACGGGACTTTTTTTCCTGGTGAATGCCTTTTTCCCCAATTTGTTTGGTAATCCGACCCCCCAGGTGCCCTACAGTCTTTTTATCAATCAGGTAGAAGATGGTCAGGTGGCCCGCGCTTCCGTTGGCGATCGCGAAATCCGTTACCAACTCAAAACCGAAGGCGAAGAACAACAGGGCACAATCCTCCGCACCACTCCCATTTTTGATCTAGATTTGCCCAAGCGTCTCGAAGCCAGTGGCGTTGAATTTGCCGCACCACCCCCAAAAAATAATTTCTTCGGCAATATCTTGGGTTGGGTGATCCCGCCGATTATTTTTGTCTTAATCTGGCAATTTTTCATTGGGCGCAGTGCTGGCGGTGCCGGGGGAGCCGGGGGAGCACTCTCCTTTACCCGCAGCAAAGCAAAAGTCTACGTTGAGGAAGAAGCCACAAAAATTACCTTTGATGACGTGGCTGGTGTCGAGGAAGCCAAAACCGAACTCACGGAAATTGTTGAATTTCTCAAAACCCCCCAACGTTACACGGCGATCGGTGCCAAAATTCCCAAAGGGG
This sequence comes from Picosynechococcus sp. NKBG042902, assembly GCF_963864045.1. Classification (NCBI taxonomy): domain Bacteria; kingdom Bacillati; phylum Cyanobacteriota; class Cyanophyceae; order Chroococcales; family Geminocystaceae; genus Picosynechococcus; species Picosynechococcus sp. NKBG042902. The sequence continues at coordinate 18,488 of NZ_CAWLTV010000057.1, read as the reverse complement.
TGTTATTGGTTGGCCCTCCGGGAACTGGAAAAACCCTCATGGCGAAGGCCGTTGCTGGCGAAGCTGGCGTGCCTTTCTTTAGTATTTCTGGTTCGGAATTTGTTGAACTCTTTGTCGGTGCCGGTGCCGCCCGGGTACGGGATCTCTTTGAACAAGCCAAGAAAAAAGCCCCTTGTATTATCTTTATCGATGAATTAGATGCCATCGGCAAATCCCGGGCCAGTGGCGGTATGATGGGGGGCAATGACGAACGGGAGCAAACCCTCAACCAGCTTTTAACCGAAATGGACGGTTTTTCGGCGGGCGATGCCACCGTGATTGTCCTAGCTGCAACGAACCGCCCCGAAACCCTTGATCCTGCCCTGCTCCGCCCAGGACGGTTTGACCGTCAAGTCTTAGTGGATCGCCCGGATCTCGGCGGACGTCTGAAGATCCTCGAAATCTACGCCAACAAAGTCCAACTCGATAACGAAGTCAATTTAAAAGAAATTGCGACTCGCACCCCTGGATTTGCGGGGGCTGACTTGGCAAACCTTGTTAACGAAGCAGCTTTGCTAGCGGCTCGTAATAAGCGCGATAAGGTGACCCAAGCGGATTTTTCAGAAGCAATTGAGCGGGTTGTCGCTGGCCTGGAGAAAAAAAGCCGGGTTTTGTCGGACAAAGAAAAGAAAATTGTCGCCTATCACGAAGTCGGTCATGCCCTTGTTGGTGCTTTGTTGCCTGGGGGAGGCCGAGTTGCCAAGATTTCCATTGTGCCGCGTGGAATGGCAGCCTTGGGTTATACCCTACAAATGCCTACGGAAGACCGATTTTTAATGGATGAGCGGGAAATGCGCGACCAGATTGCCACCCTACTCGGAGGCCGTTCCGCAGAAGAAATTGTCTTTGGTTCGATCACCACAGGTGCCGCCAACGATCTGCAACGGGCCACGGATCTCGCCGAACGGATGGTCACCACCTACGGCATGAGCAAAGTCCTCGGCCCCCTCGCCTATGAACGGGGTTCCCAAAATAATTTCCTCGGTGAAAGTATGATGAATCCCCGGCGCATGGTCAGCGATGAGACAGCCCAGGCCATCGATGCAGAGGTGAAAGAAATTGTCGAGATTGCCCATGATCAGGCGATCGCCATTTTGCGGGCCAACCGAGATTTACTCGAAACCATCTCCCAAAAAATCCTCGATACAGAGGTCATTGAAGGCGATGAACTCCAGGAACTTTTGAACCAAGCCGTTAAGCCAGAAGTTTCAGCTTCAGCCTAGGCCCCAAACCTTGAATGTTGCCTGATTAGTAACTTAGAAATAAAAAATAGTTTCCTATGGCTTTTCCAAGGGTCATGGGAACTTTTTTATGGTGCTGTGGTTGCTGGGGGGCTCACATTTTCCACGTCTGGTAGGGTAGGAATGCTAGGTAAAGCAGGAATCCCCGCATCGGGAACTAACCCTTCGCTTGGGGTTGGGGTCGTATCTAAGCTTGGGGGTGGCGTGATTGTCTCTGGGGTTGGCGATGCTGGCGATGTTGCAGCTTCGTTACTCGCTACGGGCTGACTGAGGTTCAGGAGGACATCTACTTCGGGATAATAACTGGCCCACTGTTTGATATTGGGGTTCCGTTGCCAATCCTGTTGGGAAATACGCAGATTAAATAGAGGGGCTACCGCCACATCATTTTGACCAAGTACCAAAAGATCCAAAGTGCTGGGGGTGGGACTTTGCCTAAATAATAAAGGAATTAGCAATTCGGTGCGGTCTTCGGCCTGGCGCATAAACCAGGAATAGCGGCTGGGGGGTTGACCGGAACTTAAGGGTTCTAGGCCATTAATTTCAATGGCATCAAAACGGAGCATACAAGACATTTCTGGGGTGATCGCTGGGTCTTGGGGAAGCTCGGCATAATCACAGGTCAGTTGGGGCGGTGCTTGGGCGATCGCCTGGGGGAGCGTCAAGCTTAATAGTCCAACTAAGCCCACCAGACCCAAACAAGATCTAGAGGCGAAACCCAGGGCCAATGGGGAAATCCCTGGGATAGAGATGCGGTTTTGAAAACTATAGAACATCGGCGAAACCTACAATAGGAGCGCGAAAGGAAGGCAAAAGCCTTGTATGATATCATCCTACCGAAAAAATACCTGTCGCCAAGTCAGGCTTGATCATCCTCTGCCCTTGACACGTTTCGTTTCAAGACAAGAAGATTCTTTCGGCAACCCCTCAGCTTGCCATAAACTTTCTTTAGAAAAGCTTAGATCTAAAGCTCCCGCCAAAAATTAGGGCCATGCTAGACAGCAACGAGGTCTGTCTGATTGGTCTCTTGACGTAATTCATGATTCTTAACGCCATTACCCCCGATATTGCTTGGACTGCCCCCTGGAATGTGCTGCAACAGCTGTGTCATCTTTGGCGGCGGTTTGGCATTGGCATCGACCCCCAGGATCGCCTATACATCAGTGGTGCCCAGTTACAAGAGGCAGGGTTGGCCCTCGACTACGACGTTTTTCACCTCCTCATCGAAACGGATTTTACGGCTCTGCTGTGGGCGAAGGCTATTGATCCCGCCGCAGTTACTCCGGATACGCCGTCAGCCCCAGGGGAACAGTATGAAATTTCTATGGCGTTTGATCCCCAGGCGATCGCCCCCCTGATTGCGACCCTCCTCGGTAGTCATGTGGACTTTCCCCAATTGAAGGCCCTGCGAAAAAAGATTTTGCCCCAACGCTCTGCGATTCCGCCGGATCTGATGGTGGGCCTCTTGGAGATTGTGCGATCGCCGTCCATCCAAGAAACTGCACCTGACGAGGCGGTGGTGCCCAACCAACCCCTGAATATGTTGCTGAGCCAGCGCCTAGAACAGGAAAAAATCCTCAATAATGTCACCCATCGCATTTACCAAAACCAAGACCTGATGGTGACGGTACGCATGGCCCTCGAACAAGCCCAGCGCCTCTTGCGGGTTGATCGGCTGCTGGTTTATCAGCTCGATTTACCGACGGCGAATCCAGAGAAATTCGTCAATCGCGTCACCTTTGAAGTGGTGTCCTCAGACAAAGTCACTTCCCTCCTGCATTTTGACCAAGATGAATGCCTGACGAATAATCAACTGATCAAAGATGCCTATCTGAATGGGAAGCACTTGGCGGTAAATGACATCGAGACCCAACCAAACCTCAGTCCCTGTTTTAAGCAACAACTCCAAGGGATGCAGGTCAAGGCGAAGTTGGTAGTGCCCCTCATCGTCGAGCAGCGCCTCTGGGGTTTGCTCATCGCCCACCAATGCCATGGCCCCCGCCGTTGGCGCAAAAATGAAATTACTTTCCTGACCCACGTGGCGGAATATTTGGCGATCGCCATCCTCCAAGCCCGTTCTTACCAGCAATTGCAAGAACAAAAAACCAGCCTTGAGACCCTCGCCCAACGCCGCGCCCGGGAACTAGAAGATGCCCTCCTCTCTGCCCAAGTGGCCAGCCAATCGAAAAAAGAATTTATCCACATCATGAGCCACGAGCTTTTGACTCCGCTCACGTCGATCATTGGCCTCTCGAATACCCTCAGCTATTGGACAGCCGACGACAATTCGAAAAAGCTCTCCCCCGAAAAACAGCGCGTCTATCTCCAAACCATCCATGAAAGCGGCACTCGCCTGCGTAATTTGCTCCAAGATATCCTTGATTTTTCTCAAACGGAAGCGGCCCGCTCCGTGTTGGATTTACAGAAATTTTCCCTGAAACAATTGTGTTGCCGCGTCCTCAATGGGTTCCAAGAATTAGGCGATCGCCAGGGGATCAGCCTTAAATTCATCAATCAACTAGAACCAGAACAAGATTCCTTTTACGCCGACCCGATCCGCCTGGAAAAAATCCTCAGTCACCTCCTGTCCAATGCGATTAAATTCACCTCCCACGGTGGCGAAGTTACTTTCAGTATTTGGCGCGAAAAACAAAAAGATGTCAGCTTCCAGGTCAAAGACACGGGCATTGGCATCCCCCCCCAGCAAATTCCCCTCCTGTTTGAGCAGTTCCAGCAACTCGAACCTTCCATGAGTCGTCGCTACGATGGGGCGGGGTTTGGTTTAGCCCTCGTCAAACAGCTCGTCGAAATTCACCAGGGACAAATCCACGTCACCTCCACGCCAAAAAAAGGCTCCATCTTCACCGTCCGCATCCCCAACCAAGTGCCCCGCAATCTTCACCCCGTGGGTAAGGGGAGTGTGGGCGGTAACCAAGGCGGCACCATTGTGCTGGTTTCCCAGGATGAAGAAATGGCAACCCTGATTTGTGAGTTGTTAACGGCGACGAACTACCAAGTGATTTGGCTGATTGATAGCGAAATTGCCAGCCGTCAGATTAGTGCTCTCCAGCCGATTTTAGTGATTCTCGATGCCCACCAACATAAAATTCAAATTGAAGACATTATCGATAGCCTCAAAATGGCTCCCCAAACCCAACAAATTCCCACGCTTTTGACGGGCGATCGCCTCAGCGATGACCAGTGGCAAAAACTCCAAAAACATGGTTTCCAAGATTACCTCCCCAAGCCGATCCACAGTGAAAAACTGATTGATATGGTGAACCATTACGTCACCCGTCACTATCTCGCCAGCACCCTCTAGGACAGCCAACCCATTGGCGATCGCCCGCTGTTTCTGGCACGATTCAACTACGCCCACCCCTTCACCTCGGCCATGCGCAACCTCTATCCCCCTCTCCAGCCCTACCACAGCGACAAACTCCCTGTTTCTGAGCTCCACACCCTCTATTACGAAGAATCCGGTAATCCAGATGGTAAACCCGTCGTCTTCATCCACGGTGGCCCTGGGGGTGGCTGTCCCCCGATCTATCGCCAATTTTTTGATCCGCAACAATGGCGCATTATCCTGTTTGACCAGCGGGGCGCAGGCCAGAGTACCCCCAGGGCAGAATTACGGGAAAATACCACCTGGGATCTCGTTGCAGATATCGAAAAAATCCGTGACCATCTCGCCATTGATCAATGGTTTATCTTTGGCGGCAGTTGGGGCAGTACCCTCGCCCTCGCCTATAGCCAAACCCACCCAGACCGTTGCCTTGGTCTGATCCTGCGGGGAATTTTTATGCTCCGTCAAAAAGAAATCCAGTGGTTCTATCAGTACGGGGCCAGCGAAATTTTCCCCGATGCCTGGGAAAGTTATCTCAAACCGATTCCCCCCGAAGAACGTCACGATCTCGTCAGTGCCTATTACAAACGTTTAACCAGTCCCGATCCCCACATTCGCCTAGAAGCAGCCCAGGCCTGGTCTGTGTGGGAAGGTAGCACCAGTCGGTTAATCCCATCGGCGGCCAGTAAAGTGAGTTTTGCACGCCCAGAATTTGCCGAAGCCTTTGCCCGGATTGAATGCCATTACTTCGTGAATAAAGGTTTTTTTGCCACGGAAAATCAACTCCTCGAAAACATTGATCGCATCCGTCATTTACCGGCAGTCATTGTCCAGGGTCGCTATGATGTGGTTTGTCCGATGACCAGTGCCTGGGAACTCCATCAAGCCTGGCCAGAGGCAAAGTTTGTCCTTGTCCCGGAGGCAGGTCACTCGGCCTTTGAACCGGGGATTCAAACGGAATTATTGAACGCAACGGATGCGTTTGCAACCCTATAGTTTTTATTTTTTAGCAGCACTTATGGCTTGGCATTACCAGACCCCTGGCATTCCGGATCACCTATTTAAACGTTTACCGGGCATTCCCCTGACGAAACGAGAAGCGCGGCTTTTGATTATCTCGGCCCTACGGATGGAGGCGGATTCTGTACTCTGGGATATTGGGGCCGGGACGGGGACAATTTCCGTTGAGATCGCCCTTTTATGCCCCCAAGCCCAGGTGATCGCCGTTGAACGGGATGAGGAGGTCGCGGATTTAGTGCGTCGCAATTGTGCACATTTTCAAACCGACAATATTACGGTGATTGAGGGGAATGCACCGGAATGTTTTGCCCAGATTGCCACGAAGCCGGATCGGATTTGTCTTGGGGGTGGCAAACCGATCAAAGTGCTGTTGAGTGAGGCTTGGCAATGCTTACGGCAAGGGGGCCGAGCGGTGGCGATGGCGACTAACTTGGAGCAGCTTTATCAGCTTTCGGAGGGTTTTTCGGAACTGCAGGCCCGGAATGTGGAAGTGGTTCAGGCGGCAATTAACCGTTTAGAAACCCAGGGAATGCGCCAGGTGTTTGCGGCGGTAGACCCGATGTTTATCTTGAGTGGGGAAAAAATTTAGGGGTAGAAAATGCTTGTAAAATAAACCCCTGCCCCTGGATGGAGAGAGACAAAACGATGCGCCCCCGAAAACGGTTTGGTCAACATTGGCTGACGGATCAACAGATTTTAGATGAGATTGTTGCGGCGGCAAACCTGCAACCGACAGACCGGGTCTTGGAAATTGGCCCAGGGAAAGGGGCGTTAACCAGCCGTTTATTGCCTCAAGTAGAAGCCTTGCTCTCGGTAGAAATTGACCGGGATCTATGCAAGTACATGGTCAAAAATTATGGCGATCGCCATAATTTTTTACTCCTCGAAGCGGACTATCTCCAGGCAGATATTAATGAATTTTTGGGGGATTTTCCCCAATTTCAGAACCCCCGCAAGGTGGTGGCAAATATTCCCTACAACATCACCGGGCCGATTTTAGAGAAGCTCCTGGGCACCATTGACCGACCGAACCCGAATCCCTTTGAGTCGATTGTGCTGCTGATTCAGAAGGAAGTAGGCGATCGCCTAGTGGCTCATCCTTGTACCAAAGCCTTTGGGGCCTTGACTCTGCGGGTTCAGTATTTGGCCGATTGTGAAACGGTTTGTGTCGTTTCGCCGAAGGCCTTTTACCCGAAACCAAAGGTCGAATCCGTGGTGGTGCGCCTACGGCCCCGGCCCCTCGCCCAGCCAGCCCAGAACCCCAAACTACTCGCAACCCTGATTAAGGTGGGCTTTGCCAGCAAACGCAAAATGCTGCGCAATAACCTTAAAAGCCTTTACAAGCCAGAAATTCTCGATCCAATTTTTGCGGATCTCGACATTAGTCCCCAGGCGAGGGGGGAAGAAGTGGATCTTTTACAATGGATTGCCCTGAGCGATCGCCTCAATGATTACCCAAAGGAATAGTGCTTTTTCACAGGTTGGGTAATCTCCCAGGTACAGGTCAGGCCCGCCGTAAAGGTCACTAAATCTCCTTTACCCATGGTGACCGGGGTGCCGCCCTCTGGGGTTACAGTCACTTCCCCCTCAAGGAAATAGCAGGTTTCCGCTTCGTCGTAAGACCAGGGAAAGGTGGAGACTTCCTTCGTCCAAATGCCCCAAGTTTTGACCCCCAGTGCCGCTAATCGTTCTGGGCTAGGTTGACGTTCAATTTGAATGGCTTGCTGGTTTGTTGTGACCATGGTTTTTCTGAAAAAAACGACAAATCAAGTGCGTTTCGATTGTAAGGGAAAGCCGATGAAAGCTAGTTGCGGAAATACAGGCGACCATCGAGATCCATCAGTCGGACTCGCACATTCATCAACTCTGCCTCTTCCCGTTGAGCAAAAGGACCGATGGCGATGTGAGGCCCCCGGGGAGCGCTTTTTGCTTCGATCAAATCCTGTTGAATGCCCATGCGCCGCAGTTGGTCTTGGATATCTTGGCCTTGGCCGCGGCTGGGAATCGCCACAAAATAACCCCCATGGCTACTGGCTGCTGTGGTGCTATTGGCAGCGAATGAATCCCCGGAACCCATGTCTGTAATTTGGGCAGCAATGCCGCTGGCTTGGAGGTTGGCCCGCAGCGTTTCTGCATTTTCGCGCTCAGAAAACAAACCAGCCTGGATGCGATCGCCTTTCACGAAAGCAGTTGGTTCCACCTGGCGCACTGTTGCCAACATCAAGGGACTAGACCCGACTACTTCAACCCGGTAGCGGGCGCTTGACCGCGGCGTCGAGGGAACAAATGCCGGAGGGGACGCGGTGGGAGCCGGAGCCTCAAAAATGTACTCTTGACCAGGGGCCACCGTCGTTGCAGGGCCATCGTAAAACACAGGTTCCGAGGCGGGGGGGTCTTCCCAGAGGGGAATCACTGGGGGGACGGGGGGTAACGGCTCAAAGGTGAAAACTTCTTGGGCGATCGCCCCAGGCGAAAGCAGCACAAATCCCCCAAGAACAGCCAATAGGGGACACAGATTAGGGCAAGACTTCAACACCGATCTTTTCCTCCGTAAACAGACGGGGTAAATAGGCTTTTTTGACAATCTTATTAAAGATTTGGCCAAACGCAAATGCTGACCCCCAGTCCTGAAGATTCCGAACCCATGACCCACCGAGATTAAACATTTAAGCAGTGATCAGGGTCGGCTTTTGGGACACAATTTTCGCTGTTAGGGCTTCTTCCAAAGGCGATCGCCCCAAACGAGCCTCTAGAATGGCCATCACTTCCCGACCAAAATCATTGGGGTTTTGCCGCCACGCCTGGAGACATACTTCCCCAAAGAAAGAACCGAGGGGTTCCGGGTTCCACAGGAGTTTTTTCGCTGTCCAGGGCATCAAACTCATCGGGTTATAGTCCGGCTTTAGCACTTCTTGATCAAAGGCATATTGTTCAAGGTGGGTGTGGGGCTGGAGGCCAATGAAGAAAATGGCGGGTTCTACCTTATCGACCCCGAAGATTTTTTCGAGTTCCCGGTGGTAGGCAATGGTTTGGCGGATCGTATCAAAGGTCTCATCAATGACGTTAAAGGAATAATTCACCGAGACCACATCATTAAAGCCCGCCGCTTTGAGATCCCGGCAGTTTTGCAAGACCCGCCGCAGGTTGTAGCCCATGCGCATTTTCCGCACGAGTTCCTGGGAGCCGCTGGTGATGCCAATTTCAAAATAATTCATCCCCGTTTCTACCATCAGATCGCAGATCTCTGGGGTCAGATTATCGGCGCGGATGTAGGAAGCCCAGTGAATATCGTCCATGCCCGAATCGCGGATCGTCTGGAGCAACTCCACCACATCATCCATGTACTTTTTCGCCGGGATAAACTGGGCATCGGTAAACCAGAAATTGCGGATTCCCCGATTGTAGAGTTGGCGCATTTCTGCCACCACTTCCGCCGCTGAATTGACCCGGACTTGCTTGCCTTCGACGACAGTGTAGACGCAATAGCAACAGTTGTGGGGGCAGCCCCGTTTCGTCTGGACACCGATGTAAAAATCATTTTCCTGGAGATAATAATCAAACTCCGGCCAAATTTCAGCAATGTACTGGTAATTGCAAGCGGTTTTTTCGATGGGAGTGGGTTCCTCGTGGATCATGCCGGGGCGTAGCTCTGCCTGACCCACAACATAGCAACGTTGATCGCTAAAGTCTTGGCCCCGGAGTAGGCGTTCTAGTAGGGTCTCCCCTTCGCCGATGGAGACGATCGCCCCTTTCGGTAATGCGGTTTTCAGTTGTTCATAGAAGACACTGACTGCCCCACCGCCAACGACCATCTGGGCTTCAGGATTATACTGTTGGGCTTTTTGGAGACCGCGTTTGATGAGTCCCAGGTTGCGCCACAGTTCGCCGTAGTAGGCCGCCATTACCTTCAGGCCCCCGAAGGCTCCCCTCAGTTTAATGAAGGGATTTTTCGCGTAGAAGATTTCAAAGGAATTTTGTAAAGGGTTACCACCCCGACCACCCACAGGGGCATAGATCTGGATATCGCGCCAGGAAAAGACCAGCAGCGTCGGCTTAAAAGCGGCGATACAGTCATCGAGGGCTTTTTTGTAGTCCAGGGGCGGTACGGCCCCCAGGTCGAAAATCTTTTGTTCGAGGTTTGGGAAGAGCTTATGGACATGATCTGCTAGGTACACCACGCCAATGGGAAAGATGGGGTTGCAAGGGAGGCGGACGTAGAGGAGGCGCTGAGTCATGGTGAAAATGAGCAGGCATTGTTACATAAGTTAACTCTCATTATAGGGAAAATCCGCAGCGGGGCGATCGCCTTGGGGTAGTGACGGGTGCCTGTTCGCAAAACGAGCAGCCCAAAAATATACCGTAATTATCGATTTTAAATTCAATAGATCAGCTTCTTTCTTAAACGGATTGAAAGAAAATTTAAAGTTTTAACTGGCCAATCTTAATTTCTACTTAATTCCCATGGCGATAATTGTAATCGGCATCCTCTATGTCTGCCCATTTAACTGATTAGATGTTTTCTAACCACGGCTAAAGCCTTTGTTTAAACAATACTTGAAAGGCCCTAACCACTTCCTGTTTAAGGACATTCATTTGGATAAAAGTGTATTTCGGGAATTGATTCGCCATAAAAAAATAATGGCATAATTCTTTATACTAAACACTCAATATTCAAAACCAAAATCAGGGGCAAATTAAAATATTTCTTCCTTAAAACATCTTTGAGACGCTGTAAACTAAGCACCCTACAATCATGATTCACGACGACGGCAGAAGTAATTATTCAAATAATCGTCCTTTCCAAGATATTTTCAAGGCGCGATTCTCCCGCCGGAGTATGCTCCAAAAAAGCATGATGCTCTCCGCCGCTGGTTTTATCGGGGCGATCGCCGGCAATAGCGTCCTCAAACCCAGCACCGCCGCCACCCAAGTTGCCCAACGGCGCACCAGTCCCCTGTTGGGATTCAATGCTGTAACCTTAGCCCAAGGTAATGGCCCTGTCCCCAGTATCTCCAGTGATTACCAATACCAAGTGTTGATCCCCTGGGGCACCCCCATCCAACCCGGTGGCCCCGAATACAATGGCGACCCCAACACCCGACCCACTGCCGACGAACAGGCCCAACAGATCGGCATCGGCCATGATGGGATGTGGTTTTTCCCCCTCGGCAAAAACAATGACCATGGTTTGTTGGCGATTAACCACGAATTTGGCATCAACGAACATGTCCTGGGTAAAGCAGATCCCGCCAGCCTTGAGGATGTGCGATTGTCTCAACACGCCCATGGTGCCTCCGTCGTTGAAATTAAGAAAAATAATCGTGGCGTTTGGGAAGTGGTGCGCAGTAACTATGCCCGCCGGATCCATGCCAATACCCCCATGGCCTTCAGTGGCCCTGCAGCAAATCATCCTCTCCTAAAAACGGCAGCGGGCAATGCGCCGAAAGGGACGATCAATAACTGTTCTAACGGTCACACTCCCTGGGGCACTTACCTCACTTGTGAGGAAAACTTCAACACCTACTTCGGGGCAACCGGAGAATGGACACCCACCGAAGCCCAGGCCCGCTATGGACTCGCCAGCAGTTCTCGCTATGGCTGGGCAAACTATGACGAGCGATTCGACTTGTCAAAGGCGGCCTACAAAAATGAAGAAAACCGCTTCGGTTGGGTCGTCGAAATTGACCCGATGGATCCCAACCAGGCCCCTGTGAAGCGGACAGCCCTTGGTCGTTTTAAGCATGAAGGGGCAGAAATTGTCGTTGGCCGTGGTGGTCGTGTGGTCTGCTACATGGGTGACGATGAACGCTTTGACTACATTTACAAGTTCGTTTCGGCAAACAATTGGCAGTCAATGCGGGCGCGGGGGATCAGTCCTTTCGATGAAGGCCAGTTGTACGTCGCAAAGTTCAACGATGATGGCTCTGGAGAGTGGTTACCCCTCAGCATGGATAACCCAGCCTTACAAGGAAAATTCCAAGACCAGGCTGAAATCCTTGTGTATGCTCGCTTAGCGGCAGATGCGGCTGGGGCAACGCCGATGGATCGTCCGGAATGGATCACTGTCGGCACCGAGGAAAACGTTTATTGTGCTCTCACTAACAATAGCCGTCGCACGGAAGCTGATGCGGCGAACCCCCTGGCACCGAATCCCGATGGTCACATTATTCGCTGGCAGGATAGCGATCGCCACGTGGGGACAACCTTCACCTGGGATATTTTTGCGATCGCCCAAGATACCCATGGCACCGAAGAATCTTTTGCCTCCCCCGATGGACTATGGGCTGACCCCGATGGCCGTCTCTTTATCCAAACCGACGGTGCCCAGAAGGACGGCTTGAATGACCAACTGCTCGTAGCGGATACCAATACCAAGGAAATTCGGCGTCTCTTTACTGGGGTGACTGATTGCGAAGTAACGGGGATTACGGTGACCCCAGAGCGTCGCACGATGTTTATTAACGTGCAGCACCCAGGCAACGGCAACCCAGCCACCACCAATTTCCCGGCTCCCCAGGGGAGTGGGATGGTGCCCCGGGATAGCACCGTGGTCATCACCCGTAAAGATGGCGGCATCGTTGGTTCATAGCACTTTGATGATTTAGCTTTTCACCGAAAGCCCCGCGACTTCGGCGTCGGGATGGACAGGTGGTCAATCGATGGGGTTCAACACCCCTGAGATTGACAATTTTCTGATCAACTCACGAATAACATCGGATTGAGTTCTCTCCGTTACTTCGCAAAACTTGGACAGGTGTTCGTACTCCCTACTTGATATTCGCGTCGTTACTTGCTTCATAGTTGTCAATGTGCTTTTAATTTGCTACCATTGTAGCGCACAGGTTAAACCAACAAAAGCTAATCGCTTCCTGTGCATCGAACCTTGAAAACCTGGAATATGGGGTTCCGTCCAGTAACAGACTGCTCGTAGTCGCCTCTGTGGGCGGGTAAAATTCCAGCAGTACAAAGGATGAACAAATCTTTTTTGTATTGTTCCGGCGCGGAGGGGCATCTCGTGTCGTTAATAAAGCTCATCGAGTATCCGAAGCAATGGCTGGAGTTGGTGAGAAGCCCGCTCCGTATGCATAAGCATCAGAGTCGGGAGTATGTCACTTAGGATTTGGCGTTACAGTCCGGTCACCCCAACGGTTCAACTCTGGGGTGACTTTTCTCTTTCATCGGCCTAGGGGTTAAGCTAGATTTCGCTCTGTCACCACCCAATTTTTGTCCATGTCCCCAACGACCCACGCCACGGGCCAAGATCCTGAAGTCCAGCTCCAACGGGTTTGTACCCAAGCCTATGAGGAGCCTCTGCAACTACTTTGGTGGGAAATTGCGGATGCCCAGGGGAGCCTCAAGGTCATTTGTCGAGAACAGCGCCGGGGGTATTACGTTGAGGTGTTACTGCACCGTACCGCCGCTGGCTATCAACCGAGTCATGGTTTGGTGGCAGCCTTTGCGACCTTGTTAAAACCTGACCCCAGTCGCTGGGAAAATTTGACCAAACGGGCTACGGCAACGGACTGGCAAGCCCTTGATCGCCTGTGGTTTTATGCTTTGACGATTCCCGATAGTGAGATTCTCTGGGGCGATGAAACGATCATTGGAATTACGGTGGCAGAAAAGGCGATCGCCCGGTTTGGTTATGCCGTGCCCGACCCATCCTTGCTCCCGGTCTTGATCTTTGAAAATCGAGCTTTGGGGTTAAATCTAATCAGCTATGTTTGCGATCCAGATCATTTTGCGGGCGAGAATCTCCTTTACGATCACCATACCCACCGGGGGGAAGCTTACCCAAATCTGTTTGAAGCCCAAATCCGCCTAAAACAAAAGCTAGATGCGTATTTTCCCGGCTAGACCGCCGCGATCCATGGCTTGTCTTGGGGGCGAATGGCTCAGAATTTATTGGGTGCAAACAACCCTAAATAATCCGTTGAGATCCCAGATAAAACTTAATCTAAAAAACACCATTTCTTTAACTGCAATTAACTTTTTTCCCTTGTTCGCCTAATTACCTAAATACGTGAAAAAAGATAAAGCCCAATCATTGCGCCTCGGCACTGGAACCTCTGGCCTTGATGACTAGGGTTCAGGTTTTAAGTTAGGCTTGAGTTGAGAAATATAGAGGTTGCCTCTGCGCTAATGGAATTGCTCGAATACCAAGCAAAACAACTTTTTGAACAGGTGGGGATACCCACGTTGCCGTCCCAGATTATTGCGGATCCCCGGGAACTGAAACAGTTGCAAATTCCCTATCCCATTGTGCTGAAGTCCCAGGTGCGGGCTGGGGGACGGGGTAAAGCTGGGGGCATTAAACGGGTGCAGAATACCATCGATGCGATCGCCGCCGCGCGGAATATTTTTAATTTGGCGATCGCTGGGCAATACCCTGATGTTTTACTGGCCGAGGCCCACTACGAGCGCAAGCAGGAAATTTTCTTGGCGGTGGTTTTAGACTACGAATTGCAGCGGCCTGTGCTTTTGGGGTCGGCCCACGGCGGCATGGAAATCGATCAGCTTTTGGCGAACCTCCATCAAGTGGTGATCAAAGACTTTTTCTCCCCGTTCCAAGCGCGCCATCTCCTCAACAAAATGGGTATCCGGGGCGCATTAGTCCCCGCCTTGAGCGACATCATCAAAAAAATGTACGATTTGCTCCTTGCCAAGGACTTGGAATTGGTGGAAATCAATCCCCTGGGCATTAACCAAGCAGGGGAATTAATGGCCCTTGATGGTAAGGTCACGGTTCACGATACGGCTCTCCGTAAGCACCCTGAAATCGCCCTATTTTACGAGCACCAAAACCAACTCAGCTTTACCCCAGAGGCGGCCCCCCTCTCTTGGCAACATGATGTCCAGGGGGGCGCGGTGGGCATTGTTTGTTATGGGGTGGGGGCAGCGGCGGTGATTTGGGATATGCTCCATGATCTCAAGGGTCATCCAGCCTGTTGTTGGCTCCTTGGCCCCCGCGCCCAGGGTCGAGTGTTTTCACCCTACGACCTAGATGAACAGATCGAGATCATTCTTGAACAATTGGCTGCACTACCGCAGATCAAGGTGGTTTTGTTGAACTTGGTGGCGGAAGCAGAAATTAACCAACGCATTTTGGCAACTTTAACGGCCCGTTTACCCCAATTGGCGATCGCCCCGGATGCTGACCCCGATCCAGAGCTACCTGAGTTGCCCCAACACATTATTGTGCGCTGTTTACCTTCCCTTGACCCGGCGATCGCGCCCGGTTGCCATTGGGAAGAAGATTTAGAGGCCGCCGTCAAACAGGCGATCGCCCTCAGTAAACCCGGAACCTAAAACGCCTTTCAACTTTTCTCACACACAGGACTTAGACACAACGGCAATGGCTTGGCACACAAATCACAATATTCTGATTCAAGGGATCCATACGCCCCTCGCCCAATATTATCTCCCCCGGATGGTCGCCTATGGCACCGAGATTATTGGGGGCGTCAGTGCTGGGGGCGGTGGCGAGACCCTTGACGGCATTCCCATTTTTGATTTAGTCATGGAAGCCAAGGCCCAGGTCGGCGAGATTACCACCAGTTTGATCTTTGTCGAACCCTTTGAGGTTTTGGATGCGGCCTTTGAGGCGATCGCCGCCGGGATTAAACAACTAATCATCGTTTCTGCGGGAGTGCCGCCCCTGGATATGGTGCGTCTGCTCTGCCAAGCCCAACAAGAAGAGGTGCAGATCCTAGGGCCAGGGAGCAGTGGACTCGTGATTCCGGGGCAACTGTGGCTAGGGACAAGCTTCGTTAATCATTTCCAACCCGGTGAGGTTGCGCTTCTCAGTCGGTTTAGTAGCCTCTCCCAGGAAGTGGCAATTTTGCTCAATCAAGCGGGTTTAGGCCAATCCTATGTGGTGGATGTGGGCAACGCTGATCTGCCGGGTTCCCATTTTGCCCAGTGGCTCCACTACCTCGATCAAGATCCCCAAACCAAGGCGATCGCCCTTTTAGGTCGCTATGGCTCCCAAGAAGAAATCGATCTGATTCCTCTGATCCGCGACCAGATCCAAACCCCCGTGGTCACTTACCTCTGTGGCAGTCACGCTCCCATCCAGCGCAGTTGCTATGATGCCGGAACCATCATCGCCAACCAACTTTCCTACTGCATTAGCGACACTTACACCCCTGCGGAAATGCACAGCGCCTTTAAACGGGAAAAACTCGCCTTTGGCCGTAATCTTAAAGAAATTCCAACCCTGATCAAAAAAGCCCTTCAACCCCCACGCAGTCGCAGCCGTCGCCCCAAAAATTCTCCTACAACTCCTTAAATTTGCCTGATTCAAGCCCTATCCCCAGCATCGGATCTAAGATAAACTTGGCAACCGAAATGCTCAGCATCCCCGACATCCATGGCACAAATCCTTGACGGCAAAAGCTTTGCCCAAAAAATCCAAGCAAACCTCAAAACCCAAATCGCGGCCCTCACCCCAAAAATGGGTCGTCCCCCCGGTCTCGCCGTGCTGATGGTTGGGGATAATCCTGCTAGCGCTGCCTATGTCCGTAACAAAGAACGCGCCTGTGAACGGATTGGCATGGCCTCCTTTGGTAAGCATTTTCCCGCCGATACCACCCAAAGCGAACTTGAAGCCGTGATCCAAGACCTGAATCAAGATGAGCGGGTTGACGGGATTTTGGTGCAATTACCATTACCGCCCCACCTAGATGCTGTGGGCTTGCTCTTGACCATTGCTCCGGAAAAGGATGCCGATGGGCTGCACCCCTTAAACCTAGGCCATCTTGTACGCTCCGAACCGGGCCTGCGCAGTTGTACCCCCTACGGCGTAATGGAACTGCTCAAGGAATATCACATCCCCCTCGAAGGGAAAAAAGCCGTGGTGGTGGGCCGGAGTATTTTGGTCGGGAAACCCATTGCCTTGATGCTTTTAGAAGCAAATGCCACGGTGGCGATCGCCCATTCTCGCACCCAAGACCTCGCTGCGGTGACCAGGGAAGCAGATATTCTCGTAGCCGCCATTGGCAGACCCGAATTTATTACCGCTGACATGATCAAGCCCGGTGCTGTGGTGATCGATGTGGGCATCAATCGCATCGTTGATACGGCAACGGGTAAATCGCGCCTGGTGGGAGATGTCGCCTACACAGAGGCCGCCCAAGTCGCCGCCCAGATTACGCCCGTCCCCGGTGGCATCGGCCCCATGACTGTAGCGATGCTCCTACAAAATACCTTCAACAGTTACCAAGCTAAGGCGAAATAAGCATTTATTTTTAGGTACAGATTTGTATGAAATTCTCTCTCCTTCCGGGGAGGTTTTTTTATGGTCTTTAGCCAGGGAAATTGCCCAGAGAAATTGACCTACTTTGGCCAATTTTTGATTAATGAAGATATTTTTCAAGGATCCTTACTGGGCTAAAGGGTACGCTAACATCACAACAGCAGTTACCTTTTGGTTGCGTTTTGCGATTCATTTTTCAACGAGAACCAAACCCCTTGCGACGGTTGATATTGGGTATGCCCCCAGAGCAACGATGATGCGTCCCCAATCTCCTCGATACATCGTTTTAATCAGTATTCACGGTCTTATCCGCAGTCAAAATTTAGAATTGGGTCGTGATGCTGATACGGGTGGTCAGACGAAATATGTGGTCGAACTTGCGGCTGCCCTGGCCCAGCACCCAGACATTGAACAGGTCGATTTGATTACCAAGCAGATCATTGACCCAAAAGTGAGTGCCGATTATGGTCAGTCCTGCGAACCCATTAGCGAAAAAGCCAATATTATTCGCATCTCGGCCGGGATCGATGACTATATTCCCAAAGAAGAACTGTGGGATTACCTCGATAATTTCGCAGACAACACTTTAACCTATCTCAACCATCAACCCAGACTCCCGGATCTGATCCACAGTCATTATGCCGATGCCGGTTATGTGGGCATCCGTCTAGCGAATCATCTGGGAATTCCTTTATTTCACACAGGCCATTCCCTCGGTCGCAGCAAACGCAAGCGCTTGCTTGCCAGTGGGGTTAAAGGGGAACTGATCGAGAGTCGTTACCGTTTAACCCGGCGAATTAATGCGGAGGAAGAAACCCTTGCCTCAGCTACCAGGGTGATTACCAGTACCCAACAGGAAATCCAGGGTCAGTATGCCCAGTACGATTTTTACCATCCGGAAAATATGCGGGTGATTCCACCGGGGACGGATCTGCAATGTTTTTATCCTCCTACGGGTGATGAATGGCGAGGTTCAGTTTGGCAGAAATTGGCGGTGTTTTTGCAGGAACCCCGTAAGCCGATGATTTTAGCCTTGTCCCGTTTGGATCAGCGCAAAAATATTCTGGGCCTAATTCGAGCTTTTGGGACATCACCATCGTTGCAACAGCAGGCTAATTTGATTGTTTTTTCGGGTACGCGAGACGATCCACGGGATTTAAGCAGCAATGCCCAGGCGATCTTTACGGAATTGTTGTGGGCAATTGATCGGTATAACCTGTATGGCAAAGTGGCCTATCCTAAATTTTTGTCTGCCCAGGAAATTGGGGAACTGTATCGGCTGGCTAGTCTTTCCCAAGGGGTATTTGTAAATCCAGCCTTAACGGAGCCCTTTGGTTTAACGTTGATCGAGGCGGCGGCCAGCGGTTTACCCATTGTGGCCACTGAGGATGGGGGGCCAGTGGATATTTTGAAAAATTGTCAAAATGGTTACTTGGTCAATCCCCTTGAACCCCAGGATATTGCGGCGAAGATTAGCAAAATTTTAGGGGACGCCCAACGGTGGCAAACGTTTTCGCAACAGGGGATTCGCAATGTGCGCCGGGTATATACTTGGCAGTCCCATGTGGAGCGGTATATGGAAGTG